>JAFTUS010000081.1 GCA_017466125.1 Lentisphaeria bacterium | reverse complement strand
GCAGACTTTATTTCATCTTCAAATGCCGCAAGTTCGGATAAATGCCGCAAAAAATATGGGTCGATCATACTTAAACGGTGGATTTTTTCTATGCTCCAACGCCGTTTCAAGGCAGCCCGGATGTAGAAGATCCTCTCTGCGGTGGGGTTCCGTAATTTGTTTTCCAACTCCGTATCATCACAATTTTCAAACAGTTCATCTTTGCCGTCGGCTCCAAATCCGGCTCTGCCGTTTTCCAGACTGCGTAAGGCTTTTTGCAAACTTTCCTTAAAATTACGCCCGATAGCCATTGCTTCGCCTACCGATTTCATCTGGGTACCAAGAACAGGATCAGCATTGGGGAATTTTTCAAAAGTAAAACGCGGTACCTTTACGACCACATAATCCAGTGCCGGTTCAAAGCAGCTGGGTGTAGAGGTCGTTATATCATTGCGCAGCTCTTCCAAAGTGTAGCCCACAGCCAACTTGGCGGCGATCTTGGCAATGGGAAAGCCCGTAGCTTTACTTGCCAGAGCACTGGAACGGGAAACCCGGGGATTCATCTCAATAATGATCTGCCTGCCGTCAGCAGGATTTACCGCCCATTGCACATTGCTGCCGCCGGTTTCCACGCCGATGGCAGCGAGGACTTTCAAGGAATTATCCCGCATCGTCTGATACTCCCGGTCGCTTAAAGTCTGGATGGGGGCTACGGTTATACTGTCGCCGGTGTGAACGCCCATGGGGTCAAAGTTCTCAATGGAGCAAACGATCACGCTGTCGCCTTTTTTATCCCGCATGACCTCCATTTCAAACTCTTTCCAGCCCAGGAGCGATTCTTCGATCAAAACTTCAGAATTCATACTCGCTTCCAGACCGCGTTTTACGATTGCAGCAAATTCCTCCTCATTATGGGCAATGCCGCCGCCGGTACCGCCCAGCGTAAAGCCGGGGCGGATCACCAATGGCCAGCTGCCGATGGTTTTGGCAATGGCAAAGGCTTCGCTTGCGGTATGTGCCGAACCGGAGCGGGGCATATCCAAATTGATCTTCTGCATGGCTTCCTTGAAAAGCTGTCGGTCTTCTGCCCGGCGGATGACTTGGGCAGAAGCTCCGATCATTTCCACATTATAACGCTGTAAAATGCCTTTTTCCTCCAGTTCCATTGCCAGATTCAATGCCGTTTGCCCGCCCAATGTGGGCAGTAACGCATCAGGGCGTTCCCGCCGGATGATCTCGTGGAGGATGTCGCAGGTCAATGGTTCGATGTAAGTCCGGTCTGCCAGATCCGGGTCGGTCATTACGGTGGCAGGATTGCTGTTGACCAGCACCACTTCAAAGCCATCGGCTTTCAGAGCCTTGCAGGCTTGAACACCTGAATAGTCGAACTCACAGCCCTGACCGATAACGATAGGACCGGAACCAATGAGCATGATCTTTTTTATATCTGTGCGTTTTGCCATGATCAGCAGCCTTTCTGTAAAGCACTTTTTATAAGTCCATCGAAAAGCGGATGCACTTTCCGGGGGCGTGATTTGAATTCCGGATGGAACTGACACCCGATAAAAAACGGGTGGTCAGCCAGTTCAACGATCTCCACAAGTTCAGCTTCCGGATTTTCTCCGGCAACTTTCAAGCCGGCATTTTCAAACTCTTTGCGGTAGGCATTATTAAATTCGTAGCGGTGGCGGTGGCGTTCTCTTATTTTTTGCGTGCCGTAAAGCTGCTCTGTTAAAGTTCCCGGCGTTATGACACAATCAAAAGCCCCCAGCCGCATGGTTCCGCCTTTTTCCCGGACAGCGCGTTGGGATTCCATAAGGTCGATGACCGGACAGCCGGATGCGGTGTTGAACTCGCTGGAATCAGCATCGCTGTAATGCAAAACATTTCTGGCAAATTCGATGACCGCACATTGCATACCAAGGCAAATACCTAAAAAGGGCAGTTTGCGGGTTCTGGCATATCCGATCGCCCGTATTTTGCCGTTGACTC
>JAFTUS010000080.1 GCA_017466125.1 Lentisphaeria bacterium | reverse complement strand
TGCGAGGCAATATCGACGCTGCGCTTGTACTTTCGCCGCCATTTTAAGGCGGCGACCAGCGTTCCGCCGCTGGATCACGTCCGGGTACGACCCGGGGCGGGGTACGCGCTGCGCGCGGATTTTTTTATCAGTCTATGTTTATTTTATTTTTCAGATACGCTTTCGCGCTCGATCAGGCGGTAGGGCAAGGTGATAACAGGCGTCAGGGGAGCATTGTCCAGCCAGTCCGTCAGCACCTTTCCGACCGCCTCCGCCATGCCGCTGTAATCAGGGGAAATCGTCGTTTGCGGAGGAACGGCAAAACGGGAGTAAAACGTTTGCTCCGAAGCAATAAGAGAAATATCATCCGGAATTTTCCGGTTGAAGAGCGAAAGGGCATATACGCCGGAGATCCCCGCATTTCCCCCGGGGCAGAAAAGGGCATCCACGCCCCGTTTGAGCAACTTGCCGATCAACTCCACATACTTTTCAGAACCGTCACCGGAATAACAGATCAACAGCGGATCGACCGGAAGTCCGTGCTGTTTCAAAGCCGCCGTCACCGCATCGTGCCGCAGTTTGGCATTGCCCCGCTCCGGCGTACCGTGAATGATACAGCCGATCTTGCGGCAACCGTGCTGAACAAGATGTTTTATCGCCAATTCCATTCCCTGTTCTTCATCAGAGCGGACAAAACAGACATTTTCGACCCTTCTGTTCCACGGCGGACGGTCAACGATCACCAGCGGAACAGGGAAACGCTCCGCCCAGCCGGGAAAATCCGACAACTCCCCGCCGATGGCGACTGCTCCGCAAAACTGGATGCTTTCAAGCCGTTCAATATTGTTCAGCGGCAGGATCTCCAGACGGAACCCCTGCTGCGGAAGTTTCTGCATCAGAGCCATTAAAATCATATCCACGCAACTCTGTGCCGGAAATTCGGAATTGTAGGGCGTAATAATGACCACATTTTTCTGTTTCTGGGAAAAACGGGGATGATAATTGTGACTGCGGGCAATGTCAAAAACCTTGTTGCGGACGTCTTCACTGATGCCGGGGTGATGGCTGAAAACCCGTGACACCGTAGCCGGAGAAACACCGGCAAGTTTGGCGATTTCCTGAATGTTCATAATATTTCTCCTTTTTAGAAATATAACTGCTTCCCGCAGAAATACAAGTAACGAACGCAGTTATCCGCAGTAAAACGTTATAATACCAGCACAGCAACGCCCGCAAGAATAAGCGCGAGCGCAAAGGCTTTGCGCTTGATGTTGCGGTCCTTGAAAACCCATACTCCGAGAGTGAAACTTACAATGCAATTACTGCGGCGCATCAGAGAGAGGATCGAAATTTGCGCTTCGGGCTTGCTTGCCGCATAAAAGTAGAGGGCATCCGCTATAATCAGCAGAATTCCGGTCGCAACGATGCTCCACCGCCAAACAAAAGGACGACCCTTTGTGCCGATACAGCGGCGGATGAGCCAGCTTATCCCAAGCAGAAAGACCAGATCCACCGAAAACCAGAACTGTACCGTCGCACGCGGAATATTCAACACCCCCAGCAGATAGCGGTCGTAAAGAGCCGAGGATGCTCCGAGCAGAGTTCCGAGTAAAATAAGATACATACCGTGATGTTTCAGCGAAAAGCCTTCCGTTTTTCCGAACACGGCAAAAAAGTAATATCCGGCAAAAATCAGCACCATTCCAGCCGCCTGTATCAGAGTCGGGATCTCCCCGAAAAGCAGAATTCCGCCGATCAGTGTCCAGACGGGAGAACTTGCACGCACCGGAGCGGCGATCGATATCGGCAAATCACGCATGGCGTAATAAACACAGACCCAACTGGAACCGACCAGTGCCGATTTTCCCAGCAGTCTCCACCATGTCGCCGCAGAACAGGCGGCGATTTCACGAAAATTCCCCCCGCACAGTGTCAGAAGGATAAAGAACAGTGAACCCGATAACGTTGCAAAAAACAAAACCGGCATTACCGAATTGTCACGCACCGCATCTTTCTTGCAGACATCGTAAAACCCCAGCCCCAGTGCCGAAAGCAAAATCGGCACCGCCCAACCGGAAAAAATCGCATCCAACATTTATTTTTTCTCTTCTTCAGCGGCAGGGGCTTTTTCTTTGTTCCACACCCGTTTCGGGGGCGGATTGTAGGGGATGGCGCGCAGACGGTAGTGTTCTTTGCCGATCAGTTCATCCAGACTCTTCAACAACTGCGGCGTCACAGTGATCTGACGCCCCCTGCCCTCGATAAAGGTTACGGAGTCATCCTTGCCGACAAAGCAGATCACCACATTGGTTTTGCCGGGTACGGCAAAGCAGAGGTCCGCGACCTTGCGCAGCAGTGCGCTGTCGTAATTTTCGGCGTAAAAATGCAGATGCAGTTCATGGGTCAAATCGCCCGCCGCCTCTTCCAGCAGCATCACCTTGTCGATGATGACACGGGGAAGTTCATTCTCGTCCCGTTTGCTTACGGAGGCTTCCAGCAGCAGCGGAGTTCCCGGCACCATGGGAATATTTTCTTTCATCAATTCATTGAGCGCACGTTCATAAATCATACATTCAATGGAGGCATCCAGATCTTCCAACAACAGAATACCGAACTGTTTGCCGGAGTTCTTGCTGAATTTGGTCGTAAACGTATTCACCATACCGGTCAGCCGCACCCGGCTGTTATCGGGCAGAGTACCCAAATCGCGCAAAGGACAGGAGGAAAAGTTTTTCACCAGTTCAGCGTAAGGGTCCAGCGGATGGCCCGTCACGTAGAAGCCCAGCAGTTCCTTTTCGCTCTTGAGGATCTCTTCCTGATCGAATTCCGGAATATCCGGGATCGGCACGGAGCAGCCTTCACAGGCAGACTCATCGAGCATATCGAAAAGCGACCCCTGACCGCTTGCCTTGTCTCTGGCACTTTCTGCGGCAAACGCCATCATCGGTTCAGCGATGGCAAGGATCTGCGAGCGGCGCAACCCCAGCGCATCAAATGCTCCGGCACGGGTCAGATGCTCCAGCATACGGGAGTTGACCGCACTGCCGCACCGTTCGCAGAAGTCGAGGAAGGACTCAAAGGGACCGTCTTTCTGACGGCTTTCGATGATCTGGCTTGCGGCAACTTCGCCCACGCCTTTGATGGCACCGAGCCCGAAACGGATGTTGCCGTTGTCGGTGGAGAAACGGATGTCGGAAGAGTTCACATCCGGAGGCAGGACTTTCAGCCCCATCTCCTTGCAGGTATTGATCATAAAAGCGATACGGTCGGCGGATTCGATTTCACCGTTGAGGATCGCCGCCATAAACTGCACCGGATAATGTGCTTTGAGGTATGCCGTCTGATAACAGACAAAGCCGTATGCCGCAGAGTGGGATTTGTTGAAACCGTATCCGGCGAACAACTTGATCTTTTCCCAAATCTGGTCGGCAAGGGCTTCGTCGATGTTATTGGTCTCTTTGCACCCCTTGAAGAACTTCTCTTTCTGCTGCGCCAGAACATCGACCTTCTTCTTGCCGATGGCACGGCGGAGAATATCGGCACCGCCCAGCGTAAACCCGGCAAGCACCTGAACGACCTGCATGATCTGTTCCTGATAGAGCATGATGCCGTAGGTCTCTTTCAAACACGCCTCCATAAGCGGATGGTCGTAGATGATCTCTTCTTCGCCTTTTTTCCGGCGGATGAATTCGGGGATAAACTGCATCGGACCGGGGCGGTAGATCGCCAGCAGAGCGATGATGTGTTCCAACGTTTCCACGCCGAAAGAGCGGCAGAGGTTCTGCATACCGCCGGATTCCAACTGAAACACCGCCACACTTTCGCCGCGCTGAAGCATTTCAAACGTCTGTTTGTCATCCAGCGGAATTTTCATCATGTCGATATCGACGCCGAAATCTTTTTTGATCATATCCTGCGCATTGCGGATAATGGTCAGTGTTTTCAGCCCGAGGAAGTCCATTTTCAGCAATCCCTGTGCTTCGCAGGGGGCGGCGGGGAACGGCACGACCATACTGTCGGAGGCACTGCGGGAGAGCGGCACAAGGTTATCCAGCCGCTGGTCGCCGATGATGACCCCGGCGGCGTGGATGCCGGGCTGCCGGTTCAATCCTTCCAGAACGGTGGCATATTTCCACACCCGTTTGATCGATTCGTCGGTCTCAAGTACAGCGGCAAGGTCTTTGTTTTCCTCCACCGCTTTTGCCAGTGTCATCTTGGGGTCTTCGGGGATCATTTTGGAGAGACGGTTGCCGAATTCAAAATCAAAACCAAGTACACGGGCAACGTCTTTGATCACCGCTTTCGCCTTCAACTGACCATAAGTACAAATCTGCGCAACGCTGTCGAAACCGTACTTCTGCCGGACGTATTCGATCACTTCACTCCGCCGCTTTTCGCAGAAGTCGATATCGAAGTCGGGGGGGCTGACACGCTCCGGGTTGAGGAAGCGTTCAAAGAACAAGCCGAAACGCAGCGGGTCGATGTCGGTGATCAGCGTCAGGTAGGCAACAAGAGAACCTGCACCCGAACCGCGCCCCGGACCGACCGGGATGCCCTGACTTTTGGCGTGACGGATAAAATCCGACACCACGAAAAAGTAACTGATGAAACCGGTTTTTTCGATCACGCCGAGTTCGTAATCCATGCGGTCGATGATCGCCTGCTGTTCCGGGGTGAGTTCTTTCAGTTTCCGCGGGTCGAAACCGTAGCGGTATTCCATATTGTCAAAGCAGACTTCGCGCAAATCGCTTTTTTCGGACAGTCTGCCGTCCGGCATAAAGAACTTCGGATAGTGGTTGACTTCCGGCACATAGTGGAACTTCATACTGCAGCGGTCGGCGATCAGCCGGGTATTGGTGATCGCTTCGGGAACCTCTTTGAAAAGTTCCTTCATCTCGGCTTCGCTCTTGAAGTAAAATTCAGGAGCGGGGAACTTGAAGTGATCTTCCGCCAGTTTCGCACCGGTCTGGATGCAGAGCATGATCTCGTGCGCCTCGGCATCCTCTTTGCGCATATAGTGAACGTCGTTGGTGGCGATCAAATTCAAATCGTACTTTTTTGCCATTTCGATCAGATAACGGTTGCACTTGCGCTCTTCCTCCATACCGTGATCCATGAGTTCGAGGAAGAAGCGGTCGCGCCCGAAAAGATCCAGATACTCTTTGAGAGCCTGCTCCGCCCGCTGAACATTGCCTTGCAGATAATACTGGGAAATCTCCCCGCCGATACAGGCACTGGTGCAGATCAATCCTTCGTTGTACTGCGTCAGCAGTTCCTTGTCGATACGGGGTTTGTAATAAAAACCCTCTTTGTTGGCGGCGGACATCATCTTGCAGAGACTCTTGTACCCGGTCTCGTTTTCGCAGAGCAGTATCAGGTGGAAACCGCCCTTGTTGAACATCTTCGTCCCGTCAAAATCCCGGCGGTCTCCGGGCGCAAGATAAGCCTCCACGCCGATAATGGGGTTCATGCCCGCCTTGGATAACGTACTGTGAAACTCCTCCACGCCCCCCATGTAACCGTGGTCGGTGATGGCGATGGCATTCATATCGTATTCTTCTGCCAGTTTCACCAGACCTTTTGCGGTACAGGCTCCGTCAAGCATACTGTAATGGGTGTGCAAATGCAAGTGGACAAAATCAGAGGGCATAGGTCAAAATTCCTGAAGTTAAAGCAGTTTCATCATATCGTTCATCTGGGATTCTATGGAGCGCACCAGCTGGAACTGCGCGCGGCAGCGTTCCAGATTGTGCTGGGGACGCTTGATCTTGAAGTAGGTATCCCCGTTGATATAGTCCGCAAGAAAACGGGTTCCGATCTCAAGCGTAATGATCTTGCCGCTGGTTGCGAGATGTTCTTTTTCGGCGGGAGTCATGAAACTTCCGGCGGCTTCGCAGAACCCGGCAAAGAGGGCATCGTACATCTCAAAGCGCATGTAAACTTTGCGCAGATCCAACTCGTCCTCTTCCGCAGGGCTGGTACAGGTGCGCACCATGTCGCCGAAGTCGTACAGCGACAGACCGGGCATGACAGTATCGAGGTCGATCACGCAGATACCTTCCCCGGAAAGGTCATCGATCAGAATATTGTTGCTCTTGGTGTCGTTGTGAGTGATGCGTTCCGGGATGTCTCCGGAGGCGTTGAGACGGACAAGGATACCCGCCTCTTCCTCCCTTTCGAGAACAAAATCGATCTCTTTCTGCACCTCTCCGGCACGTCCGAGCGGATCGCGGGCAATGGCATCTTTCAACTGCTGAATACGCTGCGGCGTGTTGTGAAAATCAGGAATGGTCTCATGAAGTCTGCCGCCGGGGATGTCGGTCAACTGCTGCTGGAACTCACCGAATGCCTTGGCAATACCGAATGCCTGTTCCGGAGTTTCCAGCACGTCGTACGCACGGGCGCGTTCCACAAAAATATAGACACGCCAGTAATTGCCGTCATCATCGACGGCATAAGGTTTATCATCGGGAGTACGCAGAAGCCGGACGGTACGTTTACGGGTCTCCATTTTTGCCGCACGGATCTTTTTGAGGATGTGCGCCGTTACCCGGTCGATATTCTCCATGACCTTTTCGGGTTCCTTGAAGACCTCTTTGTTGATGCGCTGAAGAACGTAGTTAAGGCGCACTCCGCCCTGATCGTACGTTATGCGGAAAGTATCGTTGACGTGACCGTTACCGAACGGCACACCCACAAGAAAATCGCCGTACACATTGAATTTCTGCATCAAACTACGCAACTTATCCTGAACTTTCGGCATACTGCTATCCTTCATTTTCAATTACTTACAATCACTGATCACAACTGCGGCGTTGGAACCGCCGAATGCAAAACTGTTTGAAACAGCATGACGGACACTTGTTCCTTCACGGCACTCCCGCACAAGATCCGCCCATGCAAATTCATCATCGGGATTATCCAGATTGATGGAGGGAGAAATAAAATTCTTTTCCAGCATCATGGAAGTAAAGATGATCTCTGCCGCACCCGTGGCACCGACCATGTGGCCGGTCTGGGATTTGGTACTGTTGATCATCACTTTTTCGCCCAGCACCTGACGGATCGCCTCCATTTCGATCGGATCACCTACGGGGGTACTGGTTCCGTGGGTATTGACGTAACCGATATCAGCGGCTTTCAGCCCCGCATCGGCGATCGCCTCCGCCATCACAGCGGCGGTAGCGGCGGCATCCGGCACGACCATATCGACGGCGTTGCTGTTTGCACCGAGCCCGGAGACCATGCTGATCGGACGGACTCCGCGCGCCTGAACGCTTTTTTCGGATTCCAGCAGCACATAGGCCCCGCCGCCCGCCAATACAAAACCGTCACGGTCACGGTCGAAAGGACGGCTGGCACGGGACGGCGTTTCATTGTATTTTGTGGACAGTGCGCGGCAGGCGCAGAAACCGATCGCCTGAACCCAGTCCAACTGCTCCGCGCCCCCCGCAAGCACCATATCGTACTGACCGGAGCGGATCAACCGGGCTCCGATGATGACCGCCAGCGCACTGCTGGCGCAAGCCGCTGAAATATCGTAAGACTCTCCGCGCATACCGAATACCAGAGAGAGGTTGCTCACCGCAGAACTCGGCATAACCCGGGGTACTCCGTAGGGGCTGACCGCTCTGCTCTTGTATCCTTTGGAAACGTACGCATTGGCAAACTCGTACAGTTCGCGGTAATTTCCCCCGGCGACGCCGCCGACAACAGCGATACGGTGATTGCGCACCTCTTCTGCGGGGATCCCCGCTTCGGCAAACGCCTCCTGAGCGGCGATCACGCTCATCAGTCCGACGGGCGGGCAGAAACGCAACGCTCTGCGGTCGAGCAGCGGACTGGACAGATCTTCCCGGACCATACCGCCGACCTGACTGTCCAGACGGTGTTCCACAAATTCCGGCACGGCAACGATGCCGCTGCGCCCGGAGCGGAGCGACTCTTCATTCTCCTGAAGTCCGACACCGATCGGGGTAACAAGCCCCCGTCCTGTGATAAAAACTTTATTCATGGGTAATGTCCCTTATTGATGTTTTACATTCTGACAAGATGTAATATACCTCTTCTTTTGCGTTTTTCCAACATCTTTTCCATGAAATCTTGTGGAATATTTCAGTTTTTGGAGTATATTTATCATTGTGAAACAAAATTTGAGAGTTTTTATGCCGCTTTTGCAAGTTGAAAATCTGAAAATCGCTTTCTCCGCCGCCCCGGATGCTCCGAAGGTGGTGGACGGGGTCTCTTTTTCGGTCGAACCGGGGGAGATCCTCTCGCTGGTGGGCGAATCCGGATGCGGCAAAAGCATCAGCTGCATGGCACTGACTGCACTTCTCCCCGCTCCGCCCGCTGTCGTTACGGCTGACAGCATCCGTTTTGAAGGACGGGAACTGACGGCTCTGCCGCCGCGGGAAATGCGCCGCATCCGCGGCGGCGGGATCGGCTACATCTTTCAGGAACCCTCTGTTTCACTGAATCCGGTATTCCGGGTCGGCGACCAGATCGCAGAAGTTCTGCGTCTGCACCGTCCGGAGATACGTGACCGGAAAAGGGAGATCATCCAACTGCTCGGTGCAGTGGGCATCCCTGCCCCGGAAAGCCGCATTTCCGCCTATCCGCACGAAATGTCCGGCGGCATGCAGCAGCGCGTAATGATCGCCATGGCTCTCGCCGGAAACCCGAAACTCCTGATCGCCGATGAACCGACAACTGCCCTCGATGTGACGATCCAGGCGCAAATACTGGAATTGATCGACCATCTGCGCAAAGAGAAAAACATGGGCGTTATCCTCATTACGCACAACCTCGGCATCGTTGCATCGCTGGCAGACAATGTAGCGATGATGTACGCCGGAAGGATCGTGGAATACGCCTCCGCAAAAGAGTTGTTCGCTCATCCGCAGCACCCGTACACACGGGCTTTGCTGGAGGCGGTCCCCCGTCTCGGCAACCCGGTGGAACGCCTTGCCAACATTCCGGGGCATGTGCCGACTCCGGAGGAGTTCCCCGCCGGATGCCGTTTCTGCGGCCGCTGTCTGCTCTGCGGCGGGAAAACAGCCGCTCTTCAGGAACGCTGCCGTCTCGAAAAGCCTGAACTTCAGGGCAGAGACGGTCACTTCACCGCCTGTCATTTCACCGGAGGTGCGCAATGAACCCTCAACAGAAAAAGGCTCTTCCGCTTTATATTTCGCTTGCATTGATCGTGCTTGCAACGGCACTGCTGGTTTCATTTTACGGTTCGGAAGCCCTTTCTGTACAACACAGTTTCGCCCCGTCGCAGGAGATGATCGACCATGTGATAAAGGAAGCGGAAAATTCCATACGGCAGGGGCGTTATCACAATGCGGCGGGCGTTCTCCGCCGTCTGCTGGCGGATGTGCCGCACAATACGCAGGCCCTGCTGATGATGAGCGTCTCCTGCTATTGCCTCGATCAGCTTGACCAGGCGGAACGCATTTGCAGAAAACTGCTGAAAATCTATCCTGCCAATGCCCGGCTGTACAATAATCTGGGAGAGATCCTGATCCGCAAAGGCGAACTGCAAAAAGGCATCGGCTTTCTGAAACAGGCTCTTGAACTCGCTCCGGATATGCCGCTGATCCATTCAAATCTGAGCCTTGCATTTTCAGCCGCCGGTAATTTTGAACTGGCGCAGAAATACCGTTACAGTTCCAACTTTCTCATCCAGTGCGGAGCGGTCAATTCAATGCCGTACATGCTGAGCAACGCCCAGCCCCGCCCGGTTTCCGGAGGTGCAAAATGAGCAAAATCAAAGTCATGCCGGAGCAGTTGAGCAACCGCATCGCCGCCGGTGAAGTCATCGAACGCCCCGCCTCCGTGGTAAAAGAACTCGTCGAAAATGCCATTGATGCCGGAGCAAAACGCATCCGTATTGAGATCGAACGCGCCGGCAGCCGCCTGATCTGTGTCAGCGATGACGGCAGCGGCATGGATGCCGATGATGCTCTGCTCTGTCTGGAACCGCACGGTACCAGTAAACTTTTCACCGAAAAGGAGATCGACCACATCACTACACTGGGGTTCCGCGGCGAAGCACTGCCCTCCATCGCCTCGGTCAGCCGCTTTACCGTAACGACCCGCACCGCCGATTCCCCCGAAGGCGTTTCCGTAAAAGTCGAAGGCGGAAAGTTTCTCGGCTCAACCCCCGCCGCCGGAGCGATCGGCACGACCATGCTGGTGCGGGATCTTTTTTACAACACGCCCGCAAGAAGAAAATTTCTCCGCTCCCCGGCAACCGAATCCCACCACATCGAAGAGATGGTCATTGCCATGGCTCTCCCCCGCTGGGAGGTCGGCTTTGAACTGCGGCTGGACGGCAGACAGGCTTTCAACTCCCCCGGAGCCTCCACCCCGGCGGCACGCATCCGGGAATTTTTCGGCAAACAGTTCGCCGAAAATATGTGGCCGGTCGATCATGTGGAAAACAACATGCACATCACCGGGTTTATCGCCGCTCCGGGGTTCACACGCAACTCCCGTCACGAACAGCGGACATTCGTCAACCGCCGCCCCATTGAGGCCCCCGCCATTTACCGCGGGCTGAAAGAGGGTTACGCCACACTGACCGATGCGGGACGTTACGCCCCGGCGATCCTCTTTATTGAAATGCCTCCGGAAGATGTGGACGTAAACGTTCACCCCGCCAAACGGGAGGTGCGTTTCAAATACGATTATTCGGTCAGCCGTGCTGTTACAGCGGCGGTGAACAATGCGTTGAAGCGGAGCAGAGAGAGTTCACCCGCCGCTTTGCGGGAACCGTCTCTACCCATTACCGGGCGTGTCCCGCTGGATAAGATCCTCGACACCATGCAGGTTCATTACACGCCGAAGGATACCGAACAGGGCGAATTTGAACTGACACCGGTCATCCGCAATGCAACGCTGCCAAAGACGGTCCCGGAACCGGTCTTCACACCGCCCGAACCGCCGGAAGAACTTCCACCCGGAGATCCGGCATACGCTATTGCACAGGAGGAACCTCCGGTTGCAGAAACAGAGCCGGAAACGGAAAAAGAGGAAGTTCCCGAAGTCGATTTTTCGGAGCGTTTCAACTTCAAAGCCGCCCCCTATACCGGCGGCTGGCCGACGGAGATCCTCGGCATTTTGGATAACACCTACATCCTCGCGGCAGGCCCGCAGGGGCTTATTATGATCGACCAGCATGCCGCCCATGAACGCATTATGTTTGAAAAACTTCTGGAACAGGCGCAGAAAGGGGCGGCGGCACAGCCGCTTCTGCTCCCGCAAATGGTGGAACTGCCCCGTTCCCACATGGGGCTGATGCTCAAGTACCGCCATATTTTTGAAAAACTGGGCTTCGATGTTGAACCGATGGGCAATACGTCGCTGATGATCAACGCTCTGCCGCTGGATCTGAAAGTCAGCCGCCCGCTGTCGGAGGTCTTTCCGGATATGCTTCAGGAACTGCTGGAAAACTCCGAAAACAAAATCCCAGTGGATGGTGCATACGTTGCACGTGCGGCATGCCGTTCTGCGATCAAGGCGCATGAAACGCTCCCCCCCGAGGGTGCGGCGGAGTTGCTGCGGCAGTTGGGCGAATGTCAGCAGGGCACACTCTGTCCCCACGGCCGCCCGACCCTCATCAATATCAATTACAATGAAATCGAAAAACGTTTCGGACGCAGATAAAATCATGATTAAAAAAACGATCAGTACCGTATTGAAAAAATCCATGTTTTCGCAGAAAGATCCCTGGCTGTGGATCTCTGCTGATTTTGCGGAAGAATTTGAAGAACTCCGCAAAGATCCCCGAAACTTCAGTTTGGATGGTCCGGGTGAAATAATTTGGCAAACCCGCAATAAATACGTCCTTTTGCTGACGACCTCCGCCGGACGCAAAATCATCTACAAGACAACACCTGTTGTCAAACGGGGATACCAATATTTTCACCGCCGTTCCCCCTTCGCCAACGAAGCATGGTATTTTCAGTATTTTGCCCAACTGGGCTTGCCCATGGCAAAACTTCTGGCAGCCGGAGATACCCGGAAAAACTTTCTGCTCAAAGGCGGATTTCTGATCTCTGAGTTTGCGGAAGGCTTCAAACAGGGCAATGAACTTACCCATCCCGGGAAACCCGATTTCGATCCGCTGCTGCGCGATGAATATATCCGCAAAAATCTGGAAAATCTCGCCCTGCTCCACGACAGACGTATCCTTCACCGGGGAGCGACTCCGGCAAACTTCCTCTTCCGCAGCGGAGAAAAGGGCTTGGAACTCACCTGGATCGATGTGGCAACCAGCCATTACAAACCGTTCTTCTACCGGATGAAACCGGGAATTATTATGGATCTCGCCAATTTCTTCCGTTTTTTCCCGTTCTCTGAACAGGAACGGAGACCCTATATCGAATACTACCTTTCCTGTGCTGAACGGCATTATTTTTCCGCCGGTGAACTGAGCCGGAGCGTCGAACGCTGTATCAGAGGTCACTACGGTACGACCCTGTCAAGACTCAAATAACAACGGATTTTCAGGGTACAAGTCTTTTGGTTCCCCAGAGCGTGCGGGCGTTGGAGTAGTTGAGTGAATAATTTTTCTGAAGGATGTTCCACTCCGATACCGGGGCGATGCCCCAGAGACCGAGCATCAGTTCAAACGTCAGATCATTGGTAAAGACGGCGGTTCTGTTTTTCTTCAGCTGTGCGGCAAGTTCGCTGTTTTTTCTGCGGTATTCCGTGGAGAGATAGACGAACATGGGGATCTCAGCCATCTCTTGCGTGTACTGGTCGGCATTGTGTCCCCGCTTATCTGCCGGAATATGACTGTGATCCGAAAGAAAAACGACCGCTTTCACTCTCTTATCCTTGCGGAAAAGAGCCATCATCTCCCCCAGAGCCTTATCGCTGTAATGAACACTTTTTTCATATTCTGAAAACGGCTGTCCCTCCAGATACCCGGCGGGGTAACGGTTCGGATAGTGGCGGTGACTGCCCATCATGTGCAGGATCACCAGACCGTTATCAAAGTCCATCATCTCCGGAAGCAATGTGACCAATTCAGTATCATAACGGGTTTGTTTCAGCAGAAAATCACTGCCGGTGTTGAGAAAATGCACCTTATCCGCCCCATTGGCTATCGCAGCGACCGGCGTATCAAATTCACCCCACGGAAACTGGTTGGAGAGCCAGAGACTTTTTACATTCATTGCCCGTGCCATATCCAGCAGAGTCACAGCCGGAGTTTCCGGTTCGTACTGATTGCGGTTGGTCAACAGATAACTCAACGTCGGCACGGTCTGACAGTGATTGGAGTAGGCATTTTCAAAAAAGATGAAATCGCTGTCCTGACGGAACTTATCCAAATTCGGGGTGGTCGGCAGTTTGTATCCGTAACTGGAAAAGTAGTGTTTGTTGTGGCTTTCGCCTAAAATCAGTACAAAAATGCCTTTTTCTCCCCTGCCCTGTTTCAGACGGCGTGCCGCAGTCACTCTTTTTTCGCGGTCGGCGGAATAACGGTCGATCTCGTCAAAATATTCAAAACTGCGCACGACAAGTCCGCTGCTCAACGAATAACATTCCGTCTGTGAAAAGGAGAGTTCTGCAATTCCGGCTCCGAACAGAATACTGCCAAGTACGCACAATACCGTCTGCCACTCTTTCAATTCCCGCTTTTTTGCGGTACGGCAATTCCAGAAACTCACTCCGGCAAGCCAGATCACAATAAAGGGCAGAAGCCATACCGCATGCGATTGCCCGAGAGCAAAATCCGCCGCCTCTGCCAAATCGGTCTGATAGATCGCTTTGATGGATTCAAAACTCACATGCGACCGGTCGATTTTATTCCGGAAGAGGATCGCGATCGCCGGAGCATATAAAATCAACGGCAGCAATGCACAGATCACCGCCCTCCAACGGTTCATTTTTTCTGAACGCAGCAGAAAGTCGATCCCCCAGAAAATCAGCATGTATCCGGTAAAAAGCAAACACTGCCTTGCGGCATAGCATTTGTAAAGGTCGATAAAATTACTGTTTTCCGCCCAGAGCATCAGAGGGATAAAGCCGAAATAGAGCAACTGACCGCTCCAGCGGAAACAACGCCACGAAAGCCACAGTGCCGTTCCGCAAAACACCCCTGCCGGAAGCAGTAAAAACTGCTCCTGACCGAACATCCCCGGTTTCAGCATGGAATAAGCCGTAAATATCAAAGTCACGGCTGTTGTGATGATACAAAATTTGCGCATTTCAGGATAAAGGACTCCCCCGCTCTCACGGGGGAGTTCTCATTCGCTCAATTATTTGAAGAGTTTTTTGGTACTCTTGGAGACATCCTTGCCCCAGGTGCTGAGGCGGTCTCCGACCTCTTCGGTCTTATCTTCGATCTCTTCGACTTCATCTTTATTCTCTTCGTAGAGCCAGACGCCGCCGATACCGAGCAGAATACCGATTACAAGAACGATCCCGAGGATGATCCAGTTTTTCTTTTTCACCGGAGTATCCTTTCCTTTTTTCTTACTTGTGGTCATGGCAGTCACACTCTCCGTCGCAGTCGCAGTGATCGTCTTCACAGCCGCAATCGCAACCGCATCCGCAATCATCATCGTCATCACAGGAGTAATACTCCTCGATCTGCTGAAGAATGCCCGCAGGCGTGAAGCCGAACTCTTCGGCAAGTTTCTTGTACGGGGCGGATGCGCCGAAATGATCCAGACCGATGGTCAGGCCGTCGCTTCCGGCGAAACGGTGCCAGCCCATGGTGGTTCCCGCCTCGATGGTAACGCGGAAAGGACACCAGGAGGGCAGAACCTCTTCCTGATATTCGTCACTCTGGGCGAGGAAGAGTTCCTGTGACGGCATGGAGACCACACGCACGCCGATATGTCCCTCTTTGCGGAGCAGTTCTGCCGTTTCCAGAGCCAGATTGACTTCGGAACCCGTGGCAATAAGGATGAGTTGGAAATCCTCATCATCGCTCACAACAAAGGCACCCTTGGAGACATCGCAGTTTGCCGCAACTTCTGCGGGATAGGGCTTCAAATCCTGACGGGTGAGCAGCAGAGCCACAGGGCCGTCCGCCTTGAGTGCCGCTGCCCAGGCCTGGGCGACTTCGTGCGCTTCGGCGGGGCGGATCACGGTCAAACCGGGAATGGAACGGAGCATGGCAAGCTGTTCGATCGGCTGGTGGGTGGGGCCGTCCTCACCGACATAGAAACTGTCGTGGGTGAAAATGTAGATCTGATGCAGTTTCTGCAGTGCGGCAAGACGGATGGCAGGTTTCATGTAATCGGAGAAAACAAAGAAGGTCGCCGTATAAGGAATGGTCAGCCCGGTAAGAGCCATACCGTTGCCCGCCATACCCATACCCAGTTCGCGGATACCGAAGTGGAGGTTGCGTCCCGTCCAGTTTTCAGCGGTGAAATCGCCGCCGTTTTTGATGTCGCTCTTGTTGGAGGGGGAGAGGTCGGCAGAACCGCCCAGCAATGCGGGAACGAGTTCAGACGCCTTCTGAAGCACCGCACCGCTGCTGGCACGGCTGGCAATGGGTTTATCCACCGGAGCAACGGCGAGCAGCTGCGCTTCGATATCTTCCGGAACGGTGCGGTTCACGTAGGAAAGCACTTTGGCGGCACGGTCGGCATCGGCATCGAGGAACGCCTGATAATCCGCCTCCCACTGAGCGGCGGCTTTGACCAGTTCTTCCACACGGGCGTTGCAAATTTCGCTCACAGCGGCGGGGACGGTGAAGGCTTCGCCCTCAAAGCCCAGATTTTTGCGCAGACCGGCAAGTTCCTCTTCGCCGAGGGGTTCGCCGTGGGAGTTTGCCTTGCCCTCCTTGGTGGGTGCGCCGAAACCGATTTTGGTTTTGCCGATGATGAGGGTCGGGCGGCCGTCGCTTTTGACGGCTTCCGCCAGAGCGGCATCGCACTGGGCAACATCGTTGGCATCGGCGATTTTAAGAACGCGCCAGTTGTAGGCGGCGAAACGGGCGGCGACATCTTCGCTGAATGCGAGGTTGGTACCGCCTTCGATGGTGATGCTGTTGTCGTCATAGAAGACCACCAGTTCGTCCAGTTTCAGGTGTCCGGCGAGGGACGCCGCTTCACTGGAGGTTCCCTCCATCATACAGCCGTCGCCGGAGATGACGAAAATCTTGTTGGGCATGAGCCCGGCCTTGTCCAGTCCGGTATTGGCGGCGAAAGCGCGTTCAGCGATCGCCATACCGACGGCGGTGGCAAATCCGCTGCCGAGGGGACCGGTGGTCACGTCCACGCCTGCGGTATGACCGAATTCCGGGTGTCCGGGGGTTTTGCTGCCCCACTGGCGGAAGTTTTTGAGTTCATCCATGCTCAAACCGTACCCGAAGAGGTGCAGCAGGGAGTATTCCAGCATGGAGCCGTGTCCGGCGGACAGCACAAAGCGGTCACGTCCGATCCATGACGGGTTCTTCGGATTGTACCGCATATACTTGTACCAGAGGGTGAATGCGAAATCGGCGCACCCCATGGGCATACCGGGGTGACCGGACTTGGCTTTCTGCACTCCTTCAGCAGAAAGTACACGGACAGTATCTGCTGCCAACTTGACTTTTTCGATATCCATATCAAAAATCCTTTCTTTTTTCCTGAAAATGATTTGGAATTTACCGGAATGTGCGCTATTTTAGTACACGTGATAAAAAGTAACACCAAAACAGGAAAAAAACAAGTCAGAAAAGCAAAAAAAATGACAGAGCGTTTCATAACATCGACATTGAACCGGCGCGATCCGGTCAAAGAGACCAGTTTAAGACCTCCGAAATTTGCCGATTTTCCGGGTCAGGATAAAGTCAAAGAGCAGCTGGAACTCTTTGTCCGTGCCGCCAAAGCCCGCGATGAGGCACTGGATCACATTCTGCTCTGCGGACCTCCGGGACTGGGCAAGACCACACTGGCATACATCATCGCCAACGAAAGAGGAACCAATCTGAAAAGTTCCAGCGGCCCCGCCATCGAAAAACCCGGCGACCTCGCCGGACTCCTCACCGCCCTTGAACCCGGCGATGTGCTGTTCATCGATGAGATCCACCGTCTGAATACCTCGGTGGAAGAGTATCTTTACAGTGCCATGGAGGATTTCTTTATCGACATCATGCTCGAACAGGGTGCGGGCGCACGTTCCGTGCGGCTGACCATTCCCCGCTTCACGCTGGTGGGTGCGACCACCCGGCAGGGAATGATCTCCTCGCCGCTGCGCAGCCGCTTCGGGCTGAACATCCGTCTGGACTACTACGATGTGGAGAGTCTCTGCCGCATCCTGAAACGTTCCGCAGGCATCCTCGATGTGGAACTGGAAGATGACGGAGCCAGAGAGATCGCCTCCCGCTGCCGGGGAACTCCGCGTATCGCCAACAATCTGCTCCGCCGCGCCCGCGACTATGCGCAGATCAAAGCCGACTCCGTCATTACGGGACAAGTCGCCGCCGATGCTCTGGAAATGCTGCAAATCGCTCCCGACGGACTGGACGAAATGGACTTGCGCATCCTCGAAGTCATCGTGGTCAACTTCCACGGCGGTCCGGTCGGATTGAAGAACATCGCCGTTTCCGTCGGCGAAGAGGAGTCCTCCATCGAAGACGTGTACGAACCCTTCCTTATCCAGCGGGGCTATCTCGTGCGCACCTCAAAAGGACGTGTCGCCACCCCCAAAGCATGGGAAAAACTGGGCTTGCGCCCCCTGAACAGTCAACAGGAACTTTTTTAACCACGGAGAAATATCATGCAGGCAAAATGGATCGAAAATCTGCTCGCCCTTCAGGATGCCGACCTGAAAATACAGGGTTACGAAACCCGTCTTGAAATCCTCCCCAAAGAGATGCTCAATCTGAAAGCGGAACGGGATAAAACCATCGCCGCCGTCAATCAGGCCGCCGAAGATGCCCGGAAATTTGAACGCGCCGCCAAAGCCGCCGAATCCGAGATCGCCGCACTTCAGGAAGAGAGCAAAAAACTGGAACAGCAATCCGCTATGGTGAAGAAAAATACCGAATATCAGGCGATGCTCTCCACCATCGCCCTCAACAAACAGAAGATCAGCGACCTTGAAAGCAAAGTCATCGAAAATCTGGAACTCTTTGAAGAGGGCAAAAAGAACTACCGCAAAGTGAAATCGTCAAGCGAAGCCGCCCTCAAAGATCTGAAGCAGGAGTTCGACGAACTCGGCACACTGGCAACCGATCTCAAGCAGGAGATCGCCGCTCTTCAGGCAAAACGTCCCGGACTTGCCGCCGGAGTCGAACAAAATCTGCTCCGTCTCTACGAACAGTTGAAAAAAGGCAAAAGTTCCGCCGCCCCTGTCGTACCTGTCACCGGCGGCATCTGCGGCGGCTGCCACATGCGGGTAACTCCCCAGACCATGACCGACATGGCACGCGGAGCCGTCACCCAGTGCGATAACTGTCAGCATATCGTTTACAACCCGGAAGAGGCGGAATAATGGATCACGGGGCATTGGAAGAATTGGTCAAACGGGGCGTGGAATCCGAAGTGCTGGATTACAAGTCTGCCATGAACTGGAATCTGATGTCCCGCCCTGCCCGCGCAAAAATCATCCGCCACTGCCTTGCCATGGCAAACACCAAAGGCGGCAGTGTCGTTATCGGTGTCGGCGAGGATCAGTCGGGGCATCCCTCCGATTATCAGGGGCTTTCGGATGAAGAAGTCCACTCTTTCGACCCCTCGACGGTCGGAGCATTTATCAACCGCTATGTGGACCCGCCCATTGATTTCACCATCGAACGCCCCGAAATCGACGGCAAACGCTATGCGATTTTTATGATACGTCCATTCAAGCATCTGCCGCACGTGTGCAGTCAGAACGTGGATAACGAACTTCAGCAGGGCGCATTTTACATCCGTACCCCCGATGCCTCCAGCCGCATCGCCTACCGTGCGATCGAAATGCAGAGCATCATCCAGCGCGCCTTGCGCAACCAGCGGGAAGCGTTGGGACGGATGCTCCGGGGAATTCTTTATGAAACCCGCACCGCCAATGACCCCGCCGCAGGAGCGGGGGAGTTCGCCGCCGTCATGGAAACGGCGCGGCTCTTTTTCAACCGCCGCCGTCAGATGCCGGAACAACCCTCCATTCAAGCGGAATTTGCAGTCATCCCGCAGAGTTTCGATGCAGAACGCTTCACGCTTACAGAGATCCGCAATGCGGTGGAACGGGTCTGGAACACGGGGAACACAGCGGAGGATTTTCTCTCTGCCGGAGATATTTCAGAAGCCTATTTCACCAACGTCGCGCTGCGCTCCCTGCCGGAAGAACGGCAGAAGATGTGCCAATTCTTCAAGAGCGGGCTGTTCCACTTTCTCTGCACATTCTCCGACGGGGAACGCAATCTGAATATGGAGCAGATCGTCAACTTTTCCGCCCGCATGACCGCATTTCTCGGCGGATATTATACGGAACTCGGTCTGGCAGACAACTTGCTGACCCTTGAACTTTCCTGTTCCGGAACAGAAGAGTGGACACTGGATGGTTTCCGCTGTCATATCCCGGAAATAAAGGTCTCTTTCCAGCGCAGTGCCGCCGACCTTGCCGCCGCCCCGGAGAAACACACCCTAAAACTGCTTACGGAATTTTTTGAACGTTTCAATGTTCCGGCAGAACTTCTGCAAAAACTTCCGGCACAGATCAGCCGTGCCCTTGAGGTATAGCTCATGATCGATGACTTTCTCCCCGAAGATGATGCCGGAACCAGTTTCAACATCGAAGAACTGGAAATGGCTTTTGAACCGGATGCCGACCTTGCCGCAGAGGATTATGACAATCATCAGGAACGTTCCCTCCGCCCCGACTGCGAAGCCTTTTTCGCCCCCGGCGGCCCGCTGAAAGAGGCGGCACAGCAGGGAGGGCGTCCCTATGAATTCCGCCCCCAGCAGCTCCGGATGTCCGGAGCGATCGCCGATGCACTTGCGCTGGGACAAAATCTCTGCATTGAGGCTCCGACCGGCGTCGGCAAGAGTTTCGCCTATCTGATACCGCTGATCTTCCGTTCCAAAATCGCTTCACGTCCGGCGATCGTTTCGACCGAAACCATCACATTGCAGGAGCAGTTGGTCCACAAAGATATTCCGCTTCTGCGCAAACTCACGGGGATCGACTTCAAAGCGGCACTTGCCAAAGGACGGCGCAACTATCTCTGCCGCAGACGCTATTCCCTGTTGAGTGCCGACCAGAAAGATGCCTTGCTGCCCTCGCCGGAAATGGCTCTGGAAGTTCAGCGGCTCTCACACTGGATCGACAAAACCGATGACGGCAACCGGGATTCGCTCGAATTCAAAGTAGACCCCGCAACGTGGGATCTGGTAGCATGCGAAGCGCACAACTGCATGGGGCCGAAGTGTCCGTTTTTCCGCAACTGCTTTTACTACAAAGCACGACAGGAGTGGGAGACGGCGGATATCGTCGTGGCGAACCACGCACTTTTTTTCACCGACCTTGCCATGCGCTGCTGCAATGATTCTGCGGGGGCACTGCTGCCCAATTACGGGGCAGTCCTCATTGATGAGGCGCATACGCTGGAAAACAACGCCGCCGAATATCTCGGACTTCACCTGTCACGGGCGGGGATCGTCGGCACGCTGAACCGCCTCTTCAATCAGGAAAATGCCCGCGGGCTCCTGATGCGTCAGGGCGAAAATGCCATGGAACTGCGGGCGTTGGTCTCCGACACAAGAGGTGAAGCGTACGGTTTTTTCGCAAACTACGAAGAGTATATCAGCCGCCGCGAAGAGACCGCCGTCATCATCCGTGAACCGCAGCGTTTCCCCGACACATTGAGCAGAAAACTGCAAACGCTCTATTTTGAACTTTCCAAATATGTGGAGGATATCGAAGAAGCGGGGCTGAAAACGGAATTTGAAGCCCAGCTCTCCAACTGTATGGAGTATGTCAACGGCATCGACCAATTTACCAATCAGACCATTCCCGATGCGGTTTACTATGCCGAAAGTGAACGCGGAGGCGTGCGGCTCCACGCCTCGCCGCTGAACGTGGCGGAGATCCTTTCTGAAGTTCTTTTCAATCAGGATTTTCCGGTCATTCTGTGCAGTGCCACGCTGACCGTCAGCAACCGTTTTGATTACTTCTGCGGCAGAACGGGCTTCTGCAACGGTTCGACCCTGCTGCTGGACTCCCCTTTCAGCAAAAATCAGGCAAAACTTCTCATTCCCCGCATCATGCCCGACCCGTCCATGGCGGAGGAGTATCAGGAGGCGGTCAACCGGGAGATCCCCCGTTTTCTCCGCATGACCGACGGCAAGGCGTTTGTGCTTTTCACCAGTTACAAGATGCTGCGGGGGGCGGCACTGGCATTGCGGACGCCCTGTATGCTCAACAACTGGCAGATGCTCATTCAGGGAGAGGCCCTGACCCGTTCGATGCTGATAAAGGAGTTCATTGCGGACACCAACTCCGTTCTGATGGGGACGGACAGTTTCTGGACGGGCGTGGACGTTCCCGGTGAAGCGTTGAGCAACGTTATCATCACCAAACTGCCCTTCGCCTCCCCCGGACACCCGCTGATCGCGGCGCGGGAGGAACGCATCCGCAACCGCGGCGGCAGTCCGTTTTTTGAATATGATCTGCCCGAAGCCGTTCTGAAATTCCGTCAGGGCGCGGGGCGTCTGATCCGCAGCCGTACCGACAGCGGCATTATCGTACTGCTCGACCGCCGTGTCATCACCAAGCGGTACGGCAAAATGTTTTTGGACTCAATACCATATCCGATCGAATTTATATAGGAGAATTCACCATGTCTTACGTCAACTATCTTGAAGCTCACGCAGGCGGTACAGAACTGCCCTCCCCGCTTGTACTGCCCGACGGCAAACGCATCTCTTCTGCGGCAATGTGGGAGAGCCGCCGCCGTGAACTCCGTCAGACATTCGCCGACTTCATGTTTGGCGAGATCCCGCCGCCGCCGCAGAAAATCACCCTTGAACTCCGCCGTGAACGCACGGACGCGCTTGACGGTACAGCGATCCGCCGTGAGATCCGCATCCATCTGGAAAATGACGGCAAAAGATTTTTTTTCGACATGCTCTGGTACATTCCGAAAAATCTCTCCGCCCCCTGCCCTGCGATCGTCGGATTGAACTTCCCCGGCAACCCGGCAACGACCGATGATCCGGATGTTTTTGAAAATGACCCCGCAAAACTGAAAGAGCATGCGCTGGAACGGGGTGTCCAACGGGAACGCTGGTGTTTCAAAGAGATGATCGCCCGCGGCTTTTCCATGGCAACGGCGGCAAGAGACGATCTCTTTTTTGATGGCAGAGACGGACGCAGAGAAAGTGTTTATTCCCTTTTTCACTCTCCGGAGGAACTGACGGAGGAAAACCGCAGTCTGACTGCGATTTCCGCCTGGGCGTGGGGCTGTATCCGTCTGCGTGAGATCCTCGCCGCCGATCCGCTGATCGACGAAAAACGCATCTGGGTACACGGCCACTCCCGCCTCGGCAAAACCGCACTGTGGGCATCGGCGAACGATGAGAAATTCGCCGGATGCGTGAGCAACGACTCCGGCTGCTGCGGAGCCGCCCCGTCTCGCCGCAATTTCGGTGAAACGCTACACGTCATCACGCACGCTTTCCCCTGGTGGTTTCAGAAAAAACTGGATCTCTATGCAGAAAAACCGGCAGAACTTCCGTTCGACCAGAACGCTCTGCTGGCACTCACCGCCCCCCGTCCGCTGCTGGTCGCCAGCGCAACGGAGGATCTCTGGGCGGACCCCTACGGTGAATTTCTCTCAACGGCGGCAGCCGATGATGTCTGGAAACTCTACGGTCTCGGCTTCAACGGCACACCGGAGTTCCCGCTGCCGGAAACTCCGGCTTTCGGCAAAGCCCTCGGCTACTATCTGCGCACAGGGAAACACGCTGTGACCGCAACGGACTGGAAAATGGTGACAGAGTTCATCAAAGCAAACTCCTGAAACGGCACACCCTCCTCAAACTCCGCACCCCGATATATCGCAGAATTTGAGGGGGGATCGTTTTAAAGGCAAATCCGCACTTTTGTCGGAGGAAAATAAAAAATCGGCAAATTTTTCAAAAAAACACTTGACATTCGCCTTGTCTTATGGTATAATACAAGAAAAGACGTTTTTCAAGCCGTTTTTTAACAAATTTGAGACAGAAAGGAGATTTCAGAAAAACAGTCACGTTATCCCGACAAGACAGCGTACTGAGACGAAAACTTTGAACCATATATGCCGTAACTTCGCATAATATCAATTATGTGAAGTCAAAGTAAAAAATTTACCCTCAAAAACTAAATAATAACAAAAGGAGAACGGAAATTATGAAGAAAAACAACCTCAAACAGCATAACATAATTGATATTATGCGACATTTCACCCTCATTGAACTGTTGGTCGTCATCGCCATCATCGCCATCCTTGCCGGTATGCTTTTGCCCGCTTTGAATAAGGCACGCGCCGCCGCCCGCAAGAGTTCCTGCCTCGCCAATCTGAAACAGGTCGGCCTTGCCTTTGCTCAATATGCCGATGATTACAATGATATGCTGCCGCACGGTCCTGCCGGCGTTTACGGCAACCAGTCTCTCAATTATGAATGGTACGGCGCAAATCCGCAACCCTTTGCCTTCCTGATGATCCAGTACAGCGGCATCGGTTATATCAGCGGGAAAAATGTTACCAACGGCAAACATGTCTATACCTGCCCGACGCAAAATGCGACCTCAAACCAGACTTCCAATAATGAACGCGCCGGTTACGTCTTTGCCATCGGTCATAACGCCAATGACGGCAAAAATATTCATACCTGTCTCGGACAAAATGTCCGCATGACCAAACTTGCCGCCGGGGCGAAAGGTCCGAAAGCCATCGCTTTTGATATCATCGCTGAAACGGATGCCTCCGATACTTATAAAAGCAGAACCGCTCACGGCGGTGAAGGCGGCAATGTCCTCTCCGGTGACGGTTCTGCCAAGTGGGAAGATGTAAAAGGCTTTACTCTTGCCGGTCATATTGACAACGTGGCATTGCCCTCCCGCGATTATTACATCTTCAACACCAGCACGCACGGAGTGGAGCCCGGTAACGTTTACACCGATAAGATCTCCAAAGAATTTCAGTAATTTCCGAATTGAAACTGCGGTGCAGATACACTCCGCCGCAGTTTTTTACAAGCCTGTTTTGTACTACAATCTATAACAAAAAGCAGAAATCAGAAAATGGATGACCGCATTATTGAGAAAAAACTTTCCCTGTTACGTAATTTGAGCGAAGCAGAATCCGTACCGCTCGGCAACTGGACCGTGCGCACTGCCGTTTACAACGCCCCCGGCGACTACACGTATGACGGCAACTGGCAGACAGTGACGTTCCCCGCATCATTTCCCCCGAAAAAAACGGTTTTTCTGAAAGCAGAGATCGAAATTCCGGCAACCGTGAATTGCGAAGAGAGTTATCTGGCTTTTGATTTCTGCGATATGGAAGGGATGCTCCGGATCGACGGCGATGTTTTCTGCGGCGTGGATGTAAACCACCCCCGCATCTTTCTGCCCCGCACCGGAAAAATGGAACTGCTGTTGGAATTCAACTCCGAACCCCGCGCCCTCTTTGAACCCGAACGCGCCCGCTACGGTTTCGGTCAATTCCGCGGCGCATCCCTGCTCCGCATCGACCGCAATGTGGAAAATTTCTGGTACGATGCCATGTTCATCTGGCAGACAACGTGCGTCATCGAAGATGAACGCCGCCGCAAAAAACTCCAGCAGGCCCTCGAAACAGCCATGCTCGGGATCGATATGGCCCTGCCGCGTGAAGAACTCTCCCGGGAAGCCGCCGCTGCGTTGAAGAAATTCAGAGAAGAGGTGGCGCAAATCGCCCCCGATCCCGAATCCGGCACCCTCTGCGGTGCGGGCCATACCCATATCGACACCGCATGGCTCTGGCCGCTCAAAGAGACGGTACGCAAGTGCAGCCGCACCTTTTCCACCGCCTGCCGTTACATGGAGCATTTTCCGGACTATCATTTTTCCTGCAGTCAGGCGCAGCTCTATGCCTACACGCAGGAACACTATCCCGAACTTTTTGAAGAGATCCGCAAACACGTCAGAAGCGGCCGCTGGGAAAATACCGGAGCCATGTGGGTCGAACCCGATTGCAACGTCCCCAACGGCGAATCCCTGATCCGTCAGGTGCTTTACGGTCTGGAATTTTACCGCAAAGAGTTCAACACCCGCCCCGAACTCTGCTGGCTGCCGGATGTTTTCGGTTATCCCGCCTCTCTGCCGGAAATTCTCGTCAGTTGCGGCATCCGCTATTTCAGCACTAATAAACTGCACTGGCAGGCAAAAGAACCGTTCCCCTATCATCTTTTTTCATGGAAGGGGCTGGACGGCTCTGAAATTCTTTCGCACATCGCCAAACTGCCCAACTTCTACAACGGTTTTCTCGAACCGGGACAACTCTACCCCGCATGGAAAAATTATGAGCAGAAGGCCCTCTACGATGAACTGCTCTATCCTTTCGGATACGGCGACGGCGGCGGCGGTGTCACCGAAGAGATGATGGAAATGGTCGAACGTGCCAAAAAACACGTCCCCGGTCTGCCCGGTTTCCGCGTGGATACGGTAGAAGGGTTCTTTCACCGGGTGGAAGAGAAAGCCCCGGCTCTGCCCGTCTGGGACGGTGAACTTTATTTGCAGACCCACCGCGGAACTTACACCACCCATTCTGAAGTCAAAAAAGCCAACCGCATCAGTGAAACTCTGCTCCGCGATGCGGAGATCCTCGGAGAAATGGCAAAAGTCAGGTCAAGTTGTGAACTGCCGCCTTTGGAAAATGCATGGAAAACCATGCTGCTCAACCAGTTCCACGACATTCTCCCCGGCAGCAGCATCACGGAGATCTACCCCCGTTGTCTCGCCGATTACGAAGAGGTGAAACATACGGCACGCTCCCGCATCGATGCCGCGCTCCGCGCCCTCAACGGCGGCAAAGGCTCTGCACTGCGGGTATTCAACACCCTCTCATGGGAACGGCACGACCCCGTCTTTGCCGATATTGCTTCCCCCGGAACTTCCGCATTGGAGGCCCTCGACAGTCAGGGCAACCGCTATCCCGTCCAAATTCTGGAAGATGACGGCAAACGCGCCCGCATCGTCTTTGCGGGAGCGGCGATCCCGCCTGCCGGTTATGCGGATTTCAAACTCCGCACAACTGCGGCGGCACCGGCAGTCATGGATATTTCCGCACGGAAAATGGAAAACGCTTCTTTGCTGGTGGAACTTTCCGCCAACGGCGAAGTCTCCCGCATATACGACAAATGCAATGCCAGAGAACTGCTGCCGGAAGGCACATTCGCCGGGGAACTGCAGCTCTTTCAGGACGGTCCCGAAGACGAAGATGCCTGGAACATCCACGACACCGCCACCAAACGCCGCTATCCTTTCGATCGTGATGTGAAAATTTCCGTCAGAGAGAACGGCCCGGTCAGAGGTGTCATCCGCATCGAACGCACCCGCAACCGGAGCAAATTCACGCAGGATATCATCCTGTATGCCAATTCTTCCCGTCTGGATTTCAATATGGCAATCGATTGGCAGGAACGCAATACGGTTTTGAAACTGGCGTTCCCCATCGATGTACGTACGACCCGCTCCACCTGTGAAGTGCAGTTCGGCGCATTGGAGCGGCCCACCCACACCAATACCGTATTGGATCAGCAGAAGTTTGAGATCCCCCTCCAACGCTGGGCGGATCTCTCCGAAGACGGTTACGGCGCGGCTGTGCTGAATGACTCCCGTTACGGCTGTGATGCGCGGGGCAATATGATCCGTATGACCCTTCTGCGCGGCACGATCCACCCCGACCCCGTGGCGGATATCGGTTTCCACGAAACAGCCTGCGCACTGCTGCCGCACGCCGGAAACTGGACACAGGGAGAGGTCGTCCGCAGGGCGTGGGAATACAATACGCCCTGTACGGTATCGGCTCTGGAAGAAGAGGCTGTATCGGAATTGGTCTCCTTTATGGAACTCTCCGGTCATGCGGGGTGCGTCCTCCAGACGCTCAAGGCCGCCGAAGACGGCAGAGGCCGTATCCTCCGTTTCTACGAAGCCAACGGCGGCAGAGGCAAAGTCTCTGTCAAAACCGCCCTGCCCTTCAACAGGGTCATCGAGTGCAACTCGGTGGAAGAGGACATCGCTCCGGCAGAGATGTCCGGCGACACATTCACGTTCACGATCAAACCCTATCAAATACGCAGTTTCAGACTGCTGGACTGAGGAGGTTTTTCATGAGAAAATCATTTTTGTTTCTGACTGTTTTTGCAGCAGTTTCACTGAGTGCCGCAGAAGTCATCATCGACCGTTACGGGCAATTCAAAAAACTGGATTTTCCCGGAAAAGTCACCGATGATGCCCAACTCAAAGCGGATATTGAGGCGGATAAAGTTTACTATGCGTCATTCAAACGTCCGGAACGCACCTTTTGGGGCGGACTGCCCGGTTCAAAAGAGAAATACGGTCTGAAAGCGACCGGCTTTTTCCATCTGGAAAAAATCAAAGCCCTCAACAACCGGGAAATGCTGGTCGATCCCGAAGGAAACCTCTATTTCCATATCGGCATGTGCAGCACCCAGCCGGGAAATGAGTTCACCCGCGTGACCGGCAGGGAACAGATCTATGAATGGCTTCCCGCAGAACAGGGCAAATTCAAACCCGCCCGTTTGGGAGTGACCGCCTCGTTCTACATCGCCAACTGGATCCGCAAATTCGGTTCTTTCGACCGGGCGCAGTGGCAGGGGGTCATGCTGGAACGCTGCCGTCAACTGGGCTTCAACTCCCACGCCGCTTTCACCTCCATTTTCGGGGATAATCTCAAGTACGGCTTTGCCGTCACGCCCTGTATCGAGCGTTTTCAGCGGCTTCAGCCCTTCCGCAAAGTCAATGAAAAGTTCATCGACCCCTTCGACGAATACAACATTCCCCTGCTGGAAAAGGCATTTGAGAGAACGACCAAACGCTACAAAGGCAAACCGGAGGTCATCGGCTACTACACCGAAAACGAAACGTTTTACACCACGGTCATCTCCGATATTTTCCGCTGTACCAAACCCATGAAGGTCAAACAGCATCTTGCCGGTTTTATGAAAGAACGGTACAAAAACAATATCGCCGCTTTCAATAAAAACTGGAACAGTGCATTTCAAAGTTTCAATGAAATCGTCACTGCTGAACTCAAAGCCAACACACCCGCCGCAAACCGGGATGCCGCCGCCTTTGAAGAACTTTTCTTTGAAACTTACTACAAACTGGTCAGAAATACCCTCAACAAACTCTCCCCGGGACATCTCTTTCTCGGAGAACGTTTCCTTATGGGGCAGACGCACAACTCCGCAGTGATGAAAGCCATGGGCAAATACTGCGATATTTTCAGTATCAATTACTATGCTGATGAGTTTTCGCACGAGGATATGGAGCGCATTTACAACATCTGCAAACGTCCGCTGCTGCTTTCGGAGTGGAGTTACGGGGCCAATACGCAGGGGCTTTACGGTGTCAAAAATGTGGAAAATCAGGATGAACGGGGCAAAGCCTACCGCCGTTATGCCGAAAATGCCGCCGCCTCCCCCTATGTGATCGGTCACCAGTATTTCGCACTGCTCGATGAGTCCAATACCGGCAGAGGATGGGAGAACTTCGACGGCGAACGTTTCAATCTCGGCATCGTCAACGTATGTGACCGTCCTTACAAAGATTTTCTCAAACACGTTTCCATTGCCAACAACAACACCTACGATGTGATCGAAGGCAAGGTCAAACCCGCCGCTCTTACACTGCGCAAAGCCGTAAAGGCGGAAAAACGCATCCTGCCCATCGGGAAGGTCAAACCCAACAGCAAAGTCGATGGTGACCGCGCCAAATATCCCGGCCGCCCCGGTACGGTGATCGACCGTTCCGTGGAGGGAAAAAATGTCAACACGGCCGATATCATCTGCGGATGGGATAACGATTATTTCTACATTCTCTACACCGTTCCCGATGACACCCCGGCAACCAACGATCACAAACGGCACGTCTGTCTGGGAGACGGCGTTGAAATGTTCTTCGGTGCCGACCTCACGACCACCGGCAGGATGCAGCCGGGCGACCGCCAACTGCTGATCCGTGCCAATCAGTATACCGAACCGGAATATCTCTGGAGCGTCAACGGCGGCAATCTCAAAAAAGCTCTTACCCCCAAAAGGTTCTGTAAAATCGCCTCCGACCGGAAAAGTTGGAGCATGGAAGTCGCCGTACCGTGGAAAGAACTGGGCATCACCCCGAAAACCGGTCTGAAGTTCCGCTTTGATACAGCGGTCGTCCTCAGCACCAAACGTATCGACGAACGGGGCGACAAACTGGTTTGGAACGGATTGGAAGAAAATTACTGCTGCCGCGATTACTGGGGCACTGTGGTTTTGGAGGATTGAAAAAGAGGAGCGTGTAATTTATGACAGAAGTCGAAAAAAGAATTATGGCAGAAGCCCATCTGATGTTGATCCCGCAGAAGATCCGTCCTTTCGATGAGCCGGAATGTTTGCCGGAAAACTCAAAATTCATCATGAGTTCCGGCGGCATCGCCCGTACACTGGGCGGCCGCTTGTGGATCATGTGGGCGGGCGGCGGCGACAGTGAAAAAGCATTTCTGCTTTTCTCTTACAGCGATGATAACGGAGAAAGTTTCAAATCGCCGCAATTCCTTCTGCACGGTCCTATGACCCCGGGGGGATTGCATACTTGCATTATCGAGGGAAACCTCTTTTGCGCTCCTGACGGGAAACTGCATGTTTTCTACTGCCAGCGGCTTGGATGTATGGATGGGCGCATGGGAGCGTGGCACGCTGTGTGCGAAAATCCCGATGCTGAAAACCCAGAATTCAGCACGCCGGAACGGATTGCCGACGGCTCTTTGCTGGATAAGCCGATCATTCTTGCCGATGGCCGTTGGCTGTTGGAAATATCCATCTGGAAAAAAGAGTATATCCTGCTGGCAGAGGGCGCAGAAAACTGCCAGAATAAATGTTCCATCTGGAAAGGAAAATTAAGTGCCCCCTATGGCGCAAACTTCTATATTTCCGCAGATCAGGGCAAAACGTGGGAGTATCAGGGTACTGCCGAGGCTGATTATCCGGAATGTGATGAACCGCGTATCATTCAGCGCAGAGACGGTTCTCTGGTCATGCTTTTACGCAATGAAAAAGGTCTGGCGTGGATGACTTCAGATGATTTGGGTAAAACGTGGTCAAAATGTGTCCCGGCGGAATTTCCGCATCCCACGTCGCGCACATGTTTGGATTGGCTGCCGGATGGCCGGTTGATGCTGATCCGGAATGTTCCGTGTGAAGAGACCATAAAGACGTGGAAACCCGATCGGGATTGGACTACCGGGCGGGAAAATTTGACCGTTTTTCTTTCGGAAGATGAAGGCAAAACATGGTCGGACGGAGTTTTGATCGATGGAAGGTGCGATGTCTCTTATCCGGATTGCACCATTACGCAAGATGGAACGATCCATCTGTTATACGATTGGAAACGCAAAGAAGGTGAATTGATGTATGCCCGGTTCTCGGTAGCGGATATTGATGCCGGCGGACCTATTTGCCCCAAAGTAATATTTTCCGCAAAATAAGAAGAGGTGTTTGTTATGAGAAAAATTTATATTGCCGCTCTTTTCGGGTTGGCGTGTGCTGCCGCAAGCAGTGCAGATTTTTTCATCGACCGTTACGGACAGTTTGCCGATATGGATTTCCCCGGCAAGGTGAAATCCGATGCCGATTTGAAAGCCGATGTTCAGGCGGACAAGGAGTTCTACGGCAAATTCAAACCGGAAAAACGCACCTTCTGGGGCAGTATTCCCGGTTCAAAAGAGAAATACGGTCTGAAAGCAACCGGTTTCTTCCATCTGGAAAAAGTCAAAGCGTTGAGAAACCGTATCGTTCTGGTCGATCCGGAAGGAAATCTGCATTTTCATCTGGGCGTCTGTTCCAGTATGCCGGGGAATGAGTTCACTTTTGTTTTCAAACGCGAAAGCACCTACGAGTGGCTGCCGACCGTGAAAGATCCGGTATTCAAGCCCGCCCGCTGGGGACACTGCGCCTCATTCTACATCGCCAACTGGATCCGTAAACATGGTTCTTACAACGAAACGGAATGGCAGAAAACGATCGTGGAGCGTCTCCGCCGTACCGGTTTTAACGGATACGGTGAATTTACGCAAATATTCCCCGGCAACGACAAACTGGGATTTGCCTTTACCAAGTGTCTGGAACACTACTGGAAACAGGAGAAATTCACACTGGTCACGGAGCGGTTCGTTGATCCTTTTGCACCCGATACTGCCGGATTGCTGGAAAAGGTTTTTGCCAGACGAACCAAGCCTTTTCTGAAAAATCCGGCACTGATCGGTTATTACACCGAAAATGAGGTGGAATATCCGAAACTTATGCGTGCTTTGCTGGAAAAAAGAGAACCAATTCCCGCCAAAAAAGAGTTTGCCGCTTTTATGAAAAAACGGTACAAAAACGACATCGCCCGCTTCAATAAGAACTGGCACGGCAGTTTCGGACGTTTTGAAGACCTTCACACCGCCGTCCTCAAACGGCAGACCAAAGAGGCAAAAGCGGATGCCGCCGCCTTTGAAGCGCACTTCTTCGATGCCTTGTACAGGCAGTTGTCTGCGGCACTCAAAAAGGTTGATCCCGATCATCTTTATCTCGGAGAACGTATTCTGCCGGGCATGATCCGCTATGACGTGGTCATCGCCGCCATGGGCAAATACGTGGATGCGTTCAGTGCCAACTACTATTGCGACGGCTATCTGCCCGCAGAAGTCACCCATTTGGTCAAAGTCAGCGGCAAACCGGTCATGCTTTCGGAATGGAACTTCGGCAGCCGCGAACAGGGACTTTTCGGCGTCCGTGACGTGAAAGATCAGAAAACCCGTGCGATCAACTACCGCCGCTACATCGAAAATGCCGCCGCAACGCCTCACGTGATCGGGGCGCAGTGGTTCTGCCTGATCGATGAGTCCAATACCGGACGCGGCTGGACAAACGACCGGGGCGAACGGTTCAATACCGGATTATTCAACATCTGCGACCGTCCCTTCAAAGAACTGCTCGAAGCCGCTTATATCGCCAACAATAACGTATACAGCATCATCGAAGGCAAAAAGAAAGCCATTGCCCCCTACCGTTACAAACGGATGATCGAAGGCTGGCGCAATGTGGAAGTGAAAAAGATTTCCGATCACAAACTGGATTGCGATCCGGAAAAGTACGGTGCAAAATCACGCGAACCCCTCCATACATCCGTATTGACCGGAACGTTCACCAAAAACAAATGGGGTCATCTCCGTTTCGGGTGGGATGATAACAACTTCTACGTCTATGTGCGTATGCCCGACAGGACTCCCTGCTCCAACAATGGAACAAAACCCGTCAACCGGGACGACTGCGTGGAGATCATGCTGGGCGGCAACAGCCGCATCCCCGGCCGTATGCTTCCGGATGACCGTCATCTGCTCGTGCGGATCAGCAAAAATAAAAAACCGGCGTTTGAATGGCGTTTCATGGGTAAAAAAATACGCTCGGAGTTTGCCCCGGCGGTATTCTCCCGTCCGGCAAAAGACGGCAGCGGCTTTGAAACGGAGATCGCCGTTCCGTGGAAAGTGGTCAAAATCGACCCGGCAAAAGAAAAGCGCATCCGTTTCGACGTGACCGTTACCGCCGGAGAATACGGCAAAGTCCGGGAGCGGCTCGTTTACAATGGAACAAAAGACAGTTATATGCGCCGTGATTATTGGGCTGTCGGCAATTTGAAATGAGGTGAAATATGAAATTCAGCAGTATTTTATTTCTGGTAATGACAACCGGACTTCTGCACGCACTGCAGCTGCCGGGAGTATTCAGCGATAATATGGTCATTCAGCGCGATCAGGAGATCCGTATCTGGGGCAAAGGCAACCCCGGTGATAAAGTGACCGTAACTTTCAAAAACCAAAAAGCCGAAGGCATCGTGAATAAAAAAGGGAATTTTCTTGTAAAACTTCCCGCATTTCAAGCATCCGCAGAAGCGGCGGAAATGGTTGTCCAATGCGGCCGGTTCAGCAAGGAACTCAAAAATATTCTGGTCGGCGATGTCTGGCTCTGCGCCGGACAGTCCAACATGCAGTGGTATATCGACGGCATTACGGAAAAGAAAAAATACCTCTCCCAAATCGATCAACCCAATCTCCGGGTCTTCGATATCCGTTACGCCTGGAACCGGAAACCGCAGTTCTACCACAAACCGAACAACCCCAAAACTCCGCCGGCAACGTGGCGCGTATCAAATATGAAAAACGCACAGCAGTTCAGTGCGGTCGGCTTCATCACCGGTCTGACGATCCTTCAGAAAACAGGAATTCCCGTCGGTTTGATCAGCATTGCTGTCGGCGGCGGGCGCATTGAGGCTTTCTGCGCCCCGGACTCCTTCGACAAAATCAAAAATATGCCAGTGGCAGTCCGCCGTAATTTCAGAAACTCCTGCAAAAACTTTCTGACGAAAAAAGATGAAGAACTAATGAGGGAAAAACAGCGTTATCCGCTGGCGATCTACAACGGTATGATAACGCCCATTCTGCCCTTCAACATCCGCGGTATCCTCTGGTATCAGGGGGAGGAAAATTACCGTGACGGAATTACCTATCTCCCCAAACTCAAAGCCTTTACCTATACCATGCGCAGGGGGTTCCGCAACCCCAAACTACCGATCTATTCAGTCATGATCCCGCCGTGGGAGTACAATAACGACAGCCCCAATGATAAAGTTCCGCAAATCTGGATGGCTCAGCAGAAATGGGATCAGAGCGATCCGCACAGTGACCTTATTTCCACCACCGACTGCGGAGATGTGAAATCCGTCCACCCCATGAGCAAAGAACCGCTCGCCCTGCGGCTTGCCGACCTCGTCCTTTACCGGGAATACGGGCTCGGAAACGCAGATGTTCTGACGCCCATGGCAAAGACAGCAAAACGCCGGGGGAAAACGGTAGTGGTGAAATTTTTCAATGCTCAACCGCTGAAAACCATTGACGGAAAACCCGTTTCACATCTGGAGGCAGCCGGAGCAGACGGGATATTCCATCCGGCATCGGGAACGATCAAGGGGGACACGCTTACAATAGAGTGCAAAGCCGTACCCGAACCGGTAAAGATCCGCTTCGCATACGACTGCATCGCCATTCACAACCTGAGCAATCAGCGAGGCATCCCCGCTGCGCCATTTGAATTAAACGTTTTTGAATAAGAGACGTGCGGCGGCGCCTTGGTCGATCAGCGGGGAGGTTGTTTGGGGGCGTTTGGCTGCGACAGCGAAAAGATGGACAAAATGGACAATGATGGACTTTATGGACGGGGGTGACTGGTGTGGCAAGATGAGGCTTCTGTATTGCCGGTCAACGTTTCTCGCCGCACCAAGGGTCTCTTTGTCCATTGTGTCCATTGTGTCCATTGTGTCCATTTTGTCCATCCTGTCCATCCTCTCCGCCAGCCGCAGCCAAAGGCAACCGTACTGCCGACAGGTGCCCACGCCGTAATCTGCGCCAAAAGCCGACACCAAGCCCCTCTGCTCGCCGCACCAAGAGGCTCTTGGCTTATAGGGCTTATAGGGCTTATAGGGCTTATTCGCCAGCCGCAGCCAAAGTCCCCCGTACTGCCGACAGGTACCCACGCCATCATCTGTTTTTGGGTGCGCCCCGCCCCCTCTGGCTTGTCCTCCGAAGCCTTTGGCGAAGGAGGATGCAGCAACGTCGCCGTCACTACCCGCCATCATCTGCTTTTGGGGGATTACCGTAAAAAATCGTGGCATATCTGCGCTTTTTTATTGAAAAAAACAGAAAATGGTGTTATCTTTATAGACGGACAATTTCAGGAGCGAGTATGTCTTTTATTGTAAAACAACTTGCTGTCGGCGGTTTTGACAGCAATTTTTCATATCTTGTCACAGGTTCCGGCGATGCCGCTCTGGTGGACCCCACCGGAGATGCGGAGATCATCCGCAAGGCTCTGGCGGAGTGCGGCGTTTGTACGCTCAAATACATTCTGCTGACCCACGGACATTTGGACCACTCGCAGGCTTTGGGTGAGATCATCGCAGATTTTCCGGCACAGATCATCGCCCACCCCAACCATCCGGAATCCGGTCAGAAACGGCTGCGCGACGGCGAAAAACTGCCCTTCGGTGACGGTTTTATCGAAGTTCTTTTCACCCCCGGTCACAGCAGGGATTCCGTCTGTTTCCGCTTGAGTGACGACTCCGCCCTTTTTACGGGAGACGTCCTTTTCATCGGCTGTATCGGGTTCTGCCGCTCCAAAGAGATGTTTGCGTCACTGAACCGCAAGATCCTGCCATTGGCGGATACGCTTATGATCTACTCCGGCCACGACTACGGCGACGTTCCGTGCCGCACGCTGGGAGAAGAAAAAAAGCAGAATGTTTTTCTCAACTGTGCCGATCTTGAAGAGTTCCGGCAGAAACTCAGGGAACTGGATTGACATTATGACAAATCTGCAACTGTTCATCGTCGCCGCAAGTGCGTTTTTTCTGCTGTTGAGCCTCCACCTCTACCGGCGGCCGGAACAGGTTTTGAAACTGATCGTCTGGGTCATGCGCCATACCCTTATGCGCATCAAGATCACAGGACAGGAAAATATCCCGCAGACCGGACCGGTTCTGCTGATCTCCAACCATGTTTCTCTCTTTGATCTGCTGCTGCTTCAGGCTGCCAGCCGCCGCCCGCTGCGCTTCATGATGAATGAAAAAGTTTTCAACGTTCTGCCGTTCCGCCGTCTGCTCCGCGGTCTGGGGCTGATGGTCGTGCCGCCCCCCCGTCAAACCAAGGCGATGCAGGCATTTCTGGAACACTGTCAGAATGAACTGCGCAAAGGCGAAATCCTCTGTCTGCTGCCCGAAGGAGGCATCTCCGGCAGCGGCGGACTGCTCCGTTTCCGCGGCGACTTCCGCCCCTTCATCCCGGCGGGGTGTCAGGTTACGGTCGTGCCGGTGCGCATCGGTATCCTCATGGGGCGCATGCTCACATTTGCCGACGGAACATTTCATTTCAAACGCCCCCGCAAAATTCCGATCGACTACAATATCCGGGTCGGCAAGCCGGTTGCACCGACTCTGACCCCTTTCCAACTGCGCCAGAAGATCTCCGAACTGGGGGCAGAGGCGGAAATGAGTCCTCAACCGCGGGAAGTTCCGCTGCACACCCGTTTTCTGCTCTGGGCAAAACTGCTGCCGTGCCGCACCATCTTCATCGATGCCGACGGCGGGGGCATTACCAACTTCAAACTGCTGCGCAAAAGTCTGGAACTGGCAGAACTGCTCCGCAAACAGGATTGCGGAAACTCCGGTTATATCGGCGTTTGTCTGCCCAACAGCATTGAACTGGTCAAGGTGCTGTTGAGTATTCTTTTCAGCGACCATACGCCCGCCGTGCTGAACTTCACCGCAGGGGAAAAAGTCGCCATTGCCGCCGCAAAGCGGGCGGGCGTAAACCGCATCGTCACCAGCCGTGCCTTCATCGAAAAAATGAACTGGGAGATCATCCCGGAAATGCTCTTTCTGGAAGACATCGCCGTTTCCCGATTTTTGAAATTCAAAGTATTGCTGCAAACCGTACTGCTCCCCCGTCATACGCTCGCCCGGACGGTCTCGCCGCTTTCAGCGTACAACGTTCAGCGTGAAGCGGTACTGCTCTTCTCCTCCGGTTCGACCGGAGTTCCCAAGGCGGTCATGCTCCGCCACCGCAACATCAACAGCGACATCTTCTCGCTGTGGCGGGTACTGGACTGGCGTCCGGACGACCGGATCTGCGGAAATCTGCCGATTTTCCACTCATTCGGACTGTTTATGACCTTTGCCTTCCCCATCCACTCCGGCAGTCCGGTGGTCTTTGCCAAAAATCCGCTGGAGGCGCAGTTGATCGTCAATGCCATTGAAAAATACAAGATCACCATTCTCGCCTCCACGCCGACCTTCCTCGCCAGTTACATCCGCAAGGCGAAGCCCGAACAATTCAAAACGCTGCGTCTTACTATCACAGGAGCAGAGAAACTCCGCCCGCAGTTGACCGAAAAATACCGGCAGTTCACCGGCAGGGAGATCGTGGAGGCTTACGGCTGTACCGAACTCTCCCCCGTGGTCAGCCTCAATTTGAGCAACTCCATTTTCAAACTGGGTCTTCACGCCGATCACCCCGGCAGTATCGGCACGCCGCTGCCGGGCGTCCACGTGCGGGTCATCGATCAGGAGACGGGGCTGGAACTTCAGGAAAATCAGCCCGGCCGTTTGCAGGTAAAGGGAGGACTTGTGATGAAAGGTTATCTCAACGACCCCGAACAGACGGCAAAAGTCCTCCAGTTCGGATACTACGACACCGGCGATATCGGCATGATCGATGAACACGGTTACATCTACATCACCGGCCGCGCCAGCCGTTTCAGCAAAATCGGCGGAGAAATGGTTCCGCATGAGTCTATCGAAGAGTGTATCGCCCGCATCCGCAACAGCACGGAGCGGGATGTGGCTGTTTCCGGCAGACCGGACGATAAACGGGGCGAAAGACTGGTGGTTTTCTACACTGCCGACGACCTTGACGTACAGGAACTCATCGCCGCCATGCGCGCCGAAAAACTCCCCAATCTCTGGATACCCAAAAGCGATGATTTTGTCAAAATCGACAAAATCCCGCACCTCGGCTCCGGGAAACTGGATTTGAAAGCATTAAAAGAACTGGCAGATAAACTGAATTGAGGTAAATAATGAAAAGTATATGCGACATGCCATACGACACCGTACTGATCTCCCCATCGCTGCTTGCGGCGGACTTCTGCGCCCTCGGCGATGATGTGGCACGGGTCGAAAAAGCCGGAGCCGATCTGCTTCATCTGGACATTATGGATGGTCACATGGTGCCGAATATCTCTTTCGGCCCTGCCGTTGTGAAAGCCCTCCGCAGTAAGAGCGGTCTGCTTTTCGATACACATCTGATGATCTCGCACCCCGTGGTCTATGCCCCTCAATTTGCCAAAGCCGGGAGCGACCACATCACGTTTCATCTGGAGTGCGATGACCCTGTCGGTGAAGTCATTTCCGCGATCCGCAAAACCGGCTGTACGGTCGGGATCTCCCTCAAACCCGGCACTCCGGCAGAGGCGGTCTTTCCCTGGCTGGATCAAATCGATCTCGTGCTGGTCATGACGGTCGAACCGGGCTTTGGCGGTCAGAAATTCATGGCGGATCAACTCCCGAAAATCCGGCTGATCCGCGAAGAGTGCCAACGCAGACAACTCCCCATGCACATCGAAGTTGACGGCGGTATCGATGCAGAGACCGCCCCTCTGTGCCGTGCGGCGGGAGCCGGTGTTTTCGTTGCCGGAACCAGCGTTTTCCGCAATCCGGCGGGGGCTGAACATGCAATCAGAGTCTTAAAATAAATGTTACATAAAGGAGTTCGACATGTACCGTTATCTTTCACTTTTACTGTTCTTCTGCGGATTTGCTGTTTTTGCAGAAAACCCCATGAACTTCCGTGAGTACACACAGGAGGTGACCGCTGAATTTGCCACCCCCGATGAGGCACGGCGTGCAACGGCGGAAATTTCAAAAATGCCCAACGGGGAGGAATTGGCTTTCACCTCCCGCTGGGATGACTCCAACACCAACAACGTCAACATGTCCGCTACGCTGAAAAAAAGCGGCATCAAAGGAACGTTTTTCCTGACGTCCGCATCCGACAGGTATTACAAAGAGTACGGCAGCAAACTGCTCGCCGACGGCAACAGCGTGGGAGCCCACTCGATGCATCACCCCATTCTCTCCTCCCGGCATCCGGCGAATATCTCCTCGCAGGTCATGCTGATCCGTCCGCTGCTGGAGAGCAAACTCAACACCACCGTCAACTGTTTTGTACTGCCTTACTGCAACTCTTCAAACGGCATCGACGGACGTATTCCGGGACAGATCCGCGATGCAGTTCTCCGCGCCGGATTTTTCTGCACCCCCGAACCGTGGATCGGCATAAACAAAAGTTACGAATGTAAAAATCCCCGGCAGTTCCTTGCAACGTGCTATTTCTCCGCCAACGACCGCAACCCGACGGAAGAACTCTTTTTCAACAATCTTTCCCGTGCAGTCGTAAATACCAAAAAAGCGGGCAATCCCCCCCTTATCACCCTCGGCACTCATGCGTGGCAGAAAGCGGAGGGGTTCGCCGTTCTGGAACGCTGTTTCAAGAAGATCCGCAAAAATAACTGGTGGTTCTGCACCGTCAATGAATACGCCGCCTACCGCTACGAATACCTCCACTGCCCGGTGAGCAAAGGACAGGTGTTCGGCAACAAGGTCAATTTCACCGTCCGCCGGATCGCCCCGGATGAACTGGGTGTGGCAATGCCGCTTTCTCTGCACTTCACGCTCCGCCCCGTCAAAGTGACCATGAACGGCAAAACGGTCAATGTCGATAAAAACGACATCTGCAAACTGCCGCACAATGCCGCTTACAAAATGCCGGAACTCATTGATTACGTCCACAATCCGAAAAACGCCGTTCCCGCAAAAGGCATCGGACACTCTGCAAAATTCCCCGGACTGGAATTCGCCGTCCACTATGAAAAAAACACCAGACGCGTCCTCTGCCGCCTGAGCAATCTCGCCGATGCTGAATTGAAAAATATCCGCATTACTCTGCGGCTGCCGCTGCGGTGGGAAACGGGAATTCTCTCCGCAAAACTGAATAAACTGGAAGATGAATTTTCCAGAACATGGCGGTTTGACCCCGGCAAAGAGAATAACGGAGACGGCTATCAGAGCGGCAACTCCGTCATTCTCGCCCAGTGCGATTTTGAAATGGAGGGCAAAGCGTACCGCCTCTACTCCGACACGGTCCTTGCCGGAGAAACCCCCAAGACCGTACTCGGCAAAAGCATCGTTTCCGCCGGACCTTTCGCCGTTGAAAAGGCACAGCCCGATCTTCTGATACGCCTCTCCAGCCCCAACGGAAAACTTCAGCATTTCGGAACTGCCGGATATGAGAAGTGGCAATTCACTACCCCCGCAAAAGATTTTCACGACCACGCCGCAGTCATCGGTCCCCGTGACCGTAAAACAAGAGATGCCGCAAAGATATTCTGCGGTCAGGGCAAAGGTCTCCGGGTGTCGGCTCTGGATTTCACATTGCCCCGCACCGAAGAACTGGTGCTGGAACACAACTTCAAAGCAAGTTCCGTCTATCTGAACGGCATTCTGCTCAACGAACCGCAAAATAAAATGCGCATCACTGCACAGCAGGGCAAAAACCGCCTGCTGCTGGTGGAACGGGATGTCACGCAACCGCAACGGACGATCGGCTTGCGCCTCTTCTCGGAGCGTCTCAACAGCCCGGTCTACACCCTCAGCCGTCCGGAGTTCTGATATGCCGCGGATCTTACTTCTGGCAAGCATTTCAAAGGCTTTTTACAACTTCAGTTTTGAGTTTCTCGAAGAACTCAAAGCACAGGGGTTTGAAGTCATCCTCTCCATTCCGGAAGACCCGCTCAATCCGGAATTTGAACGCATCGGCTGTACCGTGATCCCCGCCCCGCTCAACCGTCACGGTATGAATCCGCTTGCGGAACTGCGTCTTTTCGGGGAGTACATCCGTCTGATTTGCAAGTGGAAACCCGATGTGGTAATGAGTTTCACCATAAAACCCAACACCTACGGCGGCATCGCCGCCGGGCTTCTGCGCGTGCCGTTTCTGGCAAGCGTGACCGGAATGGGAACGGTTTTCTACAACGATACGGCAGTAAACAAGGTCATCCGCAGAATGTTGAAAGCCGGACTCCGCAACGCAAACTGCATCTTCTTTCAGAACGATGAGAGCCTTGCGGAATTTCAACGGCAGAAGATGTTTTCCTGCCGCAGCAGCCGTATTCCCGGTTCGGGCGTAAATCTGGAAAAACGTCCGCAACTGCCCTACCCCGGAACAGAGAAGATCCGTTTTCTTATGGAGGCGCGCGCCTCAAAGGAAAAAGGCGTGGCAGAATACATCACAGCCGCAGAAGAGACGTTGAAAAAATATCCCGACTGTGAATTTCACTATGCCGGTTTCACCGAAGAGGGCGAATACGGCGACATGCTGCATGAGGCGGCGGAAAAAGGGATCATCCGCTATCACGGATTTCTCAATAACGCCGGAGTGGAAGAACTGATGAAGACCGTCCACTGCGTGGTTCTGCCCAGTTACCATGAGGGCATGAGCAATGTCCTGCTGGAAGGAGCCGCCTACGGCCGTCCGCTGCTGTGCAGTGATGTTCCCGGCTGCCGGGAGACGGTCATTCCCGAAAAATCCGGCTTTCTCTTTCCCGCCCGTTCCGCCGCCGCATTGCAGGAGGCCTTTGAACGGTTCATCGCCCTGCCGCAGGAAGCGAAAAAAGCGATGGGCGACTGCGGCAGAAAGTATATTGAAACGCATTTCGACCGCAAACGGACCATCGCCGCCTATTTCAGGGAGATCCGGGAGGTGCTGAAATGAAAAAAGCACTGTTTTTTCTTCTTTTTCCGCTGTTCCTGACGGGAGCGGACAGCATCCGCATCGAGGGGGAACAGCTTGCGGGCTGGGGCGTATTCACACCGCAGGGGATCGTCACGGCGGCACACTTGCTGTTTCAGGACAGTACGTGGCACTGCGAAAACGGTGAACCCGAATGGGTCATCGCCGATACGGAAAGAGATCTGATCTGTCTGCAAAGCGGCGAAACTGCCGGACATGCGGCAAAATTGGTCTTCCCGCCCGGAGAACTGCCGCAGGGAAGTATTGTCAATAGTGACGGCAAAAGCATTGTTCTGCGCGGACTGAACACCGTCCGCGGGGACTCGGGGAAACCGCTTTTCAACGCTGCCGGAGAGGTCTACGGCGTGGTGATCGGCCGCAAAATACAGGATAATGAGATTTATACGCTCGCCGCAAGAGTGGATAAACCCGTTGCGGGGAAACGCATCCCCATAAAAGAGTTCCGCAGCTGGAACGTGCGTTACGCCCAACTGTACGGGATTTTAAGCGCACTGCGGAAACTTTCAGAAAGCGACGAAGAGGCAACTGCCCGTGACCGTGCGGCACTGCTTCTGAAGCAACTGCCGCTGGAAAACTCCTCTCCCGGCGTCAAACTGGCAGAAAAACACCGCGAGACCCTGGAAGAAGTGGTCCGCATCGCCGTCTGGCTCGGTCTGACCCCCTACGGGGAGCGGATGTACCGCCTGATACCTTACACCGCCAAACGCTGGCAGGAAAAAAGCAAAAACGCCTCTCTCATCCTGACGGGGAAAGAGTGGGCGGCGGCAGGCTTCTGCAACCCGCAGAAAGAGTGGCGTTGGGTCGCATTCTGCAAGAAGGGGCCGTTTGCCGGAAGTATCATGGCTTTCGGCAAAAACTGAATTGACAAAAGCTGCGGAATACCGTCGAACTCCTGTTTCTCAGGGGTAAAATTCAGTTTACGCTTGAAACAGGAGCCTTATTGTGCTATATTATACAAATGTTATTGTATTTATCCCTTTACATGGAGATTTTTATGAGCGAAGAACAAAATGCCGCCGTGCCTGCACCGGAAGTCACTGAGCAGGAAATGAACCAACTCGTTGCCATGCGCATCGCCAAAATGAACGATTTTGCCGCCGCCGGGATCAAACCCTACGGCAACGCTTTCCCCAATGTGAAACCCATCGCAGAAGTCCGCGCCGAATTCAAGGCCCCCGAAGCAGAGGGCGAATATGGTCCTGAAGTCACCATCGCCGGACGCATCATGGGCAAACGCGGCATGGGCAAATCCATTTTCGCCGACATCAAAGACAGTTCCGGAAAAATCCAGCTTTTTGTCGGCAAAAGCGAAATCGGCGATGAACAGTTTGCCGTGTTCAAGAAAATCGACATCGGCGATATCGTCGGTATTTCCGGGCCGACTTTCGTGACCCGCATGGGGGAACTCTCCATCCGTGTCCGTGAATTGACGCTGCTTTCCAAATCCCTCCGCCCGCTGCCTGAAAAATTCCACGGCCTCGTCGATGTGGAACAGCGTTACCGTCAGCGTTACCTCGATCTTATCATGAATGATGAGAGCAAACGCGTCCTGATGACCCGTTCGCTCATCCTCAAAGAACTGCGCAACTACCTCGATGAAAAGGGATATATGGAAGTGGAAACGCCCATGCTCCAGAGCATCCCCGGCGGCGCAGCGGCAACGCCTTTCAAGACCCATCTCAACGCCCTCAATACCGATGTTTATCTGCGTATCGCCACTGAACTTTCCCTGAAAAAACTGCTGGTGGGCGGCTTTGAAAAGGTTTACGAGGTCAACCGCAACTTCCGCAACGAAGGCATGGACCGCAAACACAATCCCGAATTCACCGCCATCGAACTCTATCAGGCTTACGGCAACTGCGAAAGCATGATGGAACTGGTCGAAGATATGATCAAAACCCTCGCCATGAAGATCAACGGCTCCATGGTCATCCATGTCGGCGGCCGCGATATCGACCTCGGCAAACCCTGGCGGCGCGCCGCTTATAAGGATCTGGTCAAAGAGGCTGCCGGTGATGACTGGTTCGACCTCTCCCGCGAAGAGAAGTTCAAACGCGCCAAAGAACTCGGCGCACCCGTCATGGCGGACTGGACCGATCTGGAACTGACCCACGAAATCTATGAAAAACTGGTGGAAGATACCCTGATCGAACCCACTTTCGTCACCCGTCTGCCTATGGAACTGGTTCCGCTCGCCCGCAAGTGCGAAGATGATCCCACTCTGGTCGATGTGTACGAACTGGAAATCAACGGACAGGAGATCTCCCCCGGATACACCGAACTCAACGACCCCATCGACCAGCGTCAGCGTCTGATGGATCAGGTGACGCTTTCCGGAAAAGACCCCGCACAGGCGGTGGACGAAGACTTCCTCAATGCGCTGGAATACGGCATGCCGCCCACCGGCGGTATGGGTATGGGCATCGACCGTCTGGTGATGCTGCTCACCGGAGCGGACTCCATCCGTGACGTCATTCTTTTCCCGCAGATGCGCATAAAGAAGTAAGTACCTGAACGGATTTGCAAGCCAAAATCCACGGTTTCAAAAGCCGTGGATTTTTTTCTGCCGTTTTTTTCATATTCTCCCTTCTGTTATTCATTCTGCATGTACTATGGCACAGAAAAGAAAATATCTGATATCCGCTATACCTGGAAGTTGTAAAATCAGGAATAATTCTTGATTATTTTTTATATTCTTCCTCTTTTTTGACTTGAATAATGACAATATAGAGTGTATATTAAAGAGTGTAATCACAAGATATTGTGGTTTTTTGAAAAAATAATCACTTGCCGCAACAGCCGGCAGTGTTCTAATAGTCGTCAGTTGAATAACTTAGATTGGATTGCGAAGGAAGAAGAAAATGGAATTCAACAAAGGTATATGGAATCTCGAAATCAACACCCGGGATTTCATTCAGAAAAATTACACTCCGTACGACGGAGATGAAAGTTTCCTTGCATCTCCCGCAGAAAGTACGGTAAAACTGTGGCAGATGCTTTGCGAACGCATGAAATTGGAGCGTGAACGCAAGGGCGTGTACGACATCGATGAAAAAACGATCTCCACGATCACCTCCCATGAGGCGGGATACATCGATAAGGATCTGGAAACGATCGTCGGTTTGCAGACCGATGAACCGCTGAAACGCGCGATCATGCCTTTCGGCGGCATCCGTCTGATCTATACCGAACTGGAAGCCTACGGAAAAACCATGGACCCCACGGTGGAACATGTGTTCAAGTACCGCAAAACCCACAATGACGGCGTTTTTGACTGCTATACCGACGAAATGAAAAAAGCACGTCACGCCGGGATCATGACCGGGCTGCCCGACGCCTACGGGCGCGGCCGTATCATCGGCGACTACCGCCGCGTCGCTCTCTATGGTGTGGACTACCTGATCGAGCAGAAGAAAGCCGCCAAACGTGATATGATCATCGACGTGATGGATTCCGATCATATCCGCCGCCGGGAAGAGGTCTCCGAGCAGATCAAGGCTCTTGCCGAACTCAAAGAGATGGCGGCAAAATACGGGTTCGACATCTCCCGTCCCGCAGAAGACACCAAAGAGGCGATCCAGTGGCTCTATTTTGCCTACCTTGCCGCAGTGAAAGAGCAGAACGGTGCCGCCATGTCCATCGGGCGTGTTTCCACCTTCCTCGACTGCTACGCCGAACGGGATCTTGCCTCCGGAAAATATACGGAAAGTGAAATTCAGGAGTTCGTCGATCACTTCATCATGAAACTGCGTATCGTGCGCTTTTTGCGCACCCCCGCTTACGATGAATTGTTCAGCGGCGACCCCACCTGGGTCACGGAATCCATCGGCGGCATGAGCGTTGACGGCCGTCACATGGTCACAAAGATGAGTTACCGTTTTCTGCATACGCTGGTCAACCTCGGGCCCGCTCCCGAACCGAACCTGACGGTGCTGTGGAGTCCGAATTTGCCCGAAAACTTCAAAAAGTTCTGTGCCATGATTTCGGTGAAGACTTCGTCGATCCAGTACGAAAACGATAACCTCATGCGGGTCAAATTCGGCGACGATTACGGCATTGCCTGCTGTGTCTCTGCCATGCGCATCGGCAAACAGATGCAGTTCTTCGGTGCCCGCTGCAACCTTGCCAAAGCCCTGCTCTACGCCATCAACGGCGGGCAGGATGTGAAGTGCAATAATGAACAGGTCGGCCCCGCCATCCGTATTCTGGCGCAGGAGGGCGAATACCTCAATTACGATGAGGTCATGCGCAACTTCGACGAAGTCACGGACTGGCTGTCGAAACTCTATATCGACACGCTCAACATCATCCACTACATGCACGACAAATATTGCTATGAACGCATCGAAATGGCTCTGCACGACGAACACATCGTCCGCACCATGGCTGGCGGTATCGCCGGACTTTCAGTGCTGGCGGACTCGCTTTCTGCGATCAAGTATGCCAAAGTACGTCCGGTTCTCAATGAAGTCGGTCTGGCGGTGGATTTCATCACCGAAGGCGATTTCCCGAAATTCGGCAACAACGATGACCGGGTCGATCAGATCGCCGTGGAGATCGTCAAGAGTTTCGAGAAGAAACTTGCCAGCCATTACGCCTACCGCAAGTCCAAGCCGACGATGTCCATTCTGACGATCACCTCCAATGTCATGTACGGCAAGAAAACGACCTCCACGCCCGACGGCCGCAAAGCCGGAATGCCGTTTGCTCCCGGAGCAAACCCCATGCACGGCAGAGATGTCAATGGGGCTGTGGCATCGCTCAAATCGGTTTCCAAACTTCCCTACGATTATGCGGAAGACGGCATCAGTTACACGTTCAGCATCATCCCCGATACGCTGGGTAAGAATGACGGCGAAAAGGTCAGTAATCTGGTTGCTCTGCTGGACGGATATTTCCTCGACAACGGTCATCACCTCAACGTGAACGTACTGGTGCGCGAAACATTGCTGGATGCCATGGAACATCCCGAAAAATATCCGCAGTTGACCATCCGTGTTTCCGGTTATGCGGTGAACTTCATCAAACTGACCCGTGAACAGCAGATGGATGTGGTGAACCGCACCTTCCATAAGAAGTTCTGATGGAAACGCGGGGACGGATCCACTCCTTTGAAAGTTTCGGGACCCTTGACGGTCCCGGGATCCGTTTCGTCATCTTTTTTCAGGGGTGTCCGCTACGGTGCAAATATTGTCACAATCCCGACACCTGGAGTGTCGGGGGAGGACGGGAAATCACGGTCCGTGAGATCGTTGCACAAGTGGACTCCTGCCGTAATTTTCTCCGCACCGGCGGCGTGACCCTCTCCGGCGGAGAACCCCTGATGCAGCCCCGTTTTGCGCAAGCTCTTTTGAACGCTTGCCGGGAACGGGGGTTTCATACGGCACTGGATACAGCGGGGTCTCTGCCGTTGGAGCAGAGCCGTCCGGTCATTGATGCGGCGGATCTGCTTCTGCTTGACATCAAAGCCCTCGACAGAACAGAGTGCAGAGAGTTGACGGGAATGGACAATACCAATGAACTCGCAACGCTGGAATACTGCGAAAAAACGGGCAAACCGGTCTGGATACGGCACGTTCTCGTTCCGGGCTGGACGCTGGATGAGAAAAAATTGCAAGCCCTCGCCGATTTTCTCCGTCCGTACAAGTGCATCCAGAGGATCGATCTGCTGCCCTTCCACAAAATGGCATCTTTCAAATGGGAAAAACTGAATATTCCCGACCCGCTCGCAGAAACGCCCGAACCGACCGCCGCTGAAGTGGAAAAAGCACAGCAGATTTTTGACTCATTCAGAAAAAATCAGGATCGTTAGACGGATAAACGCCCCGCGCTTGTCTTGTTTTTTTATGATTTGTCAGAAAATTTTACGCATTCAATGTTTGCAAAGCTCAATATCCGAAAGTATATTTTCAAATACACAAGAAAGGGTACTGTTTTATGAATTTTATTGCTTCTGAAAAAATTCTGTGGAAGTCACCTGACCCGCAGAACCTCTACTGTTATTCTCCGTTTCTGGCAGAAGGGTTTGACAACAGGCTTATTTTGAGTTTTGATATTTCCGGGCCGGGACTTTCTGCCGTTTCCGGCCCCAAAAGCGACAGCGGAGATTTCAACGGCAACCAGTGCCGGATCTTTGTTTCCGATGACCGCGGAGAAAACTGGCGCGAAACGGCCAGACTTCCGATGCTCCACGCCCGCGTATTCAAAGGCGGCGACTCCCTCTGGCTGATCGGTCACAGCGGCAGACTGCTGATTTCTCAAAGTACCGACAACGGCGAAAGCTGGAGCGAACCCGCCGTGCTGGACGATGAATATTTCTGGCATCAGGCCCCCTGCTCCATGGATTTCAGACGCGGCAGGATCTATCTGACCATGGAACACGCCCCGCTGAGAGACAAAGGCTGGGCGGGCGGCGACCCGGTTCTGATGAGTGCCGACCTCACGGCGGATCTCACGAAACGGGCCTCCTGGACCTTTTCCAACTGCATGAAATTCAAAGAGGATATTCCGCACGAAAAAAATCTCTTCTGCTTCACTCCGGGAGTCTGGCTGGAATCCAATGTGGTGCGCATTTACGATCCCGACCACCGTTTTTACGATCCGCAGGACAGGACGGTGCTGCTTTTCAGCCGTTGCGCCGTTGATGTTGACAACGGCAACATTGCGGCAGTCCTCAAGGGGACAGAGGCAGATGACGGTTCGCTGAAACTGGAACTTCTGAAGATGAACGATTTCCCGCTGCTCTACATTCCTTTCCCCGGCGGCTGTATGAAGTTCCACATTGTTTACGATGAAGTATCGCGCCTTTACTGGCTGATCGCCTCCCGCAACGAGAGTTCCAATTTCCTTAAAAATCCGAAGCGTTATCCCGGAGTCGGCATGGAACGGCGGCAGTTGGAACTTTTCTATTCCCGTGACCTTTTCGACTGGTGTTCAGCGGGCATGGTCGCAGCGGGGGACTGCCTCACGGCCTCCCGCCATTACGCCTCTTTGCTGATCGACGGAGAAGATCTGCTGGTCGCAAGCCGTTCCGGGGACGAAAACGGAAAAAATCCGCACGACACCAATCTGATCACCCTGCACCGGATCAAATCGTTCCGCAATTTTGCCTGAACCTACGGAAGTCCGGCATCCGACCTGCTCATTAAAATTTTTTGGCTGTGTACGAAAGGTTGACTGATTTTTACAGGGGCTCGGAATGCTTCGTCCGCTCAACGCCCCGATAAAATACGCTACGCTCTTTTTTCGAGGCATCGCTCCCGGCGAGTAGTATTGCCTCATGTGAGGCAATATCAACGCTGCGCTTGTACTTTCGCCGCCATTTTAAGGCGGCGACCAGCGTTCCGCCGCTGGATCACGTCCGGGTACGACCCGGGGCGGGGTGCGCGCTGCGCGCGGATTTTTTTATCAGTCTATGTTTAGTACACAGCCAATTTTTTCAAACCGACAGTTTCCCAATTTGAAATTTACTCCATCACCAGTTATATTATCAGTGGTGATGGTGTAATGATGCTTCCGGGACATTCTCTCAACTTCATCAACCCATGCGTGTTTGGCGTCGGACCTGTCAGACAAGTCTGACGGGTCCGACAAAAACGCGGATAAAACAAAAGCCGCTCCACGCCGCCCAAAGAATTGTTCGGCTGCAAAACCACGCAGTCACACTCACTGCCAGAGCAAGAAATAACATTGAAAAAAGCTGTTTTATTTTTGCTTGCATCACAACTCCAGACTGTCCGGATTCAGCAGAAAATCGTAAATGCTCATGGTCAATATGCCGTTGTCGTCATACAGCGGAGCCGGAGCGTGGGAGGTGATAACGATCTTTTTGAAAGAATCGTCGATCTTCAAAAGTGACCGGATCTCCTGTTGGCGTTTTTCCGCATCCGGAATCATATAGGCAGATTGGATGTAGTAGCGTTTTGAACCTTTATTGGCAACAAAATCAACTTCAAGCTGTTTGCGGCTGTAAGTTCCGGCAGTGTTCTTTTCATTAACGGTAACTTGACCGATATCCACATTGAATTTGCGGTGGCGAAGCTCGTTGTAGATGATGTTTTCCATACTGTGAGTTTCTTCCAGCTGACGGAAATTCAACCGGGCATTGCGTAACCCCAAATCAGAATAATAATATTTCTGCGGAGTTTCGATATATGCTTTACCCCTGATGTCATAACGCCGGGCAGCTTCAAGCAAATAGGCATCTTCCAGATACGCAATATACTTGGTAAGAGTGGAAGCGTTTATTTTGGAATTCTTGACACTGTGAAAAGTTTTGCGTAATTTTTCCGGATTGACCAGACTGCCGATGGTTGAAGCAAGGATGTCCAGCAACTTTTCCAGTTCCGCAACTTTTCGGATCTTGTTTCTGCCCACAATATCCCGCAGATAAGTTTCGGTATAAAGGGCATTGAGAATGGCGATTTTATCTTCCGGAGAAACTGCCAATGCCACCAATGGCAGACCGCCGTAGAGCATATATTCCTGAAACCGGCTGATTTTATCATCGTTGAAAATGGAAAAATACTCGGCAAAAGTCAGCGGAGTCATGTGGATCTCATCACCGCGCCCCCGGAACTCGGTTATGATGTCTTTGGAAAGGAATTTCGCATTGCTGCCGGTAGCGTAAATTTCGGCATTCTTTCCAAGCAAACCGTTGAGGACGGACTCGAAGTCACCAAGCAGCTGGATCTCATCAAGCAGAAAAATAGTTTTCGGCTGTTGGGCGAGCCTCTCTTTGGCAAATTTATAAAAAACATCGGGATCGCGGAACTTTTTGTTGTCGCGTTCATCAAACGCCATTTCCACGATCTCTTCCGGAGCAATGCCATTGGCGAGCAGATGATTTTTGAAAATGGTACGCAAAAGGTAAGATTTTCCGCACCGCCGCAGCCCGGTAATGATTTTGACAAAACCGTTACCCTGCTTGCGGAGCAGTTCATCAAGGTAAAATTGCCGTTGTATTTCCATAAACACCGCTCCTATTAGAGATTTTTGCAAGTTTTGCTTGTTTTCTCTATTAGAATACACCATTGAACGCTATTTGTCAAGCATTCTATTAGAGATTTTTGCAAGTTTTGCTGATTTTCTCTATTAGATATCAATGCTCCGTTTGCGGATATGTTTTTCAAGATAGGTTTGCTTATCGGCATCTTCAAATAAAAAC
>JAFTUS010000079.1 GCA_017466125.1 Lentisphaeria bacterium | reverse complement strand
TCTACCGAGGCCGACGTTCGGCCGCCGTTCGCTCAACGCCCCGAAAAAATACGCTGCGCTCTTTTTTCGGGGCATCGCTCCCGGCGAGAGGTATTGCCGCAAATGCGGCAATGTTGACGCTGCGCTTGTACTTTCGCCGCCATTTTAAGGCGGCGACCAACGTTCCGCCGTTGGATCACGTGCGGGTGTCAGCGAACCCGACGTTCGGGCCGGTGCGGGGTGCGCGCTTCGCGCGGAATTTTACTTAAAGCCCCGGAGGCTCGAGAGCCCCGCACGGGGCGACAGCCGACCACTACCGAGGCCGACGTTCGGCGTTTTCCGGTTCAAAATCCCTTGAGAGCGGGTTTTGGCGGTGACACTCTTCGATGACCATGATCTGGCGGCGGACTTCATCGAACTGAACTTCCAGTTCCTTGCCGTTGACCAGTGCTTCATACAGATCAAGATAGAGCATTTCGGTACGGAATTCAAACTTCATGCCTTCGTCAGAAGACTCCCAGTGTTCTTCATAGAAGGAGAGGTTTTCGGAGCAGTAGACCCTTCCTTCCAGCGGTGTGCGGATCAACTTCTGCGCCGGAGCCTCCACCGGGCGGTAGAACTTCCAGTCCAGTTTCTTGTGGTCGCCCAAAAGACAGCCCTGCGTTCCGTAAACGGAGTAGACATAAGGACTGTACATACAGCAGGAGGAAACTTCAAGGTCGATCGTGGGACGGTCCTTAGCAGTCATGATGAGTTTTACATGGTCTTCCGCATCGCCGAAGGTGTTGGCGCGATCCATGACACAGAGGATCTGGTCGGGATCGACATTGCCCATCAGTTGAAGTGCCTGATCCAGCGGGTGCGGCCCGGTGTTGAGCAGACTGCCCGCATCCATGTACTGCAAAGTCTGCCAGTCCCAGCGGCGGGCAAAGCAGTTGAACGCCATTTTGACCATGACGATACGCCCGAGAACGCCGGAGTCCATGACCTCTCTGATCTTGCGGAAAGTCGGGGCGAAACGGGACTGCTGGAACATGGCGAAAAATTTGCCGGTGCGTTTGACCGCCGCTTCAAGGCGATCCACGTCGGCAAGGTGTGCCGCCATGGGTTTTTCGCAGAGAACAGCATATCCGGCTTCGAGGGCTTCAATGCTGACATCGACATGGTCTTTGCTCTGGGTGGCATTGACAATCAGATCGATTTCGGGATCTTTGAGCATATCCTTGTAGTTTTCGTACGCCTTGCAGCCGGGATTGTTTTCGAGCGTTTCCTTCATCCGTTCCGGGATGCGGTCGCTTACTGCGACGATTTTATATTTTGTGTTCAAACGGGGAAGTTCGAGGGCGAATGCGTGAATATTGCGTCCGCTCCGTCCCTGACCGATGATACCGACTCTGATGATTTTTTCCATGATTTACAATTCCTTATATCATTTGGTGTAAACAACTTCCGGACGGCCCGTGACCGCGGAACGGTCGGCGGCATCCAGCATTGCCATAACTTCAAACGTATCAGCAAGCGTATTGGGTTCTTTACCGGTTTTGAAAAATTCAAGCACAGCCAAAAGCTGCTGCCGGTAGTAGGGAATACGGCGGGTGACGTCGATCTTGTCGGCAAATCCGGAAGCGTTGCGGAAAACTGCGCCGTATTCATAGTTGTTGCGGGTCAGTTCCACGATGCCCCGGCGACCGTCTTTATAGATGACATGACAGAGATAACCGTTGCGGTCATTACTGACGGTCACGGTCGCTGCGCCGCATCCCATGCCCCGCTGGAGCATCTCAAAGGCGTGGACACCGTACCAGATGATCGAACTTCCGGCGGCGGCACGTCCCACAGGACCCCAGACGTGAAGCGAAGAAACATCCGGATTGCGTTCACAGCCTTCCAGAAAATCCACGTCAAAACGCAGGGAACTTGCGGAACAGAATTCCACGTTGTTTTCTCTGGCGATTTCAAAAATCTTCACGGTATTTTCCAAATTATCCGCAACGGGTTTATCCAGAAAGATGCGTTTGCCGAGTTTTGCACATTTTTCAAAATATTCCAGATGAAATGCCGGGTCGTTGATGTTGATGGAGATCACGTCGCAGTCGCCGACGGCGTAGTCGAAATCGTTGGTGACTTCCACGCCGATGCTTTCCAGATAAGCCTGACGCTGGTTGAGACCCTCTTCCGACTGGAAAGGGGTGGAGAAGCGCAGACAACGGGGCACGGTCAGACCGTCGATACGGCTTTCTGCCGGAGTTGCCGGGTCCTGAATGAGTTTCGGGAACTCCACCGCGTGACTGGTATCCAGTCCGATGATGGCGAGTTTGAGTTTTTCAGACATTTTTCACCTCATATTTTATTTGCCTTCTGCTGTGCATTCAGTGCCAGCCGGGCGGTTTTTAATATTTCCTGAGTACACGGAGTTGCCGGAGTTCCGGCAAGTTCGCTTAAAAAGGCGTCGAAGTAGTCCGACGGAGCAGCGACAGGCTGAATGATCTGACTTTCGCCGCCGACGGTCAGTTTCACTCCGGGATCGTTATAGTTGAATTCCATACTTCCGGCAGTTCCCCAGATGGAGAAACGCCAGTAGGCGGAGTCCGCAAAATTCTGCGCAAAATAGGAGACATCCCCTGAAACGTATGCGCCGTTTTCCAGTTCCAGCAGCAGAACGCCCCGATTGGAAAAATGGGGTTCCTGCGGGAAGTTGAAGTTTCCGCCCTGTGCGGAAAGAATGTTTTTGACGCCGTTTCCGGTCAGTCCCGGCAGCAGGTCAAAAAGGTGTATGGCAATATCGTTGATGGTGCCGCCGTGCATATTTTTTTCAAAATACCATGCGGGACGGACCCCGTAGTTGAGCGGGTGCATCCCGTTGAACTGGATGGCAGAAACTTCCCCGATTTTGCCGGAGCGGATCAACTGCTGTGCCGTATGGAAGTTCGGAGCGGTGCGCAAATCGAACATACAGCCGAGAACCGCTTTTTTTTCTGTGATGATTTTTTCGATCTCATCGAGTTTTTCCGGCGTGATGCAGAAAGGTTTGTCGCTGATAACGTGTTTTCCCGCTTTCAATGCCTTTATGACCACATCGGCACGGTCGCCGTATGCGCCGCCGATTGCGACCACATCCAGCTGCGGGGTGTTGAAAAACTCTTCCGGTGTATCGCAGTTGAAAACAACGCCCTGTGCTTCTGCGGCTTTGCGGGCATTGTCATTGGCTTCGTATGCGGCGGCGATCTCTGTTTCGGCATGATCTTTCACCCGTTGATAAAGGGAGAAGATATGGCTGTGGCGGAAACCGTAAAATCCGAATTTTATACTCATAGATCATCCTCCATGTTCAGAAGTTTCAAGGCGTTGGTGCGGCCGACTTTGAGCAGTTCTTCTCCGGAGAGGAACTCCAGACTTTTCAGAAATTCCATACACATATCCATCGTTGCGGCTGCGGCGACAAGGCACTGTTTATCCGGGTTGTGAAGTTTTCCGTTTTCAGTCAGGACGGCACGGTTCCCCCAGAGAGAGTATTCTCCCGGCGGAAATCCGCACAGCGAACAGGCGTCGCTGGTCACGATGATATGATCGGGACTTTTGACCTTGAAGATGATTTTGATAAGGTCGGCGGGCAGGTGATGACCGTCCGTGATGATCATGGCATCCATACGCTCTTCGGCAAGACCGGCGAGCAGGGGATTTTCGTGACGTCCCACCAGATTGGGGCAGGCGTTGCCCAGATGGGTGAGCAGTTGGCATCCGGCATCGGCGGCGCGGTGGATCTCTGCGTATCCTGCGGTATGGTGGCCGACGCTGGGAACGATGCCGCGTTTTTTCAGTTCTGCAACGGCTTCGGGGGCACCTTCGGCTTCGGCAGAAAGCGTCATTACTTTGATGAAGCCTTCGGTAAGGTCGTGGAGCTTGCGGACATTTTCTGCCGAACACTCCTGCTGAAGAGCCGGGTCATGCGCTCCGGCACAGGTGAGCAGCGGCCCTTCCAGATGTACGCCGGGAACGTGCTTCTGAAGACCGTACTTTTCCACCGTCCGTTTGATGAGCGGCACGTTGCGGGCATAGAGTTCGTCAGATGCGGTGATCAATGTCGGCAGAAAGACGGCAGTACCGGCTTCGGCAAGTTCTTCGATCGCCTGAACGATATCTTTTTCGGAAAGTTCAGGCGAAACAAAATCCACGCCGCGGTGACCGTTGACTTGAAGATCGACCCACTTTTTATTCATATTTGCCTTTCAGCAGAGCAGCGGCTTCTGCATCGAGAAAAACGTTGTAGTCGGGGTGGTTCTGCATGATGGTCGCCGGGACCATATTGGTCACGGGGCCTTCGATCGCCATGGCGACTGCTTTTGCCTTGCGGGTGTCGGGAACGGTGTTGACGATGACCGAAGAACGCATGATCTGACGGCAGCTCATGGTCACGGCGTATTTCGGTACGGCTTCCATGGTGGGGAACCAGCCTTCGCCGTACTGCTGATGACGGCAGACTTCATCGAGGGGGGCTTCAAGATAAGCGTCCTCAATGTCGAAATTTGCCGGGGGATCGTTGAAGGCAACATGACCGTTTTCGCCGATGCCGACAAAGGCAACGTCGATCTGGACGGATTTGATCTCTTCATCCAGTTTTTTCATCATGGCTTTCAAATCGGCGGCATCCCCTTCGATCGGATGGAAAGAACCGGGAGGGCAGGGGAGGCGGTCGAGGAACGTTTTGTGCAAATTCAAGCGGAACGAGGCGGGGTGATCCGCCGAAAGACCGATGTATTCGTCAAGATGGAAAATATGGACTTTGCTCCAATCGATATCCTTCATGGCGGTCAACGCATCGTATGTGGCATTCTGGCTGGGGGCGCAGGCGAGAATGATGTAGGCGCATCCCCGTTTGGCAATGGCTTCTCTGATACAGGCCCCGCCGCAGGCAGCCGCCTTTTCGCCCATCACTTTCTTTTCAGCACTGATGGAAACTTTCATAAAATGTTCTCCTTTGTTTTGCACAATATGTTGTGCATCGATTAAAAAAACAAGAAACAGGAAAGATCCTGTTGCTTTTTATACAATACAGCATTATATTTTATTTGTCAAGAAAAAACAGAAAAAATCCGGAGAAAAAATGAGTATTGTTACAATAAGGGATATTGCGCGCGCATTGAACATCGACCCCTCGACCGTTTCAAGCTGCCTTTCGGGAAAAGCGGCGAAACGGCGCATTTCGCCGGAACGCATCGAAGAGGTGCGGCGGAAAGCGGCGGAGATGGGGTATATCCCGAATAAACTTGCCAGCCGTATTTTCCGGCGGAACAGCAAAAAATATCTGGGGCTGGTGGTCAGAAACGATACGGCGAACTCCCGGGTCTTTCCGGTGCTGGATTATCTGATGCGGGAGTTGGCTCTGCGGGATGATTGTGATTTTTCCGTGCTTTACGCTCCGGAAGATGATCTCGGTGAAGCGGTGCGCAACGGCATCGGCCTCGGGATCCGTGACTTTATCATCATCGGTTATGTGCGCGGTGCCGATCTGGAAACGATCGGTTTTGAGCAGTTGCCGGAAATATCCGTCTATGCGGCGGACTATTGTTTCGGTGAGGGGGAAAAGGAACTGCCGGCGGTGGTCAGCAGAATCGGTTTTGACCGTACCGCCTACTATCGGGAGTTGTGCGGATTTCTCAATTCGGCGGGGTACGGACCTGTGAATATCGTTCAGGCGTATGAACCCGGAGAGGAATTTCAGCAGGAAGCGCATAAGATCTACTACCTTTTTGAACATATCAAAGATCTTTTTGCTTTCGGGGCGGAACACCTTGCGCCGCAAGTGGAGGAGCGTGTCCGCGCGGGAGCGTGCCGCACATTGCTTTTGCGCAACGACAGTCTGGCGATCGGAGTGATGGAGACGCTTCTGGCACACGGCATCCGTATTCCGGAAGATGTGGCGGTCATCGGGTTCAACAATGCGCCGTTTTCTGCTTATGCCAAAGTGCCGCTTACAACGATCGCCCCTCCGGTTCTGGAGGGGGTGAAACTGTTGCTGAAAGGGATCCTGGAACAGGAGGAACTGCCGAAGGAACTGCGTATTGCTCCGACTTTGAATTTACGTTCTTCCGTCCCCGATTGGAATTGGGAGGGTTTTGTTTTCCCTGTTAAAAAATCCTGAAAAAAATGCTGATTTTCGTTTTTTGCTATTGACAAATGGGATTTTATCAGTATATTTATTTACGTAAATAAAAAAAGAGGTTCTTTTTTGAAACTGCAGAAGATCAATATTACGCAAATTGCAGAAGAAGCCGGAGTGTCGATCGCTACTGTTTCCCGGGCATTGAACGGGCGCAACGGTGTGAGCGAAGATGTCCGGCGGCGGGTCAATGCGCTCTTGCGCAAACATAACTATATCGGCGACAACCACCTGAACCGGGAAAAGAAAATCGCTGTCGTTTCCGCCGTCAAAAGTTTCGGCAGTTACGTTTCGGAACTTTATGCCGGGATCGAAGCGGCGGCGACTGAAAAAAAGATCGAATACTGTATCATCAACCGTAATGAAAACAGCAGGCGTAAATTGCTTGAAGATATCCGGGAACAGCAGTGTTCCGGGGTGCTTCTTCTGCTGCCGACGCTTTTTGAAAAGGATTTGCCGGATTTGGCGGCATCGGAACTGAAAGTGATCGCGATGGATCAGCCGTCTGCTCTGGCCGAAATCGGTTTTGTCGGCAATGACTCCTACAAAGGCAGTCTGGAAGCCGCCCGTTATCTGATTTCCAGCGGGCATACCCGCATCGGTTATCTGAAGTATCCGTCTGATACTTATGACCACATTCTGCGGGTCAAGGGATACAATGATGCTCTTGAAGAAGCGGGGCTCTTCAGCATGGAGGGGTGGTACATTTCCGGCGGGGAGACCCCGCAGGAGACTTGTGGTATTGCAAAAGAATTTCTCAAAAAACATCCCGAAATTACCGCAGTGATGTGTTCAAGTGACGATATGGCAAGTGCTGTTTTGCGGGCAGCGTGGGAAATCGGACGGAAAATTCCGGAAGAGTTGTCGGTCATCGGATTTGACGATCTTCCGTCAAGCAGTCTGACGACGCCCGCACTGACGACGGTACGCCATGCGATCCGGGAATCGGGGTATCTGGCAATGACGGAGTTGGATCTGTGTTTGCGTGATCCCTCCCGTCCGCTCCCCGATCAGGTGCTGCCCACTTCATTGGTTATTCGTGAAAGCAGTTCAATTTGTTCTGTTGAAAACATACAAACCCCTAACATAAGGAAAGTAAAATGAAAAACAAACATTTCACCCTTATCGAACTCTTGGTTGTCAGCACTTAAGTTTCTCCGTAACTTCGCATAATATTGATTATGTTACGCTGTTTGAGGCTGTTTCTTTTCATAATTTTTTCTTTCCTTGTTACTTTCTTTTTATTTTGAGGGTGATTTTTTCATTCTGGGTTCACATAATCAATATTATG
>JAFTUS010000078.1 GCA_017466125.1 Lentisphaeria bacterium | reverse complement strand
TGTATGTATGTATGTATGAGGGCGTTTCGTCTGTTGAACCGTCATCAATTATCAGCAATTCAAAATCCCGAAACGACTGCGCCCAAACGGATGCGATCGTTTCACAGACAATCTTGCCGGTATTATAAACCGGCATAATAACAGATACTTTACACATTTTGTCTTCCTCCGGTCAAAATGTCGGCTGACGGTTCAGCAGTTCATTCAATGCGGCGAGCATTTTTTCAGTCGTTCCGGCATCTTCACACCAGCCGCCCTGCGGCAGATTGACATGCGGGCCGGGGCCGATCCGCTTCTTGAACTTAAAAAATTCCGGAGCGAGCAGTATCCGCGGGATTTTGAGGCAATCCGCCGTTGAAAAGATACCGCTCTGATTGCCGAGCAATCCTTTTGCTCCTGCCATATAACGGGCAAGTTCCAGCATGGAATTGCAGGGAGCGTATTCCAGCGGGAAGTATTTCTCTGTAAAGATCCGGTATTCCTCCGGAGTTCCGGCAAAAACCAACTCATCTTTGAAGTCTTTCAGCACCGAAAAATCAATGTAGACATTCTGATAGCGTTCCGTCGCGGTAAACAGCACCTTCTGCTGATATTTGAAATCCGGCTGAACCGTCAAAACCGGTTTCCAGAACTCCCGGGGCAGATGAGTGCGGCAGAGATTGTAGTACCAGTTATGGATGTCCCCTGCGGCAAAATTGATTTTCAGTTCACGGCACCGGTCAAGGTCGATCGCATTTTCCGGCAACTCATCCCCGATGGAGACTTCGCCGATAAACGGCTGTTCTTCCAGCAGTTCCTTGAGAAATCCTGCCGATGCAGTTGTCATCCGGAACGTGCCGAAAGGATGTTTATGCCCCCCCATCCCGGCATCGGAAACATGGGTGCGGATATGAAAATCAAAAGGGATTTTTCCATTTTTTTCAGAGAATTCTTTGCAGAAATAGAGAGAAAAAAGAATATCACCGATACCGCCGCTGTGCGAAAAACAATAACGTTCACCCTTCAGCGGACTGTCCTCGATCCACTGAAAATCAGGATCGTAGAGGGGCTTACTCTCAATACTGCCGAATAAATATTCAAAAATCCGTCTGATTTTGCTCATAAAGAAACACCTTTTACATTTTACGGCAGCGGCGGACGGATCACGAGGATTTTTCCTTTTCCCTCAAAAGAAAATCCGTTCCGGCTGGCGGGTATCAGCATACGATCGTATTTCTTTACGGCAGCGGCCGTGTTTCCGGCGAAAAAAGCCCCCTCTCCTTCCACGATGACCGCAACAGCAAGAGAATTGTCAAGCGAACAACGGCAACTGCCATTCACATCCAGCAGATCGACACGGAAACAATCGGTATAGCGTTCATCAAACAGCGAAAAACGCCTGGCAGAACCTTCCGCCGCTTTTTCTTCGGGGCGGATGAAAAACTTTTTGCGGATATCATCGACCGTATAGACATTGAAATCCACCATATCCATACCGAAATCGGAATTTCCGCCGATGTAGCGCATCGGTTCCGGCAGCGGTTTTCCGTTAACGATGTATTCCAGACGCACCACAAAATCGGAGGGTTCCATGATCTCCACCATCAAAATCCCTTCGCCGATCGCATGGGGCATGCCCCCCGGCACCAGAAATGCATCGCCGGGACGGACGGGAATTTTTTCAAAATTGCCCAGCATGACGGCAGAATTCTGCTCCTCCACCGCTTTTTTGAACGTTTCACGCTCCATCGGGTGCTGAAACCCGAGATAGATATAGGCATTTTCCGGATCACGGGTCTCAAGGATGTAATACCCTTCGGTTTTTCCGGCATTGGCGTTCAAATGCTCTCTTGCGAACTCCGCCGTTGGATGACTTTGCAGAAGCAAGCGGATCGCAGAGTCCAGATATTTCAGCAAAAAAGCGGGGTGCGCCCCGTAACGGGCGAGGTGTTTTTCGCCGTACAATCCGGCGGAGAAGTGTTCAGAAACTTCAGTCAGCGGAACGATATTTCCGTCAGCATCCCGCAATTTGGATAACCCCTCACCGGTATCTTCTCTGCCGGGATTGACGGCACGGGTCAGAGAGAGCATCCAGTCTTCGGGGAAACGTCCGTCCTGCGGTTCTTCCGCCCCTGCCATACGATCCAGAGCGGCTCCGCCCAGATAATTGCGCCACACGCGATTGGGTTCCAGAAAATAAAAATCGGCAATCGGCATAAAGTTTTCCTCTTTTCTAAAACGGAATATCATCCCGCACTGTTTTCAACTCCAGCAGCAGTTGTTCCCGGATATGCCCGAGCATTTCCAGATGCGTGCGGCAATCGTCGTGCAGTTCTTCAAACTTCCGCCCGATCTCCGTCAAACTTCCGGCAAGATCGTTCAAGTCGGCAAGGCAGCGTTTCCCCAGGCTGATCCGCAGCGAAAAATCCATCTGCCTTTCTTCGAGGAAATTGGCAGTCCGCACGATCAACTTGCCGTAAGCACAGGCGATTTTAAGTCCGTCAGCAGCGAACGCCGGAAAGAGCGTATTGACCGTGATGATGTTCCACTCCACAGCCAGACAATCCAACTGCACCAGCAATTTATGGGTCGGAGCGGAATTTCCTTCGTCCTCATCGTTGTTTTCGTCCTCTTCCCAGTTCCGCAAGGCTCCGGTTTTGCCCTGGATCGGCATAAGTTCCGTCCGGGAGAAGAGTTTCTCGTAGATCATATCCTCCTCCCCCGGCAAATCCAGACAGGACGGCAGATCGCGGAAATAGCCGTTGATCCGCCGTTCATCACGGCGGATCTCTTCTTCCCACTGAAATTCATTCCAGGACAATGGAAAATCGCCAGAAGCCATAAGTTATTTCTGCTGCCCCGTCAGTTTTTTGAGAACATTGGCATCGGGCTTTTCGCCCCACAGCCCTTCGAGGTTGTAACGGTCACGCACTTCGGCAGTCATCACATGCACCAGCACAGAACCGAAGTCGATCAAAATCCAGCCGCTCATGCTTTCGCCGTTTTCCGAAAGCGGGCGTTTGCCGTACACATCGCGCACCTGCCGTTCCACGAAACCGGCGACAGCACGCATCTGCGGTTCGGAATTGGCGGTGCAGACCACATAGAAATCGGCGACGGAAGAATTTTCGCCCACATCGAGACGGATAATATCGGTTGCCATTTTTTCATCGGCACACTTCATGCAGAAATCCGCCAATTCCTCCGGGCGGACTGCATTGACTGTGTTTTCACTCATCTTCTTTTCTCCTGTAAAGTCCTTGTTGTTGTATATACTCCCAAACAGCATCCGGGATGCTCCCCTTATTAATATGTACCCGGTTTGACGGATTTTCCATTCCGTTACGGATATTCGTCGAAGATATTTTGAAAAATTCTCCGGAAAGCACTCCGCCATAGAGTTTTTCTGCCGTTTTCGCCCCCCATCTCTGCTGCAATTCTTCAAGCGCAGGGGTTTCGCCGTCGCGGGGATAGGTAAGGATCTCAAAGCGTTCCGCAAGTTCTTCCGCCCGGTGCCATGTATGGAGTTGGCGCAGACTGTCTCCGCCGATCAGAAGCTGGATCTGCCGATCCGGTTCGCTCCGTTCCAGATGTTCCAGAATGAGAATGGTATACGACGGCTCAAGGCGCAACCGATCCTCCACGTCACAGAGTTCCAGTCCCGACCGGTTCCCGATCAGCAGACGGATCATCTCCGCCCGGTGGCGGAACTCCGTCAGTTTTTTCCCCGTTTTATGGGGGGGGCGGAAAGCGGGAGCCAGCCAGACGGCATCCGTTCTGCCCGACAGCAAAGCACCTTCCGCAACGCCGAGATGTCCTGCGTGCGGAGGGTTGAAACTGCCTCCGAAATATGCTGTTTTTTTCATAATGATCATAATTTACAGCATTTTTACATATTTTCAAGCAGATTACACAGAAAAACGATTGACGGAACGCAAAAAAAGAGTTACATTATTAAATGTACGGTTGTTTTTATTCAAATTGAGGTTTTTTATGTTGAAAAAATTTATACTTGCCGCCGGAGTCGTTTTCAGTCTGCTTTCCATGGCGGGCTGTCACTCCGCTGCATGGCATCAGGAGCGCGCCGTTGCACGCGCCCGGGAATATCTGCTGGAACACTCCAGAGAACTTACGCAAATGCAAATCGATTTTATCCGTTTCAACGACCCCATTCTGCTGAAATCGGAAATCTACTCCGGCGCAGAAGCCGGCGGTACGACGGTCGGTCTCGGCAGCGAACTCAATCAGATCTGCGTCGCATGGCAGGTGCCGGATATCCCCGAACTTCTCATAGTCTACGGCACATCTGACAGCAAAATGGCACACTGGTATCCCGAACGCATCATCCGCAAAAACTTCATCACGCACAAACAGGAATTCATGGCGGCAGTGAAAACAGCCCGGAATTACGCAATCGCCAATCTGCTGAAACAGTTGACGCCGGTTCAACTCAACCGGATCCGTTTCACTTCTCCTGCCGTCTGCCAGACGAACTTCTCCACCTCTCTTGACCCGCAGTTGAAGTTGACGGAAGAAGAATTGGAAACCTCCTTCAAAAAGCAGACTGACGGTCTTCAGATGTCACTGGTCTGGCCGTGCGAAAACGGAACGGTCCTTGTTTTCTGCGGTTATGCACAGACCGGTTTCAACGGCTGGGAGGTGAATTTCGCAGGAAAAATCTCACAGGAAGAATTAGCCGCGCATACACTGAAAAAACTCCGCGATCCTGCCGATATTCAAAAACCGGTAAATGAACAGGAACGCGACAACTTCCCGGTACAGCCTCCCGTCGAAGCCCCCGATGAAGATGAAAACAAAGAGGAAGAAGAGGAAGTGAAGGAAGAAACGGCGGAAGAAAACAAAGTCCGTAAAGATCCGGCAGAAGAGAAAGAAGAAGCAAAAGAGGAGGTCCGCTGATGTTAAGCATGACAGGTTTCGGCAAGAGTGAAGTCACGTTGGCAAACGGCTGCACCCTCACAGCGGAACTCAGTTCCGTCAACCGCAAACAACTGGAGATCCGTGTATCCATACCCGCTGAACTTGCGGGATTGGAAATATCCGCCCGCAAATGGGTCTCCGAAGAGGTCACGCGCGGAGCGGTCCAACTGAAAATCACCTGCGTTCAGGGCGGCAGAAACAGCGGCAAACCGGTCATTGACACCGCCTTTCTGGAAGAACTGACTGCGGCGGCGGCACAAGTGCGCCGCAATGCCGGACTTTCGCAGGAAGTGAATGTGGAAGCCTTGTTCAGTATTCCGGGCGTCATCACCGCCGCGCAGTTCGACCCGCAGTCCGCCGTCTTTACGGAAGGCTTTGAACGGGTGATCCGCGGAGCAATGGCATCGTACCACTTCATGCGCGAAATGGAGGGCAACACCCTGAAAGCGGACTTTCTCGACCGTATCGCCGTATTGGAAAATCTGCTCCGTCAAATCGAACCGATGGTGCGTTTTCTGGATATCCACATCCGCAAACGGCTGGAAGAAAAATTAAGAAATGCCAATCTCCCCATCGACACCAACGATGAACGGCTGCTGAAAGAGGTTCTTTTCTATGCGGACAAAGCGGATGTGACCGAAGAGATCACACGGCTTCACAGCCATATCAGCCAGTTCAAAAAATTTCTGGAAGAGGATAAGCCCGTCGGACGCAGTTTGGATTTTCTCCTTCAGGAGTTCTTCCGTGAGATCACTACGCTGGGCAACAAGGCGGGAGCATCCGAAGTCTCTCCGCTGGTCGTGGCATTCAAAAGCGAACTGGAAAAACTGCGTGAACAAATCCAAAATGTGGAATAAATATGAATAGCGAAATCCAAAATGCCCTGGGTCAACTCCGCTCTGCATTGCAGGAGAGTTATGCGGATCACTTCGGGGTCAACCGTATCGACGGCGACAACCTCCCCCGCCGGGACGAGATCATCAATATCACCGAAAAACTGCTGGATATCATCTTCCCCGGGTTCGATTGCCGTTTCACCGGGACACTGGAAGAAATTTTTGAAGAGTTGAGCGGACAGATCGCCCGGGCGATCAAATACAACTGCAAAAAGGATTGCTGCGGCAAATGCCACGCCGACGAAGAGGCTGAAACCGCCGCCCTCGCCCTGCTCAAGGCTCTCCCCGAAATCCGGGAAACTGCCAAAGATGATGTGCGCGCCGGTTATGCCGGAGACCCCGCCGCAACCAGTTTCGATGAGATCATTTTAAGTTATCCCGGCTTGAAAGCCATCACCATTCAGCGGCTCGCCCATGTTCTCTACCTCAATAAGGTTCCGATGATCGGCCGCATGATGACCGAACACGCCCACAGCCTCACCGGTATCGACATCCATCCCGGCGCAACGCTGGGCAAAGGGGTTTTCATCGACCACGGTACGGGCGTTGTCATCGGTGAAACAGCCATCCTCGGCGATAATGTCCGCATCTATCAGGGGGTTACGCTGGGCGCAGTCGCCTTCCCCAAAGATGCCTGCGGCATGCTTATAAAGGGCAACAAACGCCACCCCACGCTGGGGAACAATGTTACGGTCTACTCCGGGGCATCGGTTCTGGGCGACATCACCATCGGCGACAACTCCGTGATCGGCGGCAACGTCTGGCTCACAGAGAGCCTCCCCCCCGGTACGAAAATCACAGCAAGACCGCCGGAACACAATCTGAAACTTGCCGCAGAGCGGAGCGAAAAATGAGCAGTATCATTGAACGTTATGAAGCGATCCGCAGCCGGATCAATACCGTTGCGGCAGAGGAAAAACGTTCTCCGGAAGAGATCCTGCTCCTCGCCGTAAGCAAAACCTTTCCCGTCAGTGCCATTGCCGAACTTTACGCTCACGGTGTCCGCAATTTCGGCGAAAACCGTGCCGCAGAACTCTGCGAAAAAGCCGCCGCCCTCCCCGCCGATATCTGCTGGCACTTCATCGGTCAACTGCAATCCAACAAAGTCCGCAAAGTCGTTCAGACCTGTCAGGTGATCCATTCCGTGGACAGTTCCGAACTGCTGGAGCGCATCGACCGCATTGCCGGAGAAGAGAACAAACACCCCGCGATCCTGCTGGAAGTAAGTGTCTCCGGCGAAGAGAGCAAAGGCGGCATCCCGCCGGAAAAACTCCATGACCTGTGTCTGCGCGCCGCCGCCTGTTCACATGTGGATCTCAAAGGCTTTATGACCATGGCTCCGCTGGATGCCGATGAAGTTTACACCGCGGCTCTCTTTGAAAAACTGACCCTCCTGCGGGACGAAGAGAGCCGTCTGCTGCAAAAAGATTTGCCCGTTCTTTCCATGGGGATGAGCGGAGATTTTGAAACTGCGATCCGTCACGGCTCCACGCTGGTGCGGGTCGGAACTGCTATTTTCGGAGTACGTTGAAATGCGTGTTTTAGTTCTGGGTGCCGGCGGCGTCGGCATCGCTTTCACCAGCCGCCTCGCCCGTGCGGGGGCGGAAGTTTCTGTTGTTGCGGGGCGCGATCACGACGTTGCCTCCCGTCAGGGGTACGATGTGCGTATGCTGGACGGAAATTACAACTTCACGCCCCATGCGGTACTGCGTTCCGCCCGCGAATTTGAGGGCATCCCCGATTGGGTCATCGTTGCCTGCAAAGCCCTGCCGTCGATCGACATGGTTGAACTGCTCCGCCCCGCCGTCCGTTCAGAACAGACGAAGATCATGCTTATCCAAAACGGGATCGACATCGAAAAAGAGGTTTATGCCGCCTATCCGCAAAACCTGCTGGTCAGCACTGTCGCCTACACCTGTACGTCACGCCCCGCGCCGGGAGTGATCCTCAACGAAGGGGTGCTGAAACTGCGTTTCGGCGATTATCCGTCGGGCGTCTCTCCTGCGACGGAAGAAATAGCAGAACTCTTCCGTCAGGGCGGCGTGGATTGCCGGACCACAGAGGACATCAACTACATCCGCTGGTACAAACTGCTCTGGAACCTCTCCTTCAACGTGGTCGCCGTGCTGGGCAAAGTCAATACCGCAGAAATGTGCGACAACGGCCCCCTCGAAGACCTCTGCCGCCGCCTGATGCAGGAGACGAAAGAGGTCGCCTGTGCCTGCGGCGCACAGTTGACCGGTAAAGACATCGACGACAATTTCGCATTCACCCGCACCTTGAAGCCCTACATACCAAGCACCTGTCAGGACTACTATGCGAACCGCCCCATGGAGGTCGAAGCCATTCTCGGCAACCCGATCAGACTGGCGCACAAACACAATGTACCGGTTCCCTGTATGGAACTGTGTTATACGCTGCTTTCAGCATTGAACAAAGGAAAATAACTTATGAAATACACCATTGCCAAAGCCTCCGTCCGTCCGGATTTCTCCGACTTCAACGCCCCCTCCTGGCAAAGGGCGGAAGAGAAAAAACTGGATGCCGTCTATGCGGAAAGTTCCGATCACCACCCCGACGTGCGGGTGAAACTTCTCTATGATGAAAACGCCGTCTACGGTATGTTTCAGGTTCATGACCGCTATGTCCGTGCGACCCGTACCCAAGATCAGGCTCAAGTCTGCAATGACAGTTGCGTGGAAATTTTTCTCCACCCCGGTACCAATGGCTATCACTCCTTTGAAATGAATTGCTGCGGAACTCTTTTGAGTTATTTTATCCGCAATGCACAGCGGCATCCAAACGGATTTGAGGATTTCTCCATTCTGCCGCCGGAAGATCTGGCTCTGGTAAAGCGTTATCCCTCCATTACAGCACCGTCGATCCCCGAAGAGATCACAGAACCGCTGACATGGACGCTCGGATTTGAGATCCCCATGGAGTTTTTCACCCGCTGGGGCGCAGCAGTTCCCCAAAGCGGAACCGTCTGGCGCGGCATGTTCTACAAGTGCGGCGACCAAACCAGTCATCCCCACTGGCTCAGCTGCGAAAAATATCCCACATTGAACTTTCATCAACCCGAATTTTTCGGTGAAATGATCTTTGAATAGAGGTGCAGCATGAGCAAAGAAAAAGCAGTGGAAATTTTTTCAGAGATCCCCCGAACCCGCAACTGCGCGCAGGCAGTCGCCGCCGGATTTGACCGCGATGACCTGATTGCCGGACTCGGAGCCTGCGGCGGAGGCCGTGCGCCGGAGGGAAATTGCGGTGCGCTCCATGCGGCATTGCAGCTGCTCCCTGCCGCACTTCACGATGCCGTCAAAGCCGATTTTGCCCGGAATGCCGGAGCGTTGAAATGCGTTGAGATCAAAGCCAACGGTTTTCCATGCAAAGAGTGCGTGGCACTGGCGGCGGAACTGGTGGAAAAGTACCGCTGATGGAACTCCTGATGGACTATTGCCGCAGGGAACTGCGGAACTGGAAAAGCACTGAAATCTTCTGGATGAGTTCAGCGGCACTGCTGGTCGCTGCCGCAACGCTGCTCTCCGGCGGAGATAATCTTCTGGGCATAACCAGTGCCGTCACGGGCATCGCCTACACCCTGCTTGCGGGCAAGGGAAAATCCTCCTGCTATCTTTTCGGAGCGGTCAACACACTGCTTTACGGTTACATTGCTTACCGTTCCCGTATTTACGGCGACATGCTTCTCAACTGGTGCTACTATTTTCCCATGCAGTTTGTCGGGTTGTATTTGTGGAGCAGAAACCGTACTGCCGCGACCGGAGAAGTCATCAAGCGGAAACTTGCGCTCAAACACGAATTGTTTCTGCTGACAGGCATCGTGCTTGCGTGGGGGATATTCGGTTTTCTCCTGAAACACTTCGGAGCGTTTTCGCCCTTTCTCGACAGTGCAACAACCGTTTTGAGCGCAGCGGCAATGATTTTGGGCGTACTGCGCTGTTTTGAACAATGGATCGCATGGACGATCGTAAATACGCTGTCGGTCATACTCTGGCTTCAAGTTTATTTCAAGCAGGGAAATTCATTGGCGACACTGCTGATGTGGAGCGTATTTCTGATCTGCGGAGTCGTCTTTGCCCGTCAATGGCTGGCGGAGGTGAAAAAATGAGTACGGTCATTCTTGCCAACGGAGAATTCCCCAAACACCCCATTCCGCTTGCCGCATTAACCAACGCCGATACGCTGATCGCCTGTGACGGTGCGGCGGAGAGTCTGCTGAAATACGGCAGATCCCCCGATTGGGTCGTAGGCGATCTGGACAGTCTTTCTGCGGATTTCCGGAAAAAATTCGCCGACCGCATGATCCACGAGGCGGAACAGGAGACCAACGATTTAAGCAAAGCCTTCCGCTTCGCCCTGTCGCAGATGGATGAAAACGAAGAACTTATCATACTGGGTGCAACCGGCAAGCGGGAAGATCACACGCTGGGGAACATCTCGCTCCTGGCGGACTTCTCCCGCCGCTTTGCCGACATCCGCATTTTGACCGACACGGGCGTTTTTCTTGCCGTGAAAAGCGGTCAGACCGTTCCGGCAGTTCCGGGTCAGGCGGTCTCTATATTCAACCCGGCGGGCCGTGCAGTGCGGGCAACGAGTCAGGGCTTGAAATATCCTCTGAACGATTTGGAACTGAACATCTGGTGGTGCGCCACACTCAATACGGCATTGACGGATCACTTTTCATTGACGTTCACGCCGGAGGATGCAGTACTTCTGCTCTTTCTGGCTCACAGCGATTGACGGATATGGTCGATTTGTTCCGCGGTCAAAGCAAAAATCCGGAAAATGCGTTCATTCAGCACCGAAGAGGCATCTTCTCCGGCAAGGATTTTATCCACCAGAGTTTCCAACAGCCGGTCGTCCTCCGGAGAAATTTCCGGAAATGGCAGTGTATTCAACTCTCCCTTTAACACCTTCACGCCGCCGCCGGATATTTTACGCAGATAGGCAAACACTTCCGAATTGAGAAAAGCCAGCACCGTCTTTATACTCATACCGGGGATTTCAGGGATCAGTATATTGGCACTGTTGAGAAAAAGCGCACCGCTGTTGTCATAGGCAAAAACCAGTTTATTGGAAATGAATTTATAAACCAGTTTTTCAGGGGCGCGGTAAAACTCTTCGGGAGCAGTCTGCTGCAGTTCCCGGCGGTCGTAGCGGATGAAATTGCAGCAGGCAGAAAGAGTGAAAAACTGCACCTCCCGTCCGGTATAGATCGGTTCCAGACCGGGTGCGGGGGCGGGAAAAAGTTTTTCTCTGTTGTTACCCGTCACGACCCCGATCGCCCAGCGGCTCCCGGAAAGGTCATATTTTTTCTGCGAACAGATATATTTCACAAGTTCCGTATCTTCTGCGGAACGGGGAATAAAGGAACAAAAAGGTTCAGTGAGCAGAAATTTGCGTAAAATCTTCTTTTCTCCGGCAGCATTTTTCAGCCGGATCACCCGCCCCGGCGGACAGTTGCGGCAGAAAACACCGACACTGCCGCAGCAGACACCCGAAAACTTTTCGGCAAAACAGATAATTTTCTCCAACCGGCACTTTTTCAGCATGAACTGCCGCAGATCCTGATGTTTTTTCACATCCAGCATCGCTTCGGGAAAGAGAAAACGGATCACTCCGGCAGGTTTCAAAAAACGGAAGGCATGGACGAAAAAAAGACTGAAACTTTCTCCGGAACAAATATCCTCTTCCGACGGAAGAACCCCGCACGCCGCCCCCCATGGCGGATTGGTCACGATAAAATCAAATTTTTCCGCATCATGACACTGCAGAAAATCTCCGCAGCGGATGTCGGGAATGAAATCCGCATTGGGATATTTCAACAGCAGATTGAACTTGGCAAGCATCACGGCAAGCGGGTCGTTATCCATGCCGCAAAGCGAAGCGGGGTCCTGACATCTGACTTGCAGCAGCAACGCCCCGCTGCCGCAGCAGGGATCGAGAAAACGCTTCCCGTTTTCAAGGCGGATATTTTTCAGCAGAGTTCCGGCGATCGGGCGCGGGGTGTAATACGAACCTTTGACGTTTTTATACCCTTCCAGCAGCAGACACTGGTACAAAGCCCCCAGCAGGTCTGTTTCACCGCAGGGGAGTTCAACTTCTTCCAGTTCCGCCAGAAAGCGCAGCGGATACTGCGCCAGCACCTGACGGACACCGCTGTTATTCCCGATACCCGCCTGACGGAGCAGACGGACTGCAATGGTATAGAGAGCCTCTTCCCAGCGCAGCCCCAAATGGGAAATGAGATCGGCAAGAGCCAGAACCTTCCCGATATTCCGCCGTTTGCGGAAATACTCCACCGGCACGATCTGCCTGCCGGACAACCGCTTGTTTGCCCGTTTGGTCAACCGGGCATCGGCGGCAGTCTGCAGACGCTTCCAGTTTTTTCTGGTGGCTTTTGATATGGGAAAATCCTTCATGCGCTCCGTTTCCTTGAATTATCGTGATAATATACCAAGTTTTTCAGAAAAATCAACACCAAAAACAGTTTGAGAGTCGCTTTTTTCAATGACAACGGAATAAAATCACGGTATGTCGCCGGATTTTCGGGAATGTTTCTTGACGTTGCAGAAAAGTTGTGCTATATTCTTTCATGTGTCTGCCGATTTACGGCGGCGATGATGCAAAAGAGGTAAAAATGCTGTTGACCGATCAAATCTATCATAAACTTTTTGAGGAGATCCTCAAAGGAGTTTTCGTGCCGGGGGAACGCTTTCTGACAGAACAGGAGACCATGGAGCGTTTCGGCGCAAGCCGTATTACCGTGCGCCGCGCCTTTGCCCGTCTGGAAGAAAATAATATCATTCTCCGCCGACGGAAACTCGGCACGGTCGTAAACAACACTTTCGCCGCCGCCAAAGGCGAACTGCGCACCATCGGCGCACTGCTCCCGACCAGCGACCCGTTCGCCCGCAGTTTTCTGGAGTCTCTCTGCAAAGAGGCCGCCGAACAGGACGTTATCACTGTTCTTGAACCGGTGGACAGCGGGAGCGGTCAGAATGAGGCAGTGATCCGCCTCGCTTCGCACGGGGTGCGGGACATCGTGGTTTGGGGCATGGACCGTTCTGTGGATTCCAGCCTCTTTCTGCGCTTGCGTATCCTCGGGGTAAATCTGGTTTTCTTCGACCGCATCAATCCCGGTGACATTGCCGATTATGTCTGTCTCGACAACGAGTCCGCCGTAAAAACACTGCTCGATCAGGCGCAGAAACAGGGTATCAAACACCTTTTCTTTGCCGACACCGCCTGGCTGGATGTCGATACCAACAAAGAACGCTGCCGCTTCTTCCAGAAAGAGTGCGTAAAACGCAATATTTCCGGCGGTTTGGAACTCCCCGCTGAATTTCCGCCCAACAGCGGTATTCTTGCCGTGAATGTCGCTACGGCACTCGCTCTGCTCGACCGCAATGTACCGCTTTTCGTGATCGACGCCCTGCCTGAAAACTGCCGCGGAGCCGGAGTTTGCATCAAACAACCCATGGAAAAAATGGCGGCAGCCTGTTTCCACTCCCTCAGAGAGCAGCGCAGGCTCGGCAGCCGCTGGCGGGCAAAAGAGTTCCGTATCAGCGGGGAACTGGTGTTATGAAGGTCTTTGAAATCGGATACAGCGACAATTTCGACGGTCCCGGCACCAGATTGATCTACTATTTGAAAGGCTGTAATTTTCACTGTGACTGGTGCGGCGCACCGGAGAGCATTTCAGCAGAAACAGAAATTCTGCACTACCCTGAACGTACGGTCGTTGCCGGTACAGAAGTCTCTGCGCAGGATATTCTGAAAAAAGCACTCTCCGCACGGGATTTCATCAGCGGCGTGACCTTCGGCGGAGGAGAACCCACTTTGCAGGCGGAAGAACTCCTCTGCACCATGAAACTGCTCAAAGATCATCATATCCATATCGCCATGGAAAGCAACGGTTCCACCCCCGCCTACCGTGAAGCCGCCCTGTTGACAGACTGGCTTTTCACCGACCTGAAAACGGTAAATGAAAAACTTTTTGCAGAACGCATCTCATCCAATACCGCACTGTTGGAACTGTATCGGGGAAACATCCGTTTCGCCGCTGCCAACCAACCCAATCTGGTCATCCGTATCCCGGTGGTCACCGGCTTGAATGATACACGGAAAGAACAACTGAAAATCGCTGAATTCTGCAGCAGCTTAAAGTCCCTGCGCCCCGATGGAAAACTTACGGTCCAATTACTGCGGCAGCATCATCTGGCTGAACCGAAATACAAAGCCCTGAACCGCATTTCCCCCTGCGAAAATACCGAAGTCCCCTCAAAAGAGACCGTTATGCAGTTTGCCGCACTGCTTCAGCAAAACGGTATCGACGCCTCATTTTTCGGCTGAACAAACCGTGTAGTTCAACTCAAAATAAAGCGTTTGCCGGGATTATCCGTCAAGAGAGCGTGCATTGCCCAGACCAGTGCATCAAGACGATCCGGGCTGGAGGAGGAGTCTGCCGTAAATCCGGTCATCTGTTCTTCCAGAAGCGGGAAACGTCCGGCATGGCGTACCCGGTTCTGTTCATAAAGGGCGGCAATGGGTTCGGCACGGGCTATTTTGCCGTGCCCGGCTCTGACGGCACGGTAACTGATGTCCGGAGAAGAAGAGCGCAGCACGCACTCCACCAAGTCTCCGCCGTTGTTCACTTCGGCAACGACCCGATCCGCCTCCCAGCGGCGGTATCCGTCGGCGACCCGTTCCGCCCATTGCGCGGGAGTTCCTTTCATGCTCAAATCGTCCAGCACATAAAAAAGATCTTTTTTGCGGGCGGCGGCAACGATCCCGGTCTCATCGGACTCCCTGTTTCCGGTAACGGCGGGGTCCACACCGATAACGACCCGGTCAAAAAAATCCGGCAGAACGGCGGAACGGCATTTTTCGAGCATCGAAAATGTCCACAATGCCCCCGTCATATCGTCCAGCCATACCCCTAACTGAAACCGCTGACGCTGCCGTTCAGAGAGTCCGGCAAGCGTCTCTTCCAGATAACCTTCGGGCAGATTTTCCCGGTTGCCCTCCGGATTTAAGAGCATAGAGGCGTAATTTTGCGGAAACACTAACGGCAAACTGCTTTCGGGGTCGATGTGTTCGATAAAGAGTTTGTAACTCCAATGGGATTTCCCCGCCGGATTGCAGTCAAAATAAGCACGGTTGACCAGAGACGTTTTCTGCGCCAGCCGTGACAGGGCGGTATTGACCGCCTTATAACTGATTTCGGAACACTCATTGAAATAGATCGTGGCAAACTCCTTTCCCAGAATTTTATCCAGATGCTCATCGGTATCCAGCCCGCCGAACCAGATCTCGGACTGATTGGAGAGCGTAACGAATTGATCCGCACGGGATTCACTGTAACGCAAACCGGGAAAAGCCAGCCGTATCACTTTGGGGAAAGTATCACGCATCACCGCCTGACGGACGGCATTTCCACGGAAACGCAAAATAATATGGCGGCTCCCGGGCGCACGCAAGGCACGCACCAGTACGGCATAAACCAACAGAAAGGTCTTCCCCGAACGGCTGCCGCCGAAAAGCAATACAAAACGGCTTCTGCCGCCGAGAAGTTTCAAAGCATCACGCTGTACCGCCGTAAGTTTGAAACCATTTTGAGAACGCATCAGAGACCGCTCCAATAAGAACTGTTCCAAGTCATGCCGGAGGGCGGCAGTTGATATGTCCGGCTCAACTTTGCATAAACCGTACCATCCTTTTCACGGACATCCGAACCGGTCTGGCGGATCCGCAGGGCATTGCCGCTGATATGCGTACCGTTGTCAAGCCGCGAATTGCTCCATTGCTGCATATCGTTGAGCAGCTTTCTGCAACTGCCTTTGATATATTCAATGACCGTAACTTCCATACAGCGGACAACACTGTTGACATAATTCAGCGGCAACGCAGATGCTACGGCAAACGGACACTCTTTGGCGGGTTTCCAATCGGTGATTTTTTCCCAAACGCCGTCCGCATTCCGGACATATCCCGCCATAGCGGGGGAGATGAACAACTCTGCGACATCGACCTTATGATCCACCCGGTCTTCGTAGACCTCATTATCATCGTCCCAGCGGACAAATTTCGGATAACGGGCATCAAGCGTGACGATATACTCTTTATCGGAACGCTTTTCCTCCTGAATATCCGATACGATCATCCCGCTTTCCGCCCATTCGGGACTGCTGCCGAGTTGTGCGCGGAACTCCTCCAGTTCTTCGACGCAAAGTTGGTATTTTGTCTGTATGGCAACGGATTTCCGCTGAATACCATTCCATGTAACCCCAGCCAGACTTTCCTGACGGGTAATGCTCAACTGACGGGTCAGGACTTCGCGGCTTTTCAGTTTCACTTCAAAGCCGATATTGCCGTAAGGGGTGAAATCCACGTCATACAAATAGAAATGTTCCCCAGCCCAGACGGCGGGCGTGCCGACGGTGTGTTCTTCCTGAAAATCGGCAAACTCTTCTTTTGTCACAAACCATACCGCCTCTTTTTCGGCGATATCATCTCTGCCGTTGAGAACGGCTATCCCGTTGAGCAGTTGGGTTTCGGTTTTTCTTGCGGTCAGTTTGCAACTTTTATCAAGAAGGTCGATTTCGCACGCAGTACAGGAGAAACTGCCGCCTTCCCATTCAAAAATCTGTCCGACTTCAGGGAACACCGCCTGCTGTGCCGGATCGATGAACCTCCAGCTGCCGGTACGAAAAACGGAACCGTCGCTTTGCCGTTCCTCCCGATATTCGCCGCATTTCCAGACGGCACTGCCGTCCCCGCTGCTCTCTCCGCCTAATTCGAGATCAGCCTCAACGGGGATAGCAGCGGTAAAACGGATACGGCAGCGGCGGCGGTCGATCATTTCCACTTTGATTTTGGTAACTTTGAACTCCTCTGAAACGGAAAATGCCCGCCCGTCCTGAGCGGGGATCTTCAACGGCTCCCCGATATTCCCCGCCCATCTCCGGGCGGCATCCAGCAACGCCCCGTCACCGGGGATCGGCTCATCGCCGGTAAAAATCCAGGAACTCTCGGCAGAAAACCTGCCCTCTTCGATAATCAAATCGGCATACAACTCATTTTCAACAACCATAAAAAACCTCCTTGCTGCTGTTTGCAACAAGAAGGCTTGTCAATTTTTGAACAGAAAAACAATCACCCGCGCCATGCCGGATGATAGGCGGCGATACTGATGCCGTTATAAGAAAGCACTCTGTAACTTCGCAAATAAGCCCCGAGTTCAGCCGGGAATTCTGCAAAATTTTCTTTATGTCCGGCTTTGGAAAGCAAATTCCATTCATCCCGGTTCATTACACGGGTATGGAAACAATCCCAAAGTGAAATATTTTCAGCACCGGCGGCATACAGTTTACTGACATAATCATGAAGAACTTCAGTACGCACAGTACATTCCCACGGAACTTCAATGTAACATTTCACACCGGTCCGGCGGCTGATATCCAAATGATGCGGCAGATTTTTCAACATCTTTTCCAAACTGTTTCCGTAAAAACGTTTCACCGGTGCGGAGTTGGATTTATATTTGACTTCTTTGTATTTCTCAAGACTTATCAAGTCAGGTTCCTGCGGATCACGGTAACGGCTGTCCTCCGGCAACACACTCATATTGGAAGGAATGAAACTGTCGATCAGGCCTTTTTGCGCCCAGGTCTCCACATCGATACCGTACAACTTGCATTCTGCACAGGAATATCCGGTAACAATGTTTACGGCCTTTCGCTCACAACCGTTTTCTGCACTGAATTTATCCAATGCCTGCCGGAGTTCACGGATAAATCCTTCCATCATCTCACAATGCACCCGGACAAGTCTTTCGTCGCTCAACGGCAACCGTCTGGGATCGACTCCGGGATAAAGTTCGCAGAAACGTGCGATCACCGGCTCTTCAAACAGAGTCATGATACCCCGATGCGTAAAAATCGTTACGCCGTCAAAGCCGCACGGCAGTACCTTCAACAATTCATTGATGGCATACGCCCGAACTTCCGGATAAGCAAATGAAAGAGAGTGGTGCGTTTCCCCGTCCCGGTCCACACAGAGAAGTTCCGGATGTTCCTCCGGGAAACGGAAGAACCCAAGTACGGAAAGTTCCCTTGGGAAAGGACATTGGGTCAAAGCCATCCGCAAAGCGGCATATACTTTGATTCCGGCACGGTGTGCCTGCTGATTAAGAGCAGTAAGATTTTTTTCCCAATTGGCGGCATACTCCACACTTCTGCGGGAGCGGGAGGGAAGAAACGGAAAAACGCCCCGTTTTTTATATTCTTCCAATTTGGAGTAATCATTGAGCAGCGGAAAAATCTCTACCGAAAGCACCCCCACATCCGATTTACTGATATCATGCAAAAGAGGAGCAAAAAGATCATCTACTGAAGCATCGTCAAGCAACTCAATCCAATCCATATCGGTATGACCATGAAGGATTTTTGTATCTTTCCGGGCAAGTTCACGCTGATAATCCTCCACTTCCTGCGAACTCATGGGTACAGCCCGTATCCACATCAAACCGATCATGCCGGAGAAGCGATCCTGCAACTTTTCCACAGTCAAAGTCTGACCGGTCAAATCGGCGCACTGCCAGAAATATTCGTTGCACATCTCCTCGGGCCCCCAAGTGCTGTTTTCCGGAGCGGAGGGCGATTTGGTAAAGAAAGATGCTCCGGGATCGTCTGTCAACTTCAATGTCACCCCCGGCTTTTCGCCGTGCTGACTGGTCATCAAACAAACATAAAGACGATGCCAGCCGGTAAGGTTCAGCGGTATGGAAACAGCCGGCGGAATAAGCCCGCTGCGGGCGGCAAGCATCGTTCCGCCACCGCAGACAGTTTCATACTCTGCCAACTGCCATGCGTCGGCAGAAAACTCCCGCGAAACCCGTTCAGCCGGAAATGCGCTGGAAAAATCACAGATACGGATTCCTTCATTCTGCTCCAAATACTTCATACGAACCATCCCTGATTATTTTAAATTCAACTGATCCAGTGCGCCCCAGGGATTTTCTTCGCTGTCTTTCTCTTCCGGCGGCTCGATGACGCAATCGCACTCTTCTTCGTTCAAATCGGCTCCGCAGACGGGACACAAACCCGCACAATTTTCATCGCACAGCAAATTCATGGGGAGGGCCAGCAGAACTTCACTGCGGATATCCTCTGAAATATCCAACTCTTCAATGCCGTCGATTTCGTCAAAAAACAGCGTCAGATCTGCGGTGCGGACCTTTTCATCCTCCACCGGGTAAAGGCATCTGCCGCAAATGCCGGAAACAGCAGTGGAGGCAAACCCCTCCACCAGCGCACCGCCGGTGACCATTGCCGCATTCAGTTCATACCGGATCGGCGCACTGACGTAAAACTGTTCCGTGGGTTCCACTTCGAGAAATTCAGGCGGTTCTTCGCCAGTCAGCACGACCGGTTCTTTTTCCAGACGGGAGAGCGAAATCTTTATCATTTGCCGTCCCCCCGGAGTTTCCGTTCGATGGCTTCGCGGACATTGGCGGGAACGTACGCGCTGTAATCGCCGCCCAGTTTGGCGATCTCCTTGATCTGGCTTGAGGAAACAAAACAGTTGTTTACCGTCGGCATCATGAAGATCGTTTCGCAGGTGGGTTTCAGACTGCGGTTCATCAACGCCATTTGCAGTTCGTATTCAAAGTCCGAAAAAGCCCGCAGTCCGCGCAGTACGGCATCGGCTTTGTAGAGGTCGAGCGAGTCCACCAGCAGTCCTTTGATGGCAACGACCTTGACGTTGGAAACCTGTTTGCACGCTTCTTCGATCTGCTCCCGGCGTTCCTCAAGCGAAAAGAGGGGATTTTTGCCGGAATTGACGGCAACGGCAACGATCACCTGATCGAAAAGCAGGCTTGCCCGCATGACCAGATCGAGGTGTCCATTGGTAAAAGGATCAAAAGATCCGGGATAGAGTACAGTTTTCATCACTTTTCCTTGACGATTTCACATTTTGAGTGTATTTTATAATATATACCGGAAATACCGGCAAATCAAACCGGATTTCAGGATTTTGACAGGAAGGATAAAAGAAAGTTGGATTATATAGAAAAACCTCACTGCGCACCGGCGCGAATCGTTGCCGGGATCGGTGTTTTTGACGGTGTTCATCTCGGCCACCGTGCGATTTTGCGTACCGTCCACCAAATGGCGGCGGAAACAGGCGCACTTCCGGCGGTGGTCACGTTTGCCCCGCATCCCCGTGCCGTGCTGTTCCCGGATGAACCGCCGCGGCTGCTGATGCCGCAGGAAAAACGCTTTTCCATGCTGAAACAGGATGGCTTATTGTGCTGGGTGATCCGTTTCACACGGGAACTTGCCGATCTCTCACCGGAAGAATTTTTTGAAGAACTGCTGCATTTCGACGGCTGTGAACTCGCCGGAATCTGCGTGGGGACGAATTGGCGTTTCGGCAAAAGAGGACGCGGCGACTGTGCGTTTCTGACAGAACACTGTGAAAAACAGAACATCCGTTTTTCCGCTGTTCCGCTGGTGGAACTCAATGATATGACCGTAAGTTCCAGTGCGATACGTTCTGCCGTCACAGCGGGGCGGCTCAATGAGGCGAAAGCGATGCTGGGGCGCAGTTTCCGTTTGTACGGCAAAGTGGTCCACGGTTTCCGTGATGCGACGGAAAAACTCTCCTGCCCCACCGCCAATCTGGAAATATCCGGCGGAGTTCTGCCGCCGGACGGCGTTTACATCGGCGCGGTTGAACTTGAGGGGAAACGCTATCCCGCTGCGGTCAACATCGGTTTTTCGCCGACATTCAAACGGGAACGGCAGGAGCGGCGCACCGAAGTCCATATACTGGATTTCAACGGCTCACTCTACTGCGGGGAACTTGAAGTGGAACTGCTCGCTTTTTTAAGAGAGGAACGCACGTTCGCCGATCCGGAGAAATTGAAAGAACAGATATTCCGGGATCTTGCCGGGATCTATAACTATTTTGAAACAGAAGAGGAACATCATGAGTGACAGCAAAACTTATCTGGCAAGTGATCTTGTCAATGAACTCGGCGTCGCCCGCAGTACGATCAACGACTGGCTGACCCGTTACGGAGATTATCTGGAAAGTGAAGCACGGGGCAAACGCCGCGTCTACACCGCCCGTTCTCTTGAAGTTCTGCGGCAAATCGCAGAACTGCGCAACAGCAATGCAAGTTCATTTGAAATCGAACAACACCTGACCCGTATGTTCGGAGTCCATCCCGAAGTCTCAACTCCGCTTGAAGAGAGTGCCGACGCCCCCTCGCCCGCCGAAACGGAGAACAGCGAAAATCTCCCCATGGCGCGCCCGATGTTCGATGAGATGAGCAGCCGCATTGCCGGGGAATTCGGGCAACTCGCTGAAAAGTTGAGCCAATTTGAAGAAGAACGCCGCTCGTTCAGCCGCCGTTTATGGCGGATGTTTGCAGTGGTGTTTCTGCTCTTTATCCTGTCCATTCTGCTGCTGATCGGCGGGGCATACTATCTCTGCGGCGAAATGAACAGACAGCGTTCCCGTACTTCCGCAGAAATAACGCAGAGCAATCAGAAGTATGAACTTCTGCAGAAAGAGAGCGAACTCCGCCGCCAAAAAGCAGAAGAAGAGAGCCGCAAACAGATGGATCAGTTTTCTGTGGTTCTGGATAAAAACAGGGCAGACTTTCAGAAAAATCTGGATAAACTCACCAATGAACTTTCTCAACAGCGCAGTCAGTACGATGCACAACTGCGCAAAATGGAAAAAGAAGCCGCCGCCAAAAATGAGGCGGATCTGCGCAAGGCCAGAGAAGAATTCGCCAGACAGCAGTTGGAAAAACTGAAAGAACTTTCCAGACGGCAGGAGAGTATCGACCATCTGAAAAAAGAAAAGAACGAACAGGAAAAAGAGATCGCGGCATTGAAAAAACGTCTGGCAGAACTGGAAAAACAACTCCATGCACCTCTTCCGGCGTCAACGCCCGCACCGGAAGCGCAAAAGGAAGAAGTAAAATGATCATCGGCATCGGTACAGATATCACAGAAATCTCCCGTATCGGAGAACTGCTGGAAAAATCCGGCCGGTTCAAAGAGCGGACATTCACGGCTGCAGAACAGAAGAAATGCGATCAACACAAGGAGAGTGCCGCTTCGTACGCCGGACGCTGGGCGGCAAAAGAGGCATGTGCCAAGGCTCTCGGCTGCGGGATCGGTGCGGAGTGCGCCCTGACCGACGTGGAAATTCTGAACGATGCCGAAAACGCCCCGTATCTGCTTTTGCACGGTGCGGCGGAAAAACGCGCTGAAAAACTCGGTGTAAAACACATATACGTCTCGATTTCGCATGAAAAAGAGTATGCTGTCGCTTTTGTTATTTTAGAAAATTGAGGTAAATCATGTCCAACGTCTATTTTATTGCACTTACAGAAAACTGTCCGGACAAAGTTTCCGCCGCGGCCCGGAAACTGCTGGAAACGCTTGTTGAAAAAGAGAATATCCAACTTTCAGACAACATTCCGTTAAAGGTGCATTTCGGGGAAAAATTCAACCGCACCTATATAAAATCTGAAAATTACGCCGGGATCCGGGATTTTCTGGCAGAAAAAAAGATCACCTCCTGTTATATCGAAACATCTGTCCTCTACGGCGGCGAACGGTTTGAACGGGCAAAACATCTGAAACTTGCCGCCGAACACGGCTTTACTCAACTGCCGGTCGTCATTGCCGATGGAGAACGGGGCGAAGCAAGTCGCGAGATCCCCGTGAACAAATCCCATTTCAAGAGTTGTCACATCGCCGGAGAACTGGCTGAAAGCGATCAGGTCATCGTATTGTCGCACTTCAAGGGGCACTCGCTGGCGGGCTTCGGCGGAGCGTTGAAACAACTCTCCATGGGGTTTGCCTCAAAGGGCGGCAAACTGGCGATGCACATGGGGGTAAAGCCCCGCATCCGCACACTGCTTTGCAAACGGTGCAAAGCGTGTATGAAACGGTGTCAGGTCGATGCCATTACGATCGACGGCAGACCTCATATCGACCACGCAAAGTGCCTCGGCTGCGGAGCATGTTTTTCCATTTGTCCGCACCATGCCATATCGATCCTTTCGCTGAAAGGGATCTGGGAGGGGCTTTTCAAGGGAAAATTCTTCCGTGAAAAACTGGCTGAATACGCTTATGCCTCCAGCCACGGCAAAAACCACATCTACATCAATTTTGCGCTGAATATCACCGGCGGCTGTGACTGCGAACCCCGCCCCATGCGGTGCGTTGCCCCCAATATCGGCATATTCGCCTCGACCGATCCGGTCGCCATTGATGCGGCGTGCTACGATGCCGTCAAAAAGACGGGCAAAGCCTTCAAAGGGTACGAGATCCTCGAATACGCCCAGCGTATCGGGGTCGGCAGTATGCAGTACCAACTGCATACGGAAGAGTAATTCACGACACAAAAAAACTGCCGCAAACGGGAATTTCCTGTTGCGGCAGTTTTTGTTTTATTTGGTTATCCACGTTCCCATTTTGTTGAGGTCGCGGGGAGCGATCCCGCCGCCCAGGTCGATGACCCGGTCTTTTCCGTTCTTATCACGGTCGATGATCTTGAGCGAAAGCGCACACCCCGGTTTCACGCCTTCCAGAGGCAGTGAAACATCAAGGTCGATATATTTTCCGGTACGTGCCAGAGTATTGATGACCTTGGGGGCATCAGAAGCCGTTTCCAGTCCGAGCCGTCCGCGCCACAGATAGGCATGACGGCGGCCGTCGGCGATGGAGAAGCCATATTCACGGTAGATTTTCTTTCCATCGGCAAAAGCGATCACAAAGACGTCACCGCCGTTGCGGATATCGCCGTGTTCATGCTTCTGAACAGGGGTATCATCGTGGATGCGGGCGGCGACGCGCAGAGCGTTGTTTTCAGCGATAAGTTGATAATCCACCCGCAGTCCGTTGCTTACGATGGATTCCGGAAGTTTGCTGAAATCCACTTTGCCGTTGAGCGGTTTGGGCAGAAACGGCACCATAAGTCCGCGGCTCTTGAATTCGCCCCCCTTCCAGATGACCCGCAGATCGTAAATCTCCGGCCGGTTCGGTCTGAGCAAACGGTGCTGATTGGTATCGTTGATAAGCACTGTCAGCGGAGCGATGCGCGTTTCGCCGGGTTTCACAGCCTTGAAACGGATCACATCCGGGCGGAAGAAAACGTACATACAGGAGGGAACCAGTTCAATATCAGTCGTTTCATTGGAGTTGTTGCGCACCGTTATAGAACGGGTATCAGCCTCCTCACTGATCGGCGGAGCGGGTTCACAGGTATAAACCACACTCAAAAGTTCTTTGCCGTCACTGAGTTTGCCGCCGATTTCAAAGACGCCCTTGCTGAACTTCCCGGCGGAAGCCATGGTAAGCGTGACTTTCTCCTTTGCGCCGGGGGCGAGTTGAAACTCTTTTTTATCGAAAGCCGTTTTGAAAATCTTATCACATTTCACAGCGGGTTTCACCGTTACGGTTTTTTCGCTTTCATTGCAGTAGACCATGGTGATTTTCACCTCACGTCCGGGGGCGAAACGGAAATCGAAGTTCCGGGTCACATTTTCCGGCACGACAAAGACTTTGCGGGAGAATTTCTCCGGCATCATGCGCGGGGATTTTGCCTTTGGCTTGAATGCGGGCATGAATGTGGCGTGCCGTGCAAGTTCAGATACGTTCACTCCGCGGAAGTAGCGGACAAAACGGTCACTTAACTGCAGTTTGGCATTGCCTTTGCTCTTGCCGAGGGAGTTTCCGAACATATCGAACTGTTCTGCTCCGGCACTGGCGGGCAGTGTTGCTTTGACGGTTGCCAGGGTGGTATTCCAGAGGACGGCTCCGCCTTTGCCGTCGGCAAGTTTGAAAAGATAGACGTGGATCTCATTTTCCTTGCCGATGGTGATGCGTCCCACGGGCTTCGCCTTGTAGTAGAAGGCATTTTTCTGCGCTTCGACCGCCACAAGCGGAGTGGCATCGCCGCCGGGGATAAGGAAGTCGTTTGTGGTATAGAAGACCGACCGTTCCACGCCGCAGGAGAGGTGAATGGGCATTTTCTTGCTCAACATCTCTGAAAGCATGGCGAAAGAGTGATGCACACTGCCGGATTCCATATCCCAGACTTTCCAGCCCGGATAATATTTTTCGTATTCGTTGCGGAAATCCATCAGGTTTTCAAACTGCATACGGTTGTACTCTGCACCGTAAAGATGCACACCGATAATGCCTTCCGCAAATCCGTTCCGGTTCTGGCTGTAAAACTGATGCATATAGCCTTTGGGGATACGGTTGAGATTGCCGATCATCAATTTGGCATTGGGAGAGTACTTGCGTACCGCATTGTAAAGCGGCCGGTAGTAAACGATCCATTCTCTGCCGTCGGCGGTGGGCAGCCAGCCGCCGTCAAGATTGGTTTCGTTGCAGAAGTTCCAGTAATCGATCAAACCATTTCCGGTACTCAAACAAGCCTTGAAATGGGCATCCAGTTCGGCGGGTTGAGCGAGCAGTGCGCTTTTCTTGAGCCGGTTGCCGCGGGTGATGATCGTGCCGACTTCAAACCCGGCCTCTTTGAAAGGTTTAACGTAGGTCTGAACCGGATCGACCGGAACGGGTTTATCGTGAGCATCCAGAAAATCCATATCCCCGACATAGGTAAAGCCCAAGCCCAAATCTTTATAAGTACGGGCGATATTGGCATAATCCAGCGGCGGCGTCTGGTCGGGCATGACCGGGATCCAAATACCGCTGCTGATGTTGGTGCGTTTCGGGGGGATATACTTGGCGACATAGTGTTCCCGATCGGCAAGATAGTCGCCTTTATCGGAGCGGATCTTTGCATACAGATTGAAAAATCCGGCAGGAAGTTTGCCGACTTTCCATTCGATTTTTGAGCGTCCTGCGGGGATGTTCAGCGTGCGGTTCTCTTTGAGCAGCGTTTTTTTGCTGAAGAAATCCTTTGCTTCCAGTTGAACTTTCACCTTGCGGGCAATGGGACTGTCCATTTCAATAAAGACCTTCCCGGGTTCGCCGGGACGGATGTGAGCGTAAGGCGTGTCAAAGAAGATACGGGCGTCAAAATCCACCGGCAGACGGCGTTTGACCCAGAAATCACGGATTTCAAGCACGCGGCCGGGGTGGTCGCCCCATTCGGTAAGCAGACGGCCGGAGCGGATGTTTTCGCGGAAAATCTCCGGAACTTTTCCGGCATAAGAAATTTTTGTCCACTCCGTTCCGATCCGGGAGGCTGCGGAGGTACGGCGGAAGTGGAACTGCATCCAGTTGGTATGAGCAAGAAAACTTCCGGAGGGTGCCCTTACGGTACCTTTGCTGATACGTGCCTCATAGCCGAATTCGATGGTTTCGCCGGGGTAAACGATAAAGACGGGCAGCTGGAAACGGAGTCTTCCGGTCGCAACATTGGGGTATTCGGCACGGAACACTTCACCATCGCCGGTCACTTTGACATTGTAACTGTTATCCCAGGGACCGAGGTTGCGGATATCCTCTTTCATTTCGATAAGATTGATACGTCCGGCGAACTTCGGGGTGACGTTGTATTCAGCCGTATCGCCCAGCCACAGCGGCTTGTAGGGCAGCGGCAGCTGTGAAACAAAGGTCAGCGGCAGATAGAGAGCGGGCTGATTGTAGGACATACTGTTGACATCTTTGGGGGAGAAACTCAACCAGTGTTCCTGACCGACGGAGTCGGCATCCTGATAGGAGGCGTTGAAGGTCAGTTCCAAACCGCAGAAGGGATAGATCTTGCGCACTTCATTCTGAAGCGGAACGCGCATAATGCCCTCCCAGCCGCCGTTGATCAGCCGGGTTTTGCCGGTACAGGAGTTTCCGACTACCGTTTTCCCGGTTTTATCGCGGGTGATGGTGTATTGTTCCTGACCGATGCGGGAACGGGCATTTTTGTATTTTCCTACGGGCATGAAAAAGAATTCAAAACAGTCTTTCTTGCAGAGCACCTCGGAATCAAAGTTGAGTTTTTCGTCCAATGCCCGGAAATAGATATAGATATATTCAC
>JAFTUS010000077.1 GCA_017466125.1 Lentisphaeria bacterium | reverse complement strand
GGGGTTCGGGGGAGAAAGGGAGAACCTTTTTTCAAAAAGGTTTCCCTTTCTCTCCCGACGCCGTTTACCCTGATCGAACTCTTGGTCGTTATTGCAATAATTGCAATCCTTGCCGCCATGCTGCTGCCCGCTCTCAACAAGGCGCGGGAGAAAGCAAGGACAGTCAGCTGTGTCAGCAACTTAAAGCAGGTTGGAACGGTTCATCTTATATACGCCGGAGATAACCAAGATTTTCTGATTGCTGCTAAAATAAGCAAAACATGGGCCGGAGAATTTGCTCGATACAAGTACATTGAAGGATATTTGGACGCCAACCCTTCCAAGCCGGGATTTTGGACTTGTCCAAATGCCGGAATGCCGTCTCCGGTTAACAATATTTGTTATGGTGTTGCGGCTGGTCGTGCGGAAATGGGTGGGGCAAGCGGTACGGAATGGGGAGGCTCTTTGATTTTCTATTCCCGCAAGATCGAGAAAGTTATGAAATATCAACAGACAAACAACAAGATTTGTATTATCGCAGGGGACAGCGGTACAAGCTCTAATAATCAACTCTACTATTTTATTCATGAAGCGGCCAAATTCGGTTTGCAAGGTGATGGTTCCACGCCCGTAATCAAGATGATGCACCAAAATATTTCCCGTGCTAATGTGATTTTGATGGATGGGCATGTGGAAACTTGGGCTGTTGGAGATGTGGAGAAAGCACAAGAATACCGTTATGTTATTCAGAAATGAAGAGAAAAATTTAAGGATCTTATAATGCAGTCAGAATTCAGTTTAGAAAAATTTCGCCCGCTTTACCATAGGGCACAGGAAGAGCTGCTGAAGAATGTGGGGATGGTACAGGGATGTACCGACACCCCCGTTTTGATGGAGTGCGCTACCTGGTACCGGGGCATCTGGTTGGAGGACGGACCGCATGAAAGTCTGACGCTGGCAAAAGATTTTCCGGAAATCGCCAAAATGAGCCACCGGATTTTTTACATTCATCAGAAAGAAAATGGGCAGTTCCCGGCTGCGATCAAAGAAACACTCGTCGGCTATCGGCAAATCCAGCAAGTCGTCCCGATCGCATCGACAGCATGGGAACTTGCTCAAATAACCGGTGATGAAGCATTTCTGGCTGAAAGTTTTGATGCCTGCGCCAAGTGGGAAACTTTTCTGACCCGTACCCGTGATCCACGGCATCTTGATTTATTGGAAGTGTGGTGTGAATTTGATACAGGGCACGACGGCTCCCCCCGCTTTCAGCAGGAACCTCGTAATTGTCCGGCAGGTGCAGACGTCTTTCCTGAAAACGGCATACGGCGGCTTGCGCCGGATCTTTCTGCAAATCTCTACTCTTCCCGCTTGGCTCTGGCAGATATGGCAGAGGCATTGGGAAAAAATGAGCAGTCGGAAATATACCGTCAGGCTGCAGAACGTACCCGGAAAAGTATCCATCGTTACTGTTTCGATCCGGAACGGTTATTTTATTATGATCGTTTTGAAGACGGTTCTTTCTGTACGCTTACCGGAGATGCCGGATTGCGGGTTTTAGGGGAACACGTACCGGATAAAGAACTGGGCAGAGAAATTTTTCTGAAACACATCCTTAATCCGGATGAGTTCTGGACTCCTTATCCGCTGCCCTCCATTGCAGTAAACGATCCGTTATATATCCATCCGGCTCCGGAAAACTCCTGGGGCGGGGCTTCACAGGCACTTCAGGCACTGCGGAGTTTGCGCTACTTTGAATATTACGGGTTCAGGGCAGAACTGAACGAGTTGATGAAACGCTGGTTGTTTGCCGTGGAACGTGCCGGGGAATTTATGCAGCAAATGGATCCCTGTACCGGGATTTTTTCCACTGCTCAGGGCTATTCTCCGGCGATGTGTGCAGTTATCGGGTTCTTCCGGAAATTGTCAAAACAGGAATGAAAAGCCCCGCAGTTTCGCCAAAACTGCGGGGGGGAGGGGCCGTCAGGCGTAGAGGGTGTTTCCTTCGCTGTCGATTGCGACTACGACCGGGAAGTCTTTTACTTCAAGGCGGTAGATCGCTTCCGGGCCGAGTTCGGGGAAGGCGATCAAATCGCATTTTTCGATACACTGCGCGATAAGCGCACCCGCTCCGCCGGTGGCGGCAAGATAGACGGCTCCCTTTTCTTTCATCGCATCAATGACCGCTTGAGAGCGGTTTCCTTTGCCGATCATTCCCCGTAAACCACATTCGCGGATCAACCGGGGCGAGTAGGCGTCCATGCGGCCGCTGGTGGTCGGCCCCGCACTGCCGATGGCTCGACCCGGAGGCGCAGGGCAGGGGCCCACAAAATAAACCAGTTGATCGTTCAAATCCACCGGGAGCGTCTCCCCCGCATCCAGCATGGCAACCAGCCGCTTATGGGCGGCATCACGGGCAGTCCAGATGACGCCGTTCAACAGCAGACGGTCGCCCGCTTTGAGTTTCCGGGCGTCGTTTTCGGTCAGGGGCAGGATCACTTTCTTTGCACTGTTCATAATGTCACCTCCGCATGACGTGCCGCATGGCAGTTCAAATTCATTGCCACAGGCAGACTTGCGCAGTGACAGGGGTGGTGTTCGATGTGGACGGCAAGACTGGTCACTTTTCCGCCCAATCCCTGCGGGCCGACTCCGGTGGCGTTGATTTTTTCGAGGATCTCTTTTTCCAGTTCCGCATAGCGGGGATCGGGATTGACGGAACCCACTTCGCGGAGCAGGGCGTGTTTTGCCATGTACGCCGCCTTTTCCATCGTTCCGCCGATGCCGATTCCGACAATGGTCGGAGGGCAGGGGTTGCCGCCTGCGGTACGCACAGCATTTACGACAAAGTCGATCACTCCCTGACGGCCGTCAGAGGGCTTGAGCATTTTTACGGCACCCATATTTTCCGAACCGCCGCCTTTCGGGGCAAGAACGATTTTGACTTTATCGCCGGGAACCAGAGTCAGATGGATCACCGGCGGCGTGTTGTCTGTTGTGTTTTTGCGGTCAAACAGCGGATCGGCAACAATGGATTTCCGCAGATAGAATTTCTTATATCCGGCAGAAGTTCCCGCTGTGATCGCTTCATAAATATCGCCTTTGTCGAGAACCACATCGGTTCCAAGTTCCACAAAGTAAACGGCAAACCCTGTATCCTGACAGATGGGAAGGCGTTCTTTTTGTGCAATGTCGGCGTTTTCAAGATATTGGGCAAAAAAGTCCTTTGGGGTCTCTGCGTTTTCGGTCTCCAAACCCTTTTGCAGAGCCTTGCGGACATCGGCGGGCAGATCGCATGCGGCCTGACCGCACAGGGCGGTCACGGCTTCAGCGATCCTGTCAAATTCGATTGTTCTTGGCATGTTGTCCTCTCTTAAAATGTAAACGGCAAGCCGTCCAGTTTGAAATTATCCCGTTCTTCGGGAGTGTAAAATGCTTTCATTAAAAAGAGACCGTTGGGAGGAGCCGTTTCCGGTGCGGCGGAACGGTCCCGGGCTTCGAGGATCTCTTTGACTTTTTCGGGGGAGAATTTGCCGCTCCCTGCGGCTTCAAGTGTTCCCATAAGACAGCGTATCATCTTGTATAAAAATCCGTTGCCGACAAAGGTGACACAGCAGAACTGACCGATAACATCCACGTCGATACGGTAGATGGTCCGGACGGCATCATCGATCATATTGCGTTCCACCACAAAACTGGAATAATCGTGCGTTCCGACCAGAACCTGAGCGGCGGCGCGGATTTTTTCCGGATCGATCTCATGGATGGGGTGCCAACTGTAACGGTCGATAAAAGGAGAATAAGCACCGAGGTTCAAAACATAGGTGTAGGCTTTTCCGAGCGTGTCGTAACGGGCGTGAAACTCCAGCGGAACTTCACGGATCGTCCGGATCTTTATGCCGACGGGCATCTGACTGTTGATGGCGCGCATCACCTTTTCCGGCGGGATGTCGGGGCGTTTGGGCGTAAGGAAACTGGCGGCGAACCGCTGGGCATGAACTCCGGCATCGGTGCGGCTGCTGCCGATGAGGTGGATTTTCTGTCCGGCGTAAAGTTTGGTCAGTTTTTCCTGCAATACTTCCTGTACAGCAAGACAGTGCGGCTGTATCTGCCAGCCGCTGTAGTCAGTGCCGTCGTAGGCGATTTCAAGCAGAAACCGTTTACAGGGTTCATAAGATGTTTCTTCTATTCTCATATCATACTTTCTGCAATGGTGTTCCAAAAGAGCGAACCGTCAGGAGATAATGTAATCCTTTCCGGCGAAATGTCAAAGAATTTTTCAGAAGTTTGTGCTATTGTTTCACGAATTATCCGCTGCCGCTCCTCCCAGGAGTCGGCGTTTGGGACTTTTTCCCATTTTTCGGGTGTCCAGCCATCAACGGTACGCAAGTTCACTGCGAATATTTCATTGCGTCTTTCTTCAACGGAAATTTCATCGATAAAGGGAGGTGCATCATTGAGCCACTCTGTCAGGGAGTCCGGCTGAATGATGCGCCGTCTGCCGTCGAAGCCCGCCGCCGCTGGACCGATCCCGGTAAGCAAGCCGCCCTGCCAAACGTTGCAGTTGTGGTGACATTCACTGCCGGGACGGGCGTAATTGGAAATTTCATAACGTTTTATTCCGTATGAACTTAATGTATTTTGAGCAAGTTCCCACATAATGACGGAATTTTCTTCATCCGGGATGAGTTCTGCGGCAAGCCGTGCGCCCTCTTCCGGAGTGAGATTGTAGCAGGAAACATGATCGCAGCCGAGATTTGCCGCCTGCTGCAATTCACTCTGCCACATCTCCGGAGTCTGCCCCGGAATGGCGTAGATCAAATCGATGTTCCAATGGGGGAAACGGGCTTTTTTTACCAGTTTTAGAGCATTTTCAAGAGCCGTCTGGGAGCATTTTCGCCCCAGTGTACGGCGCAAGTTTTCCGAAAAGGATTGCACACCGATGCTGATACGGTTGACGTGTTCCCGCAGAAAAGAGATTTTTTCTTCCGTCAGAGTCTCTGGATTTGCCTCTATGGAAATTTCCGTTTCCGCAGCGGGGCGGAGAGCGGAAACGGCATCGAAGAGCCGCTCCAGCTGCGGCAGGGTCAAAATGGTCGGTGTTCCGCCGCCGATGTAGATGGTTTCACACTCTGCGGGGGGCAGTCCGGTGATCTTGCGACAGCACTTATCCAGCCACATCTCCACCATTTGCGGCGTGAAACAACCCTCGGAATAAAAGGCGCAGTAGCCGCATTTTCCGTTGCAGAAAGGTATGTGGATGTAGTAGTTCACGCTTGCAGCCCGCTCAAAGCAAATCGGGTGAAGAATGCAATGCCGTTTTCCAACGCCGCATCCGGGAAATCGAATGTGTCCGTGTGGATATTGGAAATATCGCCCAATCCCAGTTTGATGTAAGTGCCTTCGTGCTTTTGGGTGTAAAAGGCGAAGTCATCCGCGCCCATCGAGGGTTGTTCCCGTTCAAAAAGGAACTCTTTTCCGATGTATTCAGCAATAACTTTTCGGGCGAGATCCGTTGCCGCCGGGGTGTTGTAACAGACCGGATAATGGGAGTCGAAAGTAACTTCACAACTCGTCCTGTGGGCAGAACAGACGGCATTTGCCATATCTTGTATGCCCTGTTTCAAAATCATATCGTTCCGGTCGGAAAAGGAACGTGCGGTTCCGGTCAGGGTGACTTCGTTCGGAATGATATTCCCCAGCGTGCCGCCGTGGATGGTGCAGACACTCAATACGGCACTTTCCAGCGGATCGATCCTGCGCGAGACGATGGTTTGCAGTTCCAGTACGAGAGCGGCGGCGCACACCACCGGGTCGATGGCGCGCTGCGGACGGCTGCTGTGGCCGCCCTCTCCGTGAATGGTTATGGTAAAGTGGAGGCAGGAACCTTCACTTGCCCCGGTACGGACGCCCAGTTGCCCCAGCGGGAGTTTGGGCATACCATGAATGGCGGCGACCCAGTCCGCAGAGGGGTTTTCCAATGCTCCGGCGGCAACGAGGTCTTTGCCGAGGTGAATGTTTTCCTCACCGGGCTGCCAGATAAAACGGACAGTTCCGGCAAATTCATTGCGCCGTTCATTGAGCAGCATCGCTGCGCCGAAAAGCATGGCGGCGTGTCCGTCGTGACCGCAGGCGTGCATTTTGCCGGGATTGACGGAGGCATGGGGCAGACCGGTTTTTTCTTCGATTGCAAGAGCATCGATATCCGCCCGGAGAGTTACGTTTTTTCCCGGTCCTTTGCCGCCCTCAATGACGGCGACCACATCCGTCCCGATAAACGGGGGCAGGGGAGTGATGCCGATTCCGGAAAGTTTTTTCCGGATCGTTTCGGCGGTGTGAAACTCTTCTCGCCCCAATTCCGGGTGCTGGTGAAGATAATGGCGGAGTTCCGTCACTTCCGGAAGAATATCGGTGATACTTTTCATCTTTTATGCCTGGTGGACGATCTTCCCGTTGACGATGGTCATGACGACCTTGCCCTGAACTTCCCAGCCGTCAAACGGTGTATTGCGGGATTTGGATTTGAACTGTTCCTTGTCGATGATCCACTTGCATTCCGGGTCGATAACGGTGATGTCGGCGGGATTTCCTTCGGCAAGAGAGTAGTTCTTGAACCCAAGCACATCAGCAGGCCCGGTGGTCAGAAGACGGAGCAGATGGGGGAGGGTGATGACACCTTTTGCCACCAATTCCGTATAACAGAGCGGGAAGGCTGTTTCCAAACCGATGATGCCGAACGGCGCACTGTCAAACTCCACCATTTTGGCGGTCTGTGTATGGGGTGCGTGATCGGTGGCGATCACGGTAATGGAGCCGTCGGCGATGCCGGCGATCACGGCGAGGCGGTCTTCTTCGCTGCGCAGCGGCGGATTCATCTTGTAGTTGGTATCGTATTTCTTGATGCACTCATCGGTAAGCGTGATGTGGTGCGGAGTGGCTTCACCGGTGACTTTGATACCTTTGGCGCGGGCGTTGCGGATGAGTTCAACGCTCTCCTTTACGCTGATGTGCTGCATGTGGATCTTCCAGTCCGCATTGCGGGCGAGGATGATATTGCGGGCGATCATCAACTCTTCGGAGGCTCCGGAAATACCGTTCATTCCGAGCAGAACCGACCAGACCCCTTCGTGCATAACGCCTCCGGCGGCGAGGGATTTATCTTCGCAGTGGTCGAGGATGGGCAAATCAAAACTCTTGGCATATTCCACGATATGGCGCATCAAAGCGTGATCCTGAATACAGCGGCCGTCATCGCTCAATGCAACGACTCCGGCACTTTTTAATGCTCCGATGGGAGCCATCTCTTCGCCCGCATAATTTTTGGTCATACAGCCGCAGGGAAGGACTTTCACCACGCCCTGCTGGGCGGCAGTCTGGCGGAGCAGTTCGATCGCTCCGGCGTTGTCGGCAGCGGGATTGGTGTTGGGCATTGCGACAATGGAAGTAAATCCGCCTGCGGCTGCTGCAGCAGTACCGGAAGCGATGGTTTCCGCCATGGTGTTTCCCGGCTGGCGCAGATGTACGTGTACGTCAATAAAACCGGGAGAAAGCACTTTGCCGGAGCAGTCGATGACTTGGGGCGTTTCGGCTTCGGCGGGATTGATAATGCGGCCGTCGGCAATGGCGATATCGCCGACCGAATCAATGTTGCGCAAGGGGTCGATGACCCGGGCATTTTTCAGAATATAATGTTTGCTCATTTTTTGACACATCCTGCAACGAGAAAGAGGACTGCCATACGCACGGCAAGTCCGTTGGTGACTTGTTCAAGAATGACCGACTGAGGGCCATCGGCGACACCGGTGGAAAGTTCCACATCACGGTTGATGGGGCCGGGGTGCATGATCAGGGCATCTTTTTTCATATATTTGAGGGTTTCCTCATTGATGCCGAAGAACTTGGCGTATTCGCCTGTGCTGGGAAAAAATCCGGCAGTCTGCCGTTCATGCTGGATGCGGAGGATATTGACCACATCGGCATTGCGGACAGCCTCTTTCAGATCATGGCAAACCCGTACTCCGACAGATTCAAACTCTTTTGGAACCAGCGTGGAGGGCCCCGCAAGGGTCACATTTGCGCCGAGTTTGAGCAGTCCCCACATGTTGCTGCGGGCAACGCGGCTGTGGAGAATGTCGCCGAGGATGGTCACATTCATCCCCTTGAAATCGCCCCGTTTTTCACGGATCGTAAAGAGGTCGAGCAAAGCCTGTGTCGGGTGTTCATGTGCGCCGTCACCGGCATTGACCACGCCGCATTTGAGATGCTTGGCGATGAAGTCCTGCGCTCCGGTAGCGGAGTGGCGCATGACGACGAGATCGACTTGCAGTGCTTCGATGTTGCGGACGGTATCGAGCAGCGTTTCGCCCTTTTTGAGGCTGCTGACCTGCGCCTGCATATTGACGATATCGGCACTGAGACGTTGTTCGGCAAGTTCAAAAGAAACTCTTGTCCGTGTACTGGGTTCCACAAAGAAGTTCACGACGGTTTTTCCCCGGAGGGCGGGGACTTTTTTCACATTGCGCTCATTGACTTTTTTGAATTCAGCGGCGGTATCGAGCAGAAAGGTGATCTCTTCCGCGCTGAGGTCATAAAGGCTGAGCAAATCTTTTCTTGTCCACTCCATGGCATCTCTCTTTATATTGATTGGTTCCAATTTTTCTCATAAACTCCGGCGGGGGAACCGTTGTCATCGAACTGGACAACGATTTTATGTTCAGCCGGGGAGTTGTTGCTGAATCCGACGAAATCCGCCCGGATGGGGAATTCCGGATTGCCCCGGTCTACGAGAACCGCCAGCCGGATCAGGGCGGGGCGGCCGTAATCGGTAAGGGCGTCGAGGGCGGCACGGATGGTTCGGCCGCTGGAGAGAACATCATCGACAAGGATGATATTTTCGCCGTTGAGGTCGAAGGGGATGACGGTCTCACGGATCAGCGGCAGTCCGCTGCGTTTGCCGAAGTCATCGCGGTACATGGTGATGTCGAGTTTTCCGGTCTGTGGGGATTTACCGGTGAGGCGGGAGATCTCTTCTGCGATCTTTTCCATCAGGGGAACGCCCTGTTTGTAGAGTCCGACCAGCACAAAATCAGCCGGGTCTGGAAATTTGGAAACGATCGCCGCTGCGACAGCCTTGATCGCACCGGTCATCTCATCGGGTGAAAAGAGTTGTTTTTCGAGGGTCATTTTTCACTCCTGTTAAAAATAACATAACACGGACATAAGATACTGTTGTTTTGACGAAATTTCAAGAAAAAAAATGCTATTTCCTCAAAAATTACAATTTCTGATTTTTTTTCAGGAATGGTATTGACTTTTTAAAAATGTGGTGATAAATTATATTTCAGAATTAAGCAAACGGTTTGCTTAAAAATTTCACATTGCAAAAGAGGTATTATGACTCTGAAGGATATTGCAAAAGAGCTTGGAGTTTCCCCCTCCACCGTCAGTCGGGTGATCAGCGGAACCGGAAATAATTTCACCGTGAAACCGGAGTTGCGCCAGCGCATCCTCGATTATGTCAGGGAGTGCGGCTACCGCCCCAATCAGGCTTATCAGGCGATGCGGAAAAAAGATAACCAGCAAATCGCCATTATCATGAGATCCGTCTGGAGCAACACACAGGCGTTCAATATTACCAATGGTGTGGACTCCCTCACGTTGAATTTGCACCGGCAGGGGTACACTTTTCATTATCTGATCCGCCCGATGGAGTTGTATCACTCTTTCGGACTTCCTGACTGGAAAGTTGCGGGCGTGATCGCCGTTGATGCTCACACCAGAGAGTCTCTTCAGGAACTGAACGGGAGCAATATCCCCTACGTTGTACTCAACGGCGTTACCGGAGACAACGGCAGTGCAGTCCGTGCAAATGAAGAGTTCAATATGAATCTTGCCTTAAATCACCTTTTTGAACTGGGTCATCGCAAAATTGTTTTTGTCAACGCCTACCGTCCGGCATCTTTGCCCCGTATGCCTTTTCACGAACACCATTACAGCGTGATCGACCGTGCGGAGGCCTATTTCAAATTCTGCAAGGAGCGCGGACTGTTTTTTCAGGAAACTGCCGGTTCTTGCGATTACAGTGAAGAAGAGGTCGTACGGCAAGGCGTTGCTGCGGGGGCAACGGCTTATGTGACTTACGGTTTCAATACTTATCTTACGGTCTGCCACTGTCTTACGGAATTCGGCTTGAGAGTTCCCGAAGATGTCAGTGTCGTCTGTTTCAATAATGACCCTTTGTCGGAATACAGTTTTCCGCCTGCGACTTGTATCGAGATCCCCGTTATGCAGATGGGGGCAACCGCAGGGGAACTGCTGCTGGAACGCATCCGCAACCCCAAAAGCAAACCGCGTACCGAAATGTTTTCAGGGCGTTTGATTATCCGGAAATCAACTGCCCCTGTTCGTAAAAACAATAAAAATAAACAGAGGTGAAAATGAAAAGAACAACATTTTTTATTCTGGCGGCAGCGGCAATATGTTTCGCCGCCGCCGGGAATGAGGTACGCCTTATAAATGGTTTGGGGCATTTCAGGTATGATGACCTGAAATTCAGACCGACGGTCATTTCGACCCCCGGATGGACACTGGGGAAAGTTCACCCGGCAAAGGCTGCGGCGGCAGACAAAGGATATTCCGGGAAACACCTTGTTTCCCTCGCCGGAAAAAATGCCGGTGAACTGCGCTGGAGCGTTTCCGCCGCGGGAAACAGACTGTACGGCAGTTGGACTTTTGCGTTGAAGTCCCCCGCTCTGCGTTTCCGCTATGTGGATATGGCGATCCCCGCCGATGATGCCGGAAAACTTATTATTATTGAAGAAGGCAAAAAGCGTACCATTGCTTTCAAGGCAAATATGTGGCAGCAGACCAAACGGGTCACTTCTGCCGAATTGCCGCTGCTGAACGGTGATTTTCTCAAAGTGAAGATCTCCGGAGATGTCTTTTTAACGATCCAGGATAACCGCAAATGGGATAAAAACGGAGGTTTTTCTGTCCGTTTCGTACTGAAAAACGGCGATACCCTTGCGCTGGATATTGAAAAAGATGCCTCCCAAGTCCATGCCATTGACATCAGTTCTGCCGCCAACCGTACTTTTGCCGACAAAATCGCCAATGACAAAAAAGGCGGCTGGACCGATCAGGGCCCCGGAAATGATATGAGCGTTTTTAATGAAAAACAGGTCAAATTCGGGAAACTTCACTTCAATATAACCGATGAAAAGAAAACCGGTAAAAACAGTGTGATCGTGGTCGCCGGTGCCGAAAGAGATATGGCTCCCGCAGAAATCACGCTGCCGCTGCCGGCAAATCTGAACGTCCGGGGGCTGGCTCTGCTCCATGCCGCCGGATGGGTGGACGTCAATCAGATCGGTGAAGTGATCGTCCACTATGCCGACAGCGGAACGCAGACCATTCCGATCAACGGCAGCAGAGACGTCGGCAACTGGTGGGTCGGCGGCGATTTCAGCAACGGCAAGATCGTCTGGAGTTCCCGCAACGCCATCCGTACGGTGGGGCTTTACGCCTCCAGTTTTGAACTCGGCGGATCACAGCCGGTCTCTCTGACATTCCGGATCGCCAATCCGCAGGCGATTTGGATGATCGCCGGAGTCACCCTTACGGAACGTCCGGTGGTGCTGCCCAAATATGTAGCAACTCCGGTCACGATCAAAGAGGATAAAAATTGGCGTCCCGTCCACTATACCCGTTACATCAAACCGGGCAGTCCCATGGACTTCTCCGCCTTTACTGCGGAGTGGAAGCCTGCGGGCAAGTATGGTTATCCCAAAGTCTCTCCCGAAGGAAAACTGGTATTCAGCAATGCTCCCGGCAAACGTCTCCGCATCAACGGGGTCAATTTGTGTGAAACAGCGATCTACCTTTCCAAGCCGGACGCGGAAAAACTGGCGGTATATCTGGCGGCGCAGGGGATCAACGCCGTCCGTCTGCACCACCACGACAACGGACTGGTCGATCCGGCATCTCCGGTTTCCACAACGATCAACATGAAGCGTCTCGACCGCATGGAATACCTTATTGCCAAATTGAAAGAACAGGGCATTTATATCTCCTTTGACGTGTATACCTCCCGCAAACTGAAAGTTGGTGACAACCTTGAAGTTTTCAAGCGTTTCCCCGACTACCTCAAGGGCGGACATACTGCGGCAAAAAATGCGTTTATTTTCTGCGACGATGCTTTTGAGAACTGGAAAACCTTTGCCCGCAACTGGCTCACTCATAAAAATCCCTATACCGGAATGACTCTTGCCGAAGACCCCGCCGTGATCCTCGTCAATCTCATCAATGAAGATACAATAGGAAATGGCTGGAACCACACGCCCGGCAGTCTTTCTCAGCGTTTTATTGCCGAAGAGTACCGGAAGTTCCTGAAGAAAAATCCGAAAAACGATCCGACCTATTCGACCGGAAATCCTGATTTTGTCCGCTTCATCTACAATCAGGCTTACAAACGCTCCAAAGAGATGATGGCGTTTCTGCGCAATGAACTCGGCGCCCGTTTCATGATCACCAGCGCGAATAACGGCGGAAGCATGGCAAGTACATGGCTGCGCGACTGTTATGATGTTGTTGACGATCATATTTATCAGGATCACCCCATGTTCCCGCAGGGGGCTTGGGGATTGCCGATGGCATTTTCCCAAAGTTCCATTATTTCCGGTCACGGCTGGGTGCCGCTGCTGGTGCTGAAAGGGCGTATTTACGGTAAGCCATTCTATATCACGGAATACGATTTCTGTGCGCCCAACGTCCACCGTTCCGAAGAGGGGCCGATCATGGGGGCTTACTGTGCGCTGAATGACATCGACGGTATTTTCCGCTTCAACTTTTCCAGTTCCGACTGGCGCGTTACTCTCCGTGGAACGCAAATGGCGGTGTTTGAATCCTGTCAGGATCTTGTCAAACAAATCAGCGACCGTATCATTGCCGCCCTCTATCTGCGGGGAGACGTTACGCCCGCTCCTGTAAAAGTTTCGCATACCGTGCCGCGGGATATTTTCAGCAAGCAGCAGGATTACGGCTATCCGCCGCTGCAGACCTCCGGCTTGATCACGCAGATCGGAGCCGTATTCGACGACCGTCCGGTTTCCGGTGTGGTCGATCACAAAAAGATCACCGACAAAACAGCGATTGAAAAATATAAGAAGTACCAGAAGGAAAAAATTGCCGAAAGCGTGACCGGAGAGATCCGTATGGATACCAAGAGAAAACTGCTTGAAATCTCCACGCCCCGCTCCGCAGTGGTGACACTGCCGGAAAAAGTTCAGGCAAAATCCGGTGCATTGAAGGTTTCCCGGAGCAATATGTTCCAGACTTTTGCGGCGATCTCTCTTGACGGTAAAACGCTGAAGAAGAGCGACTCCATTCTGTTGCTGCAATCCACGGATATTGCTATAACCGGACTCCGTTTCGCCGATAAAGACCTCCGCCGTCAGGAGTCCATCGGTAAAGGCAAGTTGCTGATGCGCCGCGGTACTGCTGATATTGCGCTTGAAGTAAAAGGAAAAGTAACTGTAAAAGCGGTGGACTTCCAGGGAGAGATCCTCGGAGAGATCCCGTCACAGATGAAAGGCAATGTCGTGACTTTCAAGGCTGATAATTTCAAATTCGCAAAAGGAATTGCCGGTTATCACATTATCCCGGAGAAAAAATAATGAGTGATAAGCAGAAAAATCTTCCGGCTGTTTCTCTTCTGCCGGTTGCGGACGACTTCCTTACCTGTCCGCAGAACGCTTTCAACAGCAGCGCTTTTGTTTTTGAAAGCAGGGAGGCTTTTGCCCATTGCGCAGATTGGCGCGGCAGAGAGGATTTTTCTGCAAAAGTCACGTTGGGGTATAACCGTCACGGGCTGTGCGCTCTCTTTGATATAACCGATTCAGAGGTCATCAATGAGAAAAAGCAGTTGTGGGAATTGTGGATGCAGGATTGTGTTGAATTCTTCGCCGCAGCCCCGGCGGGCAGGATGTTCGGTACTGCCGACCACTCCTTTGAACGGTTGCAGCTGATTTTGTCACCACCCGATGCAGAGGGGAATATCCGCTCCTTTACATTGCTGGACAGTGCTTATGCTCCGGATATCGAATTTCAAGCGGCGGGGAAACGGACTGAATATGGTTACGAGATCCGTCTGCAAATTCCGTATCGTGTCTTTGGCGGATATGATCTCCGGCAGGAAAAACTGATCCGGCTTCAAATCAGCTGCAACGACTATGACCGGCGGGACGGTGAGGCTTATCCCCGCAGACGGGCGACGCTGAAACAGGCTCCGCAGCCCAGTGCATCGGCGGTGGATCATCCTCTGTTCCGTTTGTGCGGCACAGAGGCGGAAAATCCGGAGCGTTCTCTTGAACTCCTCTGGAACCCGACCGTTCCGGGCATGACTGCAGAAAACAGTTTCGATATACAACTGCGGATGCCGGAATGTCTGGAAAGAGGCATATTGTCATTGCAGGATTTCTCCGGCAGTGAACTGCGCCGTTATGAACTTGCAACGGATGAAACTCTTACCGTTGACGGTTTGGCAAAAATGCCGTCAGCGGCATTGCGCATGGTTTTTACCGGATACCGGAATGGAGAGAAAGCGGGCTGTGTTGTAAAAGAGACCGTTTCCCTTGCAAACTTGCTGGATACTCTTTCGTCTCTCAAGTGGGATGCGATTTCCGGAAACCGTAAAATCGGCTGGATGGCTCTTATCTCTGCCGTTGAATTTCTCCGGATGGCAGCCGCGCCGGGCAGTATGAACAGCAACCGACTGGCAGAGGCGATCGCAGAATGTGAAACCCGGCTGGCTCTGCTGGAAGACCGCCCGCTGCCGGAGGCTGTACCGGAAAAGTTCCGTTATCTGGAACTGAACCGCGGGTTTGATGCTCAGTTGAATATCTGTTACAGCCGGGGAGGGCGGCCCGCTGAAAGGAATTTTACAGTAATTACACTGCCGTGGGGAAATATTCCCTGTATCAGTGCAGAACTTCACCATTGCTCCGGTTTGGCGGAGGCGGAAAACATGGTTCGTGCGCTGGCGGCTTATGCGGAGGAATTACCCGCTCCGGAAGTCGCCGGAGCCGATCAGGTGCTGCAAGTCAGCGGTCATCTGCCCGGTGACGGCTTGCGTTCGGATATGGAAGTACACCGGTTGTTGTCGCTCTATTCCTCTGACCGCCCCGGGCATGTTTTCCGTATGCCGGTGGATAAGGCATTGTCATTTCCCGTAACGGCGGTTTGCATCATGCCGGATGCTCCAAAGGAAGTTCGGCAGAAAGTGTTGGATCTTGCCCGCAGAAAAGATTTGCCGGAAATCGCTTTTGAGCAGCGCGATGAATTCAAAAGGACATTGATCGCCGGAACTCCGGATTATCCTGCGATTTCCCACTTCTGGCACAGCAGAAACGGTTTACCGGGGGAATTTCTCATCGTCCGCCGGGGAAATGATGTGCTTTTCGGTTCAGCATCAGAAGCCGGACGCAGGTTTATTGAATTTATCCTCGCCGGAAAACCGCTGACAAAAGAGTTTGCCCGTGAAATCGCCGTCTTGCGTATGAAAACTCTGCCGGAGGCCAGTGAGGAAGAGTTTGCTGCCGCACAGGATTTGCGGACAGGGGATGTTCACACTCATACGATTTTTTCAGACGGACAGACCACCCCCGCCGGACTTCTTGCCCAAATGCCGGTTGCCGGATTTGATTTTCTGGTCATCAGCGATCATGACGAGATTGCCGGTGCGGTCAGACTGGCGGAGAACTGCCGCAAAAACAACTGCGCTTTGACGTTTTTTACCGGAGAGGAGGTGACGATGGCTCCGCGTTATCATATCAACGTGTATCCGGTTTCAAAACGTATTGATGAACGTTTTTCATGGGAGTCGATCCACCGTCAGGCAGAGGAAATGAATGCGGTACTGCAATTAAATCATCCATTGACCTACGGTACTGCTTTTTCAGATTACTGGTACAATGATTTCACCCTTGCCGGATTTGATGCTGTTGAAAGAAATGCTGAATTTTACGGAAAGTGGCGGATCGAAGGCAAAGGCAAACTCCCGGTGATGACCGGCAGTACCGACACCCATACCGGAATGTTGGGGAATTTGAATTGCACGGTCGTTTATGCGCCCGGTTTTTCGGAAGAAAGTTTCCGTGATGCGGTCAAATCCGGCAATGCCGCCATGATCGACCCGTTGATGCCGGAACTTGTTTACGGAGCAGAACACATCCGCCGCATGGTTCGCTGTGCGCTCGCTGACGAGGGTGCGCCGGAACGTTTTGCCGCAAGAATAAACAAGGCTCTGGCGGAATTCAGGGCAGGGGAGTGGATCAAAGCATCAGAAACGATCCCCGCCCCGTACCCCAGAGCAAAAGCCTGTCCGCCGGAGGCGTCAGAACCGGAATATATATCTTATCCGTTTTCGGAAAATGATTTTCAAAATTCAACCAAGAAGGAGGTTACATAAAAAATTTTTACTGATGATCAGCCTGAAAAAAAATCAAAAAGAAAGGACGGTAAACAAAAGAAGAAAGTAGTGTTGCTTGCCCGAAAAAACAAAGACAGAAAAATCAAAGATAGTGTCAAAAGTAGTATGAAAAAATGAAAAAAACGAGTGTGGACAGGGTGGTACATCCGAACCCTTTCGCAGTCAAGCCAAAATCCGGCATAACCGGTCGCGTTTTACGCTCCCTTTTATTCCGTTTTTGGCTGTG
>JAFTUS010000007.1 GCA_017466125.1 Lentisphaeria bacterium | reverse complement strand
TTTTGAACTTTTTTTCTCGTATCCGGATCGTGAAGATTACTATGAGTTTCATTCCACTCCGGAAGGGAAACGCCTGCAGTTGCATATTCAGGATCATCGGACTTTTCGCACTATTCCGCATGAACAGAAAATTTGCGAACTTGGATTGATGGTAAAAAATCATATCGACCATGGAAAAAAATTATGGTTCAGTGAATTGATTATCCCGCTCAATGGTCATTTGGCTGATGGTGCTCACTTCGCTTTTGCCAGATACAGTTATCAAAACGGAGTTCCGGAAATCAGTTCATATCCGGAGTTTCCGGAAACCATTCACGCCCCCTGTCTCTGGCCTGAAATAAAAATCAATGAAAGGAAAAAATCATGCAGTTGATCCGTTGTGTTTTATTGGATGACACCGTTAAGGATATTTCAATAGCCGAACCGGAAGAAAGCCTGATTATCAGAAAAAACTCAATTCCCGATAATACGAAATATCTGGATGTGATGCCGGAGTATTTAACAGCAAATGTCGGCGATGAGGGATTTATGCTGATCCCGAGTGTCGAGGGTTCTCATTATTCTTCTCTCACATTTTTCCGTCCCCGCGAAAATGGCGAAAAAATCTTTCCTGAAAGTTCGATGCCGATTTATGCCTGTCGGCACGGAGGCCATACCATTCTTGCTATCGTTACCGGCATGAAATTTGATTATTCGCTTGTCTGTGGAGTCCGGGACGGCAGATATTATCTTTATCCCCGTTTTATACTGGACGGTGCAGAAGCCTATGAAGATATTGAGATCAAGTTCCTGCATTTTCACGGTGACGTCCGGTATCCGGAACTGGCTCGGGCCTATCGAAAATTCCAACTGGATAACGGCAACTGCCGTACCTTACGCGACAAAGCCGCCGAACGTCCTGCTCTCAAAGAGTACGCCGACACCATCGAATGCCGCATCCGGCTGGCGTGGAAACCGGTTCCCTCAACCGTCGATGATCAAATCATCGGCGTTAATGAACCGGAAGTTCATGCTGAATTGACTTTCAAAGATGTGGATGACATCATATCCGAATTTCACAAACAGGGCATCGACAAAGTGAATTTCTGTCTGGTCGGCTGGAATGCGGGCGGACACGACGGACGTTTCCCCGACCTTTTCCCCGTAGAACCCAAATGCGGTACGCTCGAAGAGTTGAAAGAACTTGTTGCCCGTACCAGAAAACTGGGATATATGATTTCAGCCCACACCAATCTGATTGAAGGATACAGCGTAGGCGGGCGCTTCAAACACGATTACGTTCTGCGCCGCCAAGACGGCAGTGACCATCGCGGCGGCAACTGGGGCGGGGGTAAATCCTATCTGCTCTGTCCTGAAATGGCGTGCCGGAATTATATTGATCAGGATATGGCAGATTTGAAAGCACTCGGCTTTTACGGTGAACACTACTTTGATGTATTTTCCATCTACCCGCCTTATCCCTGTTATCACCCTGAACATAAACTGAACCGGAAAGAGGTCGCTCAATGGCGTTGCCGGATGCTGAAAAAAGCACAGGAGGCGATTGGCTGTTCCGGTTCGGAGGGCAGTTGGGATTTTGCAATGGATGCGCTGGATTATGTACTCTATGCGGCATTTTTCTTCAAAGAGCCGAAGGAACACCCCATGTGCGATAAATATATCCCTTTCTGGAACATCGTCTATCACGGAATCGTGCTTTATAACTGTTTTGCGGCATCGGTCAATGCCAATATCAAGAATGATTATGTGCTGAAAGTCATGAATTACGCCTGGGGCGGACGTCCGCTGAATTATGTAAACTCCCGGTTCATTGTCGGAGAAAACCCGTGGGGTAATGAAGATCTGCGCTATTTTCCACAGGAACAGTTCCGAAAAGATGTTGCAGCGATCCGGAAGGACTATGATTTCTACCAGAGTATCAAAGACCTGCAGTACGAATTTATTGAGGATTATGAGATTCTGTCTAACGGAGCATTGAAAACGACTTATTCCGATGGGACGATAATGCTTTCAAATCCGACAGATAAGGATATAGAGATAGATGGAAAGAAAATCGCATCGTTTAACAATCTGATTGTTAAATGAATAACGTGTGAAATGAGCTCTTTTCTTACAAAACAGGCTTCACAAAGGTAACCAAAGAAATTTGGTTGCTTTTTTACGCCCGGGCAAGCCATCGGCGAAGACCAGAGCGGAAATTGGCGAAGCCAAAGTGAAGCCTGCCACGGCGGCTTGTCACGGCGTAGTATCACGAAGCCGGAAGAGTTGCGCAGCAACCCGAAGCCGGTTTCAGTGGCTTTGAAGCTCATCGGGCGTTGTGTGCATTGGGAATACTTAATATTGTGATCAATCCGGCAGATGTGCCGACCAGTGGACGAGATCGCGAATATAAGAATGACCGGGCAGACTGTCGCAAGTTGGCAAGAGAGCTGGAAATCTGACTCTATTTGCTGTATGTAACAAGAGTTCGGTTTTTGCGGTAAGTCGCCCGTTTTCTCCTTGAGCAAAATGCTCCTGTTCAACAGTTTGCGATTGCCGCTTTTTGAAGAGAACAGCAAAATGCAAGGTCGAATACTTGAAGTATTCTTCGGTTGCCAATAATAGTATCCTATTTAAATTACGGAAAGCAGCAGATAAAACTGTAAAAATGATACTGCATAGAAACTATGCAGACAGGATTTTTGTTGCTTTGAAACAGAAAAATAAAAAAAATTAACAAAAACAAGGGAATCAACCCTTGACTTTTACATAATAGTGTTGACGAATTACAAAGTCTTTCCGGGGATCATTGGCAAAAGATATTGCAAATCAAACCGGAATATGCTATATTATCTCCGTGGCAGAAATTTTCCGGCAATAACTGGCAAGTTGTGCTTGAAGAACATCCGGAACTGGCGGGATATTGCGATTTTTCACTGTTGTCAACTGAAAACTGGTCAGATTTGTTGAAAATACAAATCCGTTTTCTGCCGTTTTGTCCACAGACGGTTCGGGAAGCGTTTTCAGATGATGTTAAAACTGAATTGCTTATTCTTTATCCGGAAATCAAAGATTTTGATAGTGTCAAAAGTAGTATGAAAAAATGAAAAAAACGAGTGTGGACAGGGTGGTACATCCGAACCCTTTCGCAGTCAAGCCAAAATCCGGCATAACCGGTCGCGTTTTACGCTCCCTTTTATTCCGTTTTTGGCTGTGAC
>JAFTUS010000076.1 GCA_017466125.1 Lentisphaeria bacterium | reverse complement strand
GAACCTTTTTTCAAAAAGGTTTCCCTTTCTCCCCCGACGCCATATACTCTTATTTTCCCGATAAATCAGTGACCGCAGGAATTGGACCCGCAGGAGTGAGAGCCGCAGGAGTGTCCTTCCCCGTGGTGGTGATGATTGCAGTGAAAGTCCTCCCGAACCTGTAATGTTCCGGCGGCAAAGGCTTCTGCGACTTCACGGACATCGCCCGCCGCACCGCCGACGACTTCGATCCCGGCGTTGCCGAGGGCATTGATCGCCCCGCCGCCGATGCCGCCGCAGATCAGAAGATCGATTTGCGCCTCTGCCAGCAGTGTTGCCAATGCGCCGTGACCGGTTCCGCCGGAGGAGAGTTCTTTCTGACTGACGACTTTGCCGTCTTCGATTTCAAACACAGCAAACCCCGGAGTATGTCCGAAGTGCTGAAAAACCTGATTGTTTTCACAAGTAATTGCTATTTTCATTTTATTTCTCCTGATATGTTGTTTGTTTGTTTTTTATAATATAGCACACAACTGGAAAAATGCAAAAGGTTTTATCGGGACTTTGAGCAGAGGGGACTTTCTGTTTTAAATATGTTTTTTACTCTTCTGGGGCTTTTATTTTCCGATTCAGGCTGTATATTACTGTAACAGCAGGAGAGTATATGTTTTTTGAAATCATACGATTTTTTTATCCCGAAAACACCCCTTTCCGTGAACTGCTGATAAAACACAGCACACAGGTCAGGGACAAGGCTTTGGAAATCGCCGCCGCATCGGGCGTATCCGTCGATACGGAAACAGTGATCTGCGGAGCCATGCTCCATGATATCGGCATCGGCAAATGCCATGCGCCCTCCATTCTCTGTATGGGCAATGAGCCTTATATACGGCACGGCATACTGGGCGCACAAATGCTGCGGGAACATTTCCCGGCTCTGGAAAAATACGCCCGTATTTGCGAAAGACACACCGGCAGCGGCCTTGCCGCAAAGGAGATCATACGGCAATCTCTCCCGCTGCCGCCACGGGATTTTCTGCCGGAGACGCCGGAAGAAAAACTGCTTACGCTTGCCGATAAATTTTTCTCAAAATCCGGCGACATGCAGGAAAAAGATTTTCTGACGGTGCGCCGTTCCATGGAAAAATTCGGTACAGACTCCCTTGAACGCTTCGACGAACTGTGCCGTTATTTCCGCCTGGAGCAAAATTGACCTTCACTTATCATTTTGTCCCTGCGAATAATCCAATATGCCCTGTCTTGTGCGAAATTCTCCGGGCGTACAGCCATGCTCCTGTTTGAAAATACGGCAGAAGTAATTGCAGCGGCTGTATCCGCACGCTTCGCTGATCTCTTTTGCCGAAAGCGGGCTGTGAAGCAGCAGACGCCGCGCCTGTGACAAACGCAGTTCCGTAATGCAGCGGCAGATGCTTTTGCCGTAGTAAAGTTTAAAAAGTCCGTTAAGATAACTCTCACTGCACCGGCAGAATTCTGCGACATCCTGCACGGCGATCCCGGTCTGGAAATGTGCGGTTATGTAATTTGCGGCATTCCGGAGCAACTGCGGGCGTTTCTCCTCCGGCTCCGGCAGTTCCTGTTCCAGTTTATTCAGGTGCATCAGCAGAAGTTCCAGCAATTTGCTGCACTCCCCGATGCAGTGGCGGTTATAAAGTTCGTAAAGTTGCCTGAACCAGACTCCCGTCATTGTATCGCCCCCCAAATCGACCACCCGGAAAGTCTGCGAAAAAAGAGTTCCCGTCAACTCAAATACGACATAGAACGTTTCAACTTCCCCGAAGTCGATCTGACGGTGCTGAAGTTTCGGAGGAATGACGATGACCTCCCCCGGCTGAACGTGCAGCACTCCTGCCGGAGTCCGGTTGGCGCAGTGACCGGAAACAGAATAAACCAGTTCGATCCCCCGGTGAAAGTGATTTGCCACACTTTTTCTCCCTGAATAACATCCGGCATAAAGAATTTCTGCTTTCATCGTATTCTCCGCATTTCTGACATAAGATAATGCCGTTTTCGGGTTTTACAAGCATAAAAAAGTTGATTTGTGTCATAATTATTCAAAAAAGTATCATTTTGTATGATTGTATTTTTTTGCCGTACACCTATATTCTCTCTGTAACAGAAAATTATTCTATAAGGAGTTTACAATGGAAAACAAATTTGATCTCTCTTCTTTCAAACGCCCCTGTACCGTTGTGCTTGATACCGACACCTACAACGAGATCGACGACCAGTTTGCACTGCTTTATTCGCTCTATTCTCCGGAAGATATCCGCCTTGCGGGTGTGACTGCCGCGCCGTTTCACAACAACCGTTCCGAAAATTACGCCGACGGCATGGAAAAGAGTTATCAGGAGATCTGCCGTATTCTGAAAATGACCGGCAAGGAGAAAGATGTTCCGGCACTGCGGGGTTCGACCGGACGTCTGCCCGACCGTCATACCCCCGTGGAGTCCGAAGCCGCCGATTTTCTCATCGCACAGGGAGCAGAGTGCGCCGCCCGCGGTGAACGGTTCATCATCTGTGCGATCGGGGCATTGACCAACGTGGCATCGGCACTTCTGAAAGCCCCGGAACTCAAAGAACAGTCCGTTGTCGTCTGGCTGGGCGGACATATACTGTCGCACTCTGAAGCGAGGGAATTTAATTTACAGGGTGACGTAACTGCTTCGCAAACAATATTTTCCTGCGGAGTCCCGCTGATCCAGATCCCCTGTTTCGGGGTGGCAAGCGATTTGCAAATTACGCTTGCGGAGTTGAGAGAGCAGCTCCCCTCAAACCCGGTGGGGAATTATCTGCTTGAAATTTTCTCCGACTACATGCGTTACGATGAAAACGCCCCCAAAGTCATCTGGGACATTTCAGCAGTCGCGGCGATCCTCCGCCCGGAGATTTTCCGTTGGGAAATCGCTCCCGCCCCCATTCTGACCGACAACTGCACCTGGCAGGGAGAAGCGGCACATGTCATAAAACGGGCAGAAAAACTTGACAGCAAAGCCATTTTCGATGATCTTTTTGCCAAGATCCGCAAATATGCAAACTCCTGACAGATAATAAATTCACCAACTGCACGATTGACGGAAGAAACGGTTCATATTGTCAGACTGTTTCATAAGTCCAACTGTCGATTTGCCCTGCATCCTGATCGAAGTTTACGCCGATCAGAAAAATCTTTTTTCCGGAATTCATATAACGGCGGAAATAATCCCGTTCTTTGATTTGCTGCAAGGCAATTTCATCGCTTTTATTCAATTTGAATTCAAAAACAAATACAAAATCCTCATTCGTCGCAACGGCATCAATTCTGCCGTTGTTTGTT
>JAFTUS010000003.1 GCA_017466125.1 Lentisphaeria bacterium | reverse complement strand
ATTGCGCTTCGTGGATGTTTGCTCCGATACTGGTTCCGGCTCTGCCGATTTGATTGGAAACGATCGTTTCGTGCTGGCTTTTCAGGAATTTCACCAGATTGAGTATATGCACTGCAAAGTCAATGGAAAGTGTACGCAATTTGCTTTCAGCCATAAGATGATCTCCTTTCAGAGTTTAATATAGCATGGCAAAAGTAAAATTCAAGGCGGCTTGCCGCCGTGTAAGCGAAGCGCAGTAAAAGATAACACCATCCCTACTCGCGCAGCGAGAAAACTTCACGGGCAGCGCAAGCTGACCTCTTCACAAGCGACCACAGGGAGCGTCTTCACAAGCAAGGCGTAACGGTTATTCAGTGAAGAGCGGCTGACGCCGCGTGAAGATGTGAAGTTGTGCCTGACGGCACAGTGAAGTGAAGACTTGCGTCTTCGTTCCGCCATTTTTTGCAAAAAAAATGGCGGCTCGCTTTTTTATCTTCCCCCGCCATTCTGAAACGCTTTTTGAGCTTAAAAACTCAGAATTTCGCTGTGAAATCAAATTCTGAAAATAGCTTCACTTTGGTTCAGAAAAACTCAGAATAAAATTGAACGCCGATATTATGAGAATTGAAGTCATTTTGCTGATCTCAAAAGTTTTTTACTGTCTTGAACCGGGATCGTGATACCTCTGCATCCCAGTTTGCATAAGACTGCACTCTGAATATGAGGAAAATACTGTTCTGAAAAATACGTTTTTTGATATTTGAGAGATATTAAAATTCTCTCAGCCTAAGACTGCTATGCCGGGGTAGTGACGGTATTTTTCTTCAGCATCCATCCCACAGCCGATAAGATAGCGGTCGTCCATAAAGAATCCGGCCCAATCCGCATGTTCAATACCATCCGGACGCTCGAGCTTCTTTTCGACAAGCACCGCTGTTTTTACATTCAATGCCCCCATTTCCAAAAGGGTTTCCTGAATGGCTTTGAGGGTTCTTCCAGTATCAAGGACTTCATCCACAATCAAAATGTTTCGCCCCTTGGGATCGAGTTTCAAAGCGGAACGCAACTGAACAACTCCAGTGCTGACATTGCGTTTGTAACTTCCGGCAGCAATGGAATCAATATAAAAGTCTTCCAATTTTATTGATTCTGCCAATTTTGCCCCGAAAAATAAACCGCCATTCATAACGACGATCATCGTCAATGGGGTCGAACCGCAACGCTGTGCAATTTCAGCACCCAACTCTCGAATTCTTGCGTTTACTTCATCAGGGGTCTTGATAATTTCAATGTGTTCCATTGTAATCCACCATCCACCAAAATTTATAATTTATACGGGTATTAAAAGCATAGATATTTTACCACAAATAACAGTGAAATAACCCCGAGTATCCAGTTTATTTTTCCTTTGCTGCGGCAATTGAGAACCGTATAAGAAATAACTCCCAAGCCGAGTCCATCACTGATACTGTATGTGAATACAATACTGACCATAAGAATATATGCCGGAATGGCACTGGCAATGTCATTCAAATCTATATAAGTGATCGATTTTATCATCAGAAAACCGACTACTACGAGCGCAGGAGCTGTCGCAAAGCCTGGAATCGCCAGAAAAATCGGAGCTGCCAGCAATGACACTAAAAAGCAAAATGCACAAAACATTGTCGACAAACCAGTTCTTGCTCCGGCTCTTATTCCGACTGCAGATTCTGCAAATGTCGTAGTCGTACTTGTTCCCAGGACACCGCCGGCAAAAGTGGCGATTGAGTCTGCAAGCAGAATTTTTTTCAATCGGGGGATGGAACCATCTTTATTCATCAAAGGAGTGCCGGCAACCGCCCCATTTACCGTGCCGACGGTATCAAAAAAGTCGGTAAAGAGAAAGGCAAAACATATCACTGCAAAATCGGCTGACAGCAAAAGCTTTAAACCGGATACCTCAGATCTTGGACACGACCACTGGTCGATCTTAAACGCAGAACCGAACATACGGCAAAATTCATAAAACGGTTCGGTCAACGCTGTTGAAGAGAAATTCGGAAGCAGTGAATAAAATCCATTGGCCGGATCGACATGATAAATACCTGTCAATTGGCATATAATACCAAGTACCCATGTCCCGAGAATACCCCAGAGCAAATCTCCCGGAGTTTTCCGGTGCATGAGAAATGCCGAGAACAAGATTCCCGCCAGAGCGAGAATTGCAGAAATTCCGGCCGTGTGAAAATCGGGACCGAAGAAATTCTGTATTGTCACCAGCGTTACGGGATGAGCTTTTACAATGTGAGCATTTTTGAAAGCTATAAGCGTTATATAAATTCCAACACCGGCTCCCATTGCGTATTTGAGCGAAAGCGGAATCGCATTGATGATTTTTTCACGAATCGAACTCAGTGACAGGAAGAAAAATATGACGCCCTCAACAACGATTGCAAAAAGGGCAAACTGCCATGAAAAGCCCAATGTCTGCACAATCGAATAAGCAAAAAAGGCATTTAATCCCATCGCCGGAGCCAAAGCCAGAGGCGCGTTGGCAACAAACGCCATTGCCAGAGTTCCGATGAAAGCAGCGATAGCGGTCACATAAAAAAGTCCGCCGCGCGGCATTCCAGTACTGCTGAGAATATCGGGGTTGACTGCCAATATGTATGCCACCGCCAGAAATGTTATAATTCCGGCATAAATTTCTTTGCGGACAGATGTGTTGTTTTCCCGCAATTTAAAGAGTCGTTCCGGTAAGTTCATTTTAAATTTCCCCGTAATATTGTTGCAGCGTTTCATCTTTGACAACCATCATCAGCTCTCGCTAAGTGTCAGATGAAATACAAACAAAGTTGTGTAATATAGCACGATTTGCGTAAAATACAATTGAAAAACCAGAACTTTTCACCCGGATGCATACCGCGGATATTTAATAAAGCGGGTGCATCAATTTCCGATGATGAGATTTGTGAGGGTGTTTTAATTCTTCGGAATAGTTATTACCATTCATTTGAAGAGTTAGAGAAAACCGTTTCGGAATACATTGATTTTTTTAACGGAATGCGCCCTCATCAAAAAATGGGCAATCTTACTCCAGATGAAATTGAACGCCGGTATTATGAGAATTGAAGTCATTTTGCTGACCTCAAAAGTTTTTTACTTTCTTGAACCGGGATCGTGATACCTCTGCATCCCTGTTTGCATAAGACTGCACTCTGAATATCATGTAGATACAAAAAAACAACTTTTCGGGACATTCTCAGGAAAATCTACGAAAAGTTGTGTACATTACATATCGCCACCCGCCATTCTGAAACGCTTTTTGAGCTTAAAACTTGAGAATTTCGCTGTGAAATAGAATTCTGAAAATCGCTTCACTTTTACAAAGAAAAACTCAGAATGAAATAGGATATGAAAACAACTTTCTGGGACATTCTCTCGAATATCTGCGAAAAGTTGTGTACATTATAATTTGTTTTTTAACTGACGGATAAAAACTCCAAGTTCTGGAAGCGGTAATTTAACGGCTGCGGATCCGACAATGATACCGTCAGCGTGTTCTGCTGCAGCTGCGGCACTTTCCGGATCACTGATGCCGAATCCTGCAGCAACCGGGACCGGGGAAACTGACCGCAGGGTTTTCAGACGTTCACCGAGTTCTGCAGGAAGTTCTTTGCGAAGTCCGGTTACACCACGAGCGTTGATACAATAGACAAAGCCTTCTGCTTGAGCTGTCAACACTCTGGCCCGGTCCAAATCTGTAGATGGTCCGATCAGCGTGATCTGCGGAATGTGATACTTTTCCGTAAAGGGTTGGAGTTCTTTTCTTTCTTCAAAAGGCAGATCGACGATAAGTACACCATCAATACTGATTTCTGCCAGACGGGAGAAAAATTTTTCCAAACCGTATTGCAGAAAAATGTTGTAATAGCCGAAAATGATCAATCCGGTTTCCGTATGACGTTTTCGTATCCGGAGGGCCATTTCAAGGATTTTTTCCAGCGTCGCTCCGTTGGCGATTGCCTGCTGCGAAGCAGCCTGTATCACAGGACCATCTGCCACCGGGTCAGAAAATGGGATCCCCAGTTCCACAATATCCGCTCCATTTTCAATAATGTTTTCCAATCTTTTTTCTGATTCTTCCATATTTGGAGCCCCGCCGGAATCAAAGATGATGAGGACTTTTTTGTTTTTGGAAAATATTTTTTGCAATCTGTTCATTTTGTCAGTTCCTTATAGTTTTTGACACTTTCCATATCTTTATCACCGCGTCCGGAAAGATTGACGATAATAATGTTTTCTTTTTGATAACGTGAGGCTGTTTTGATGGCGTGGGCAATGGCATGACTGGATTCCAATGCCGGAATAATACCTTCCAGACGGCACAGCAGATCAAATGCTGCAATGGCTTCATTATCGTTGACCGTTACATAATTTGCTCTGCCGGAATCCGCAAGAAAACTGTGTTCCGGGCCGACTCCGGGATAATCAAGTCCGGCTGAAACAGAATGTGTTTCTGTGATTTGCCCTTCCTTGTTCTGCAACAGGTAGGTCTTGCAGCCGTGAAGGACGCCAATTTTACCGCCATTGATACTTGCAGCATGAAGTCCGCTTTCAATACCTGTGCCTCCGGCTTCAACACCTGTCAGTTTGACTTCCGGATCATCCAGAAATCCGGCAAAGATCCCCATGGCGTTGCTGCCTCCGCCGACACAGGCGATGACTTCATCCGGCAATCGACCTTCTTTATTCAGGCATTGCCGCCGTGCTTCCTGACCGATGATCGATTGAAAATCCCGAACAATAGCTGGATACGGTGCTGGTCCGGCAACTGTCCCGATGCAGTAAAATGTATCGGTGCTGGCAGCAGCCCAATTCCGGATCGCTTCATTCATGGCATCTTTCAAAGTCGCACTGCCGTTTTCCACAGCGATCACTCCGGCTCCAAGAGCGTGCATTCTTTCGACATTGGGGGCTTGACGGGCGACATCCAATGCCCCCATGAAGACATCGCATTTCATTCCAAGCAAAGCTGCGACAGTTGCAGTAGCAACTCCGTGCATTCCGGCTCCCGTTTCTGCGATCAGCCGTGTTTTTCCCATACGTTTGGCAAGGAGTGCCTGCCCGATGGTATTGTTGACTTTGTGGGCTCCGGTATGATTGAGGTCTTCGCGTTTCAAATAAATCTTTGCTCCTTTACAGTATTCTGTCAGTCGCCGTGCGAAGTAAAGCGGGGATTCTCTGCCGACATAGTCCGCGAGCAAAGCGGCAAGTTCTGCTTGAAATGCCGGATCTTGTTTGGCTTCGAGATAGGCAGATTCCAACTCATGCAGGATCGGCATGAGTGTTTCGGGGATATATTGTCCGCCGAATTTTCCATAGTGAGTGTTCATTTTTTTATCCTTTCAAAAAGTTGTTTGAGTTTGCTGTGATCTTTTATACCGAATGATTTTTCCACTCCGCTTGCAATATCAATACCCGCTGGCTTGATTTGAGCGATCAGTTCTGCAGCATTTTCCGGATTTATTCCACCGGCAAGCATTATGGGACGGATCTTTGCCAATTTTGCAGCTTCAGCGTGGTTGCCCGGGCATCCCGAACCACCCTGCGGCGCATCGCAAATCAGCCGCTCTGCGGGGAAGTCGTTATCGTAAGTGGCTTTCCAAACTTTGGCAAAATCAATATTTCTGGCGAAATCAGCATTTTCATTACCATGAAGCTGAACAATATCCAGATGTCCGATCTTAACAGCCTGCCGGATAAAGTCAAGGTTTGCATCAACGAAAACACCGACCTTTTTTACCGGAAGATGGGCAAATTGCGCCAGTTGGCATAACGGCAGAAAGCGTTTGGATTTTTCCGTCAGAACAAATCCCAGGTAATCAGCCCCTTGGCCGATAGCAAAAAGAGCATCTTCCAAACGGGTGATCCCGCAAATTTTCACCTCTGTTTTCATTGCAGCAGCTCCGCTAATTTGTTGCCGGGGACCGGGGCACGCATCAATGTTTCGCCTATAAGAAAGCCTTTTGCACCTGCTTGCCGCAGCCGGTGTATATCCGCTGCTGATGTGATGGCACTTTCGGCAACGGGAAAACGGTCGGCGGGAATGTTGGAAATCAACTCTGTGACCAAATCCAAATCTGTAACAAATGTTTTCAGATTACGGGCATTGACTCCGATAAGCGTAACAGGGGAATCCAGCAGGTGTTTGATTTCTTCTGCATCGTGAGCTTCGCCAAGTACATCCAGATCAAGTTCCCGAGCGTACCGGGCAAGGTTCAGGAGCTGATCTTGTTCCAACATGGCGGCAATCAGCAGGATCGCCGATGCCCCGGCATGGCGGGCTTCCAGTATCTGATAGCGGTCAAATATGAAATCCTTCCTTAAAAGCGGAATTTTCACTCTCTTTGAAACAGCTTTGAGATAATCAAGACTTCCCAGAAAATAGTTCGGTTCTGTCAAAACCGAAATCGCCGATGCCCCGGATCGCTCAAAAGATTCTGCCAACTCTGTTACCGGAAAATGTTCCCGGATCAACCCTTTGGATGGCGATGCTTTTTTAAGTTCGGCAATGATCCCCGGCATGGCAGAACGTAAACTTGGCACACAAGGAAAATCCTTTTCAGCAAGAGGAATTTCTCTTTTTCTCCGTTCAAGATCCGGCCGCAGATCCCGGACGATTTTTTCCAGAATGTTCATCGGCAGCTCTCCTTGATCAATAGTTCCAGTTTTGCTAATGCTGCTCCGGAATCGATGGATCTTTCAGCAAGGTTGATCCCTTCTGCCATATCAGCAGCCAACCCCGATGCCCGGATCGCCGCCGCAGAATTGAGCAGGACGATTGCCCTTGCCGCACCTCGATCTTCCCCGGAAAGGACGGCTTTCATGATCTTGCCATTACAAGCAGCATCTCCTCCGGCAATAGAACTTGTGGGAAAGGTATCTCCCAAAAGCATTTCCGGAAACAATTCATAACAATGAATGATGCCATTTTCTAATTCCGCGACCCGGGTCGAAACGGCACAGCTGATTTCATCAAGGCCATCGTGTGCGGCAACGACCATTGCCCGTTTTACGCCCAGAGTTCTGAGCGTTTCTGCAAAAAGTTCGCACAGTTTCGGATCATAGACGCCCAATACCATGCCGCTTGCTTCAGCCGGATTGCATAAAGGTCCCAACATGTTGAAAATCGTGCGGAACCCAAGTTCCCGGCGTAACGCTGCCACTTTTCCAAGCCGGGGATGCATGAGCGGTGCAAAAAGAAAACCGATACCGTGCTTTTGAATGGAATATTCCATTTTTTCAGGAGAGGTGTTCAAATTGAATCCAAGTTCCGCAAGTACATCCGCAGCACCGCATTTGCCGGAAACAGCCCGGTTCCCGTGTTTGGCGACCACAGCTCCGGCTCCGGCAGCAACAAAACTGCTGGTGGTGGAAACATTAAAAGAGATTCCGCCGTCACCGCCAGTACCGACGATATCGATACACTCTTTGCTGCCGCAATCAATGTGTTTGGCACTGCGGCGTAAAAGTCTTGCCATTCCCAGCAATTCGCCGGCAGATTCTCCTTTTATCCGCAAAGCAGTCAGAACAGCAGCCGCCTGCGCCGGAGAAACATTATCAGCTGTAAGAGTTTCCAGCAATCTCTCTGCTTCCATTGCCGAAAGATCTTCACCTGCGAGCAGTTTATCCAAAAAATATTTCATTTGCTGCTCCTTGCCATTTCAATAAAATTATGCAGTTGACGTTTTCCTGTGGCTGTCAATATGGATTCCGGATGATATTGGATCCCTTCTATGGGCAAATTTTTGTGACGGATCCCCATGATTTCACCATCGTCGGTTTGGGCTGTGATCTCAAACTCTTTCGGCAGAGAATTTCTATCCAGAGCCAGAGAGTGATATCGAACAGCCTGAAAACTTCCGGTCAACCCGGCAAAAAGCCCTTTGCCATCATGAGTTACGGCAGATAATTTACCGTGCATGATCTCTTTTGCTGCAATCACCTTGCCGCCGAAAACTTCTCCGATCCCCTGGTGTCCGAGACAAACTCCCAGCATGGGGATCCGTCTTTCTGCGGCACTCCGGATAAGCTGCGGCATGATCCCGGCATTTGACGGTCTGCCCGGACCGGGAGAGAGAAGGATCGCCTGCGGTTCCATGGCAAGAACTTCATCAACAGTGATCTCGCGGTTTCGTTTTACCACGATTTCGGAACTTGAGGCATAAAGGATATGAACCAGGTTGTAAGTGAAAGAATCAAAATTATCAAGTACAAAAATCATTTTTCATTTCTCCAGTTTGAAATCGTTTGCTGCAAGTTGGACCGCTTTGAAAATTGCAGCGGCCTTGTTTTGAGTCTCTTCATACTCTTTTTCCGGAACTGAATCGAAAACGATCCCGGCTCCGGTCTGCACGGTCAGTTGATCACCCGTGATTTCCAGCGTGCGGATCGTAATTGCCAGATCCATGTTTCCGGAATAACTGAAATATCCCACTGCACCGCCATAAACACCACGGCTTTCCGACTCTAAAGCGTTGATCAGTTCCATTGCCCGGACTTTGGGCGCACCGGAAAGAGTCCCGGCAGGAAACGCAGCTTTCAAGAGGTCGAAGGCATCAAAGCCGTCATCCAGTACGGCTTCTGCGTCACTGACCAGATGCATGACATGACTGTATCGTTCTATATTCATGAATTTTTTTACTTGAACACTGCCGGGTTTGGCAACTCTGCCCAGATCGTTGCGTCCCAGATCAACCAGCATCAGGTGTTCAGCTCGCTCCTTGGGATCGTTGAGCAGTTCATCTGCCATCATTCTGTCCTGCGCGGCAGTTGCACCGCGTTTGCGGGTTCCGGCAATGGGGCGCAGCGAAGCAATGTTATCCTCCAGTTTCACCATAGTTTCCGGACTTGATCCGATCAGGATATGGTCTTTATTCTTGAAAAAGAAAGTATAAGGAGACGGATTGATGAACCGTAATGCCCGATACAGCTGCAGAGGAGCTATGGTCAATTTTGTGCTGAATTTTTGTGAAAGGACGATTTGAATGATCTCTCCGGCACAGATTTGTTCTTTTGCCCTGTCTACGATGCTGCAGAATTCCTCCTGCGTCATATTGCTGGAAAATCTCGGAGCGGCAACCGATGAAGACGAAAATTGTGCAGGCGGTTCCAAAAGACGTTTTTCCATATTGTCGATTTCATTCATTGCATGATCATAGGCTTCATGCAATGAAGAAAATTCGTCGGTATGGACACAGACTGTAAACTTCACCGTATGATGGATGTTATCGAAGATGATCATATCGTCCACCATTAAAAAAGTGCTTTGCGGAACAGCAAACGGCGTTTTTGGCGCAGGAAGCTCTTCAAATTCATTGATTGTCTCATAGCCGATGAATCCGATCGCTCCGCCGAAAAGGGGCGGCAAGCCGGGAACATTGACTGCTTGATATTTTTTCAGTTCTTCACGCAGCGTAAACACTCCTTTGCCCACAGGGGTATCGTTGAGAAACGCTGTGCCGTTTTTAACGGAAAAAATCTTCCGGGGAGAAATTCCAATGAAACTGTATCTGCCGAACCGTTCTCCTCCTTCCACGGATTCCAGCAGGAATACATTTTCGTCTGTGGCAAAGCGGCTTAATACAGAAACCGGTGTTTCCATATCAGCAAGTTTTTCCCGGAAAACCGGGATCAGATTACCCTGACGGGCATACTTTTCAAAGGTTTTGTAATCCATTTTGACCTCTTATGCTGTTTGTTGAAATAAAAAGCCGCACTCCGAAAAATCTTCCGGAATGCGGCATGCTTACACAAAAAAAGACGGATAAAACTCTTTACGAATTCAATCCGCCGGGTATTGTTTTTTACGGGTGCAAGAAAGCGTGACGTTCCGGCGGTATTACCGCCAACGCCAAGCCTGATTCAAAAAAATTGTCTTGCACATAATAGTTTTCATAATGTCTACTAATATAGTGGTGTTTTGCGGAATGTCAAGAAGATTTTGAAAAAAAATCAAAAAATTTCTTTGTATTTCTTTAATTTGAACGTGCCTTATGCTTGCCGAGATAAAAGGCATTGATATTGGGATTGATCAGTTTTTCCTTGCCTGCAAAGCAGGTTCTGATCGCTTCTTCCACAACAGCTTCAAAATCACTTTTGTCCGGCTCTTCAAGGAAGTAATCATCCATGAGCTGAGAAAGAGCACCGAGAATTGCCAGGTTCGCATATCGCAGATCCCCCAAATCCCGAGCCAGTTCCGAGGCGTTGACATGATAGGCTGTTTGCGTCGGCAGCAAGTCGTGCACTGTAACATTGCTGGAATCGTAAATCACGAAACCATTCTTCTTCAGTTCCAGCAGAAATTTGTCAAAAGACTGCTGATTCAAAACGATCAGCAAATTGCAGTTGGAATCCACCACAGGAGAAGAGATTTCCTGTTTGGAAATCACCACAGAGCAATTGGCTGTTCCGCCGCGCATTTCCGGACCGTACATGGGCAGATAGGAAACTTTGAAATTCCGGAGATTCCCCATATTTGCCAGAATATAACCCAGCGAAAGAATCCCCTGACCGCCTGAGCCAGCGATTTTTATTCTCCGCTCTTTGTTGAAAAACGGCGGAAGTTTGGAAAAATCCCTGACTGCGGCTGACTGCGAGTAAGCCGCATAAAGAGCCTGTTTGACAGATTCCGGGGAATGGATCGGCACATCCCGCCGGATAGGATCACGGTTTCCGGCAATATCTTTATAAACTCCCGGCACAAAATATTTACTCATCTGTTCATCAATGAACGAGTTGATTTCTGCGGCATTTTTCTTCAAATTAACCGGGCATCCGGTCAGAAATTCCACAAAAGAAAAACCTTTCTTTTCAATAGTATTCTGCAATGCTTTACGCAAAGCGGCGCGGGCTTTCATAATATTTCTGCCGGAACTCAAAGCAACACGTTCCACATACACCGGAGAATCAAGAGCGGCAACCATTTCAGCTACTTTCAGCGGATAACCTTCGTTCTGAACCGAACGCCCCAACGGCGAAGTGATGGTTTTCTGTCCCGGCAACGTGGTCGGTGCCATCTGCCCGCCGGTCATGCCGTAAATAGCGTTATTGACGAAGAATACCGCCATATTTTCGCCGCGGTTGGCGGTCTGAAGAAACTCATTCAAGCCGATTGCGCCAAGATCTCCATCGCCCTGATAAGATATGACAATATTGTTTTCGTCTGCCCGGGCGAGACCGGTTCCAACCGCCGGAGCCCTGCCATGAGGAACACTTATACCGAAACAATCAAAATAGTAGTACCCGAAAACAGAACACCCTACAGGAGAAATAAAAACTGTCCGGTCTTTGATCTGTAAATCTTCGATCGCTTCTGCAATCAGTTTGTGAAGAATCCCATGCCCGCATCCCGGACAATAGTGCATATTAGTCTTGATTGCTCCCGGACGGCGTGTAAAAGAGTCAAAGAATCCTTTGCTTCTGCCATGTACAATTTCATATTTCATAAAAACTTTTCCGTCCTTTCCACGATTTCTGCAACCGAAAGCATATTTCCCCCCATACGGTTGATCAACTCTACCGGTCTGGCACAGTTGATGGCAAGTTTGATGTCATCGATCATCTGTCCGCAGCTTAATTCCACGCTGATAAACATCCTGGTTTGCGACACCAGTTCAGTCAATCTTTTCTTCGGGAACGGAAAGAGTGTTTTCGGACGCAGAACACCCGCTTTTACACCTTTTGTCCGAAGAAAATCTGCAGCATTTTTGACCAGTCTGCCGCAGATACCGTAAGCGATATAGATAATTTCGGCATCATCAAGCAAATAATCTTCGCTCAACTCTTCCTGCTCCTGAATCAAAGCATATTTCTTTTGCAGTTTTATATTATGAGCTTCCAGTTCATCAGCTTCCAGATATATGGAAGTAAAGAAGTTGTTCCGGTTTTTGCCAATCGCCAGAGCTTTATCCGGCAGTTCACGCTCCGGGAGCGGTTCCGGCAAGATTACAGATTCGATCATCTGCCCGATTACCGCATCGGTCAGAATATATACCGGTGTGGCGTAACGCTCCGCCAGTCCAAAGGCTTTGCCTGCCATATCGCACATTTCCTGCGCTGAACCCGGCGCAAGAACAATACAGCGGTAACTGCCATGCCCGCCGCCCTTGACGACTTGATTGTAATCCGCCTGTTCCGGTGCAATATTACCCAAACCCGGACCGCCGCGCATAATATCCACGATCACACATGGCAATTCCGAACCGGCAAGATAGGAAACGGCTTCCTGCTTCAAACTGATCCCGAGTCCGGAAGAAGCGGTCATCACCCGCCGTCCGGCAGCCGCACCGCCCATAACCATATTGATTGCTCCGATCTCACTTTCTGCCTGAATAAAAACTCTGCCGAGTTCCGGGAATTTGGCAGCGGCAGTATGAGCTATTTCGCTTGCCGGAGTGATAGGATAACCGTAATATGCATCGGCACCTGCCAGTAATGCTCCGTAAACCACGGCTTCATTCCCGCTGAGCAATCTTTTATTCCTGTACATCATCGGAAACCTCCCGGAGGATAGTTATTGCACCCGGTTCCGGGCAGGTATAAAAACAAATTCCGCAGCCGATACAGTTGTCATTCTGAACTGTTGCAGAGGGAAATCCCATAATGTTCAACTCTTTGCCCATAGCAAGAACATTCCGGGTACATGCGATAACACACCGCTGACACCCCTTACATTCATCCGGGGCGATTTGTACTTTATATTTTTTCATTTTTTACTCCGGGACAGCATATCAAGAATTCCGGCCATTGCAAAGTTATAAACATATCTGGCACGGGTTTCCACATCATATTGATTCTGAACTTCTACTTCCAGATTCTGGAAATGTTTGACCGGAATTGTACACATGGAAAAGATCGCCAGTACCGCCATCCGGCGGTCTTCATCGCTCAAACGGTTGGCTGAAATTTCTGCAACCGCATCTTGCAGAGCGGCACGCAGCGGGGCATACGCCCGGGCATGGAGATCATCCATAAGCTGGGTCGGAGTGGATAATTCATTCATCATAAAATCATTTTCCCGGATCGTCGGATCATTCCGGCGGGCTATATCCGAACGGATAATCTCATAAAGACGCTTTACCGCCGGAGCAGACTCTCCGAGTTTTCCGTACAGCGGATATTTTGCCAATGCCTGACCGTGCAGCAATTCCCATGTCTGCCGGTAAAGCGCAGCTTTATCTCCGTAATGATAATTGACCAAAGCAATATTTACGCCTGAAAGTTTAGTAATTTCAGCCAAGGTGGTTCCACCGTACCCACGACTGGAAAAGAGCTCTGCGGCCGCTTCAAGAATGCGTTCTTTGGTAGAGGCTTTCTCAATGGATTTATTACTATCCTGCATGATCGGATCCTTGTTTTTCTAAATTTAAATACTTATTTAAAATAATCATTTAATTGAAAAATACAAGCGGACTACGTAAAAAAAATGATTTTTTATAGATCAGATACAGTAATCAAAAAAGTTTTCTTCACCGTTCTGCTGTCGGCATGCTTCAAGAATATCTTCAAGTGTTATCTCTTTCATCATACTGCGGATATTTCCATTCAACTGCTGCCAGATCGTACGCACTCCGCAAAGATTCCGTCTGGCACACACCGGTTCATACTTGACACACTCAACAATAGAAACCGGTCCTTCCATAACTTCAATGACTTCCAGAAGCGTTATCTCTTTGGGATTTTTTGCCAGATGAAAACCGCCATTTACCCCGCGCACCGAACGGATCAGCCCGGCTTGCCGCAATGCAATAACCAGACGGCTGATGTATTTTTCAGAAATCTGCTGTGTCTGAGCAATATCCCGGATCAATCGCGGTTTACTGTTGTCCTGATGCGCCAAGTCAATCAATATGCGCAGTCCGTAACGTCCTTTGGTCGAAATTTTCATTGCAGAATCCCTTATTTATTTTTCATTCATACACTATAAATATATTCTCAAAACAGGAAAATTCAAGAAAGATTACAAAAACAGTAGATTTTTTTTGTTTTGCAACTTGATTTTTGTTGGAAGATATGGTATATTAACAATACACAACCAAACAAGTAGTCTTTTATAAAGGAGATGTTATTATGAATGTTTCAAACACAATTCTTGACAAAATCGGCAATACGCCGCTGGTCAGGATCAATAAGATCAATCCCGGAAAGGCGGAGATCGTTGCAAAAGTGGAATCCTTTAATCCGGGAGGTTCCGTAAAGGACCGCATCGGCTTTGCCATGATTGAAGCCGCCGAAAAGGCGGGTCGGTTAAAACCGGGCGCCTTGATCATCGAACCTACCAGCGGAAATACGGGAGTCGGATTGGCTCTGGTTGCCGCCGTCAAAGGTTACAAACTGATCCTGACCATGCCGGAAACCATGAGTATTGAGAGACGCAAACTTGCAGCAGCTTATGGTGCAGAAATCGTTCTGACCGATGGGGCTGCCGGAATGAAAGGTGCGATCGCCAAAGCGTTGGAATTGCACAACGCCAATCCCGGCTCATTTATGCCGCAGCAGTTTGAAAACCACGCAAACCCTGCGTATCACACGTTGACCACCGGACCTGAAATCTGGCGTGATACCGATGGTAAAGTCGATGCCTTTGTTGCCGGTGTCGGTACAGGCGGCACGTTGACGGGAGTGGCTGAATACCTGAAAAAACAAAATCCGGATATAAAAATCTATGCCGTTGAACCGGATACCAGCCCGGTGCTTTCCGGCGGCAATCCCGGACCGCATAAGATCCAGGGGATCGGAGCCGGATTTGTTCCACAGGTATTGAAAAAAGAACTTATCACCAAAGTGATTACGGTTTCGGCTGAAAATGCCGGAAAAACCGCCCGCGATGCTGCTTCAAAAGAAGGTTTGCTGGTCGGAATCAGTTCCGGCGCGGCACTCTATGCGGCACAGGAACTTTCCCAAAGCAACGAATTTGCCGGGAAACGTATCGTGGTATTGCTGCCCGACACCGGGGAACGCTATCTTTCAACTTGGCTTTTTGAAGCGTAAATTTAATACATTCAAAAGATAAGTTCCGGAAAAATTCAAAGGGCTTCACTACATTGCTATTTCTGTTTTTGAGAAGCCCTAAATTTGAGATTACGGAGAGTTTTGAACTTTTCTTTCCACTGTTTTTCAATACGGAATGAATCGCAGATTTTCTGAATGGCTTTGCCGGTAATATTGTATGATAAATCGCATTCTTCCAGGAAAGAAAACGTTTTTTCCGGTTCATATACTGCAAGGTACGAAAGCAGCCATGCCTCTGCCATCTGCACATAATATTCATCGTCATTGTGAAAAAGAGGAAAAATTTGTGTTGCCGCATCCGGCAATTTGACCAGCGAAGGCATAAACAGCACATACCCCCAGCGCCGGGCAAACGGTAACGGGTGTTTTACATAAGATACGGCTTTGGGCAGAGCAAAATCCAAGCAAAGTTTTTTATCCACGAATTGTGAAAGCTGATCCACGTGCCACCAATCTTGCAGTTTATCAAAATGCAACTCTATAAATTCAAACTTTTCCTCTATGGTCGTCAATTCAGCCAATGATACTTGGAAAAAAGTCCGGTGATAGATTTGCTTTTCCAGTATGATCGATCGCAGAAAAGAGACATCTGCTTTTTCTTTGATCAGACAGCGATTGAACCTATCCAAATCAGCCGTTTTATATTTATCACCTAAAACGGCTGAAAATCTTTTTTCAAATTCAAGTAAATCCATACTTTCTCCAATAAGTTTAACTGCAATATCAGCATTTATGGGTTTTACAGTCAAACCAAGTCAAGCGTTGCCCGCATTTATGGCAAGTGTGTTGAATGGCTTTTTCCGTCAGAAAACGCTCTATTCCGATATTCTGTAACCGGAATAAATCCCCGATACACTCTGCATGATTGCAAATACCGTTGATGATCGGTGTTTTACTGAATTCTTCCAATCGCCTGCACGGAAATTCCGGACACTCATTGCAGCGTACAACATTGTGAGAAGATGCACATTTGCGAAACCCATTCTTGCATACTTTGCATACATCCCGGACAAAATCAGACAAGCAGCCGTGACATGCCTCCGGAAAAGCCGGACAAGCACCGCAGTAAAGTCCGCAAACAGATACACATTTTTCATCAGGTTTCATCGCTTGTTCCTCCTGCGTATAATATACACTCACAAAGGCAAGTTTGCAACGATTACAGACTTGCCTTTGTGTTTTTCAATTTTTTCAATTTTTTCAATTTTTCGATTTGGGTTCAGGAAAGGTCTTTTCATCAAGAAGGCGTTTGTAATAAAATTTGGATGTGTATATCGCCGCTGCCGGATTATGTCCCAGCACCCGGTCTTTGACGATAAACGTGGTTGCCGGAGCTTTGCTGTGGCGGGTGAAAATAGCATCATGCCCGACACACAATCCAACCATGACATTAAGATCCGACCCCCAGTCGTTGAGAATTTGTGCCTGCAATGCCGGATTACAGCAGGATTCATTACATCCTGGACAGACTTTCAATTCATCGGACAAACCGATGTCACACTTGTCGATTGCGCCGACTTTGCAAATCACGGTTTGAGTTTCAATTCCGGCAGTACGCACAATTTTTGCATAGAGAGAGGCTTCATCGAGCAACCCTATACAACTGGCGATGCCGAGTTTTTTCACCCCAAGTTTTTTTGCAAAACGGATCGTTTCTTCCAGGCGTGTCAATCTGCCGTAATATTCGCCTTCGATTTCAGCGGCGGCACGGGCAAGTTGTCCGTCAACGGTGTCTGACATGTAAAGATCGCGGGTGATTTCAGCCGCATCCTTGAATCTTTCAGTAAGGCAAAATGCCGGATACTTTCTGTCGCGGCGATAGCAGTTGCGGACCGCACACTCGGAGCAGCTTAAATTACAGTTTTTTTCGCACATATTTTTTCCTTTCGTTCAAATGCCGTTTCCATTACGGAATGTTATTGGCTGTTCAAGTTTTTCATTTATGTCTTGACGGTAAATATCCATGATTTTCTCCCGCAGCAGAGCAGTCTGCATTTTTGCCGTATCCTTGCCGTGAGCAGGATTGTTTTCCAGTGCCAGCAATCTGCCGGGATTACTGCCCATAACTGCGATTTTTGTTCCAAGAAACAACGCTTCTTCGACATCGTGAGTTACAAAAACAATCGTTCTGCCGCTGCCGGAATCCCGGTGCAGATCACGCACCAACTGCTGCAGCATAACGCGATTCACCGGATCCAGTGCGCCGAATGGTTCATCCATCAGCAGAATTTTTCCCGGCAAAGCCAAAGCTCTGGCAATCGCCGCCCGCTGACGCATACCGCCGGATAATGCGCCGGGAAAATTGTTGAAAACACCGCCCAACCCGACCATATCCAGATAAGACTCCGCAAGATGACGGATTTCAGCTTTACTTTTTTCCGGATACGCCGCTTTGAGGGCAAACTGCAGATTTTCTCCGGCAGTCATCCACGGAAACAGTGTGTAATCCTGAAAAACGACCGAACAGTTACGGTTTGGACCCGTAATTTCTCTACCGTTGAAAAAAGCACTTCCCGAAGAAGTTTTCTGCAATCCGGCAAGAATTCTCAACAATGTGGATTTCCCGCAGCCGGATTGTCCCAGCAAACAGAGAAATTCCCCCTGTGCAATACAGAAATTGATATTATCCAGAATGAGTTTTCCATTGAAACTCAAGCTCAAATTTTTACATTCAACCATTTTTCACCTCCCGGTAACGCAGAAGGATTTTTTCGATCTGCCGGAAAAGTGTACTGATCACTGTTATCACCAATCCGATAAAAAGTATTCCGACGATCACCCTTGCATAATCGGCAAAGTCCGAATAATTTTTCACATACCACCCCAGACCTTCGGTTGCTCCGATCAATTCGGCAGCAGTCAGCAGAAGGAAACTGAAAATCAGCCCCAGCGACGCCCCGGTCAAGATGGATGGCATTGCTCCCGGCAGAAGAATATGAAAACAAAACACATGGCGTTTCAGGTTCAGCATCCGTGCTGAGTCCAGCAAGGTTTCCGGAATGTTGACCACTCCGGAAACAGTGCTGACAAAAACCGGCCAGAATACTCCCGAATAGATGACAAAGATCGATGCCGTATCAAAACTTGGCAGCAATGCAATGGCATAAGGAATGTAAACGATCGGCGGAATGGCACTCAATACTTTGCTGAAAGGCTCGATCATATTACGCAGCCGGTTGGAACTGCCGACCCACAATCCGGCAGGAATTGCTGTCACCAGAGCCAGAAAATAAGCACTCCCCAGCAAATAGAGCGACGAAAGCATTCCCTTGGTCATTTCCGGCAACTCACTGAAAAACAGTTTCAATACCGACTCCGGCGTTGGAAAAAGCACCGGATCAAGCAGTTTGAAATTTCTTGTACTCAACTGCCACAGCAGAAGAAGCATCAGCAAAGCCGTTCCTATGTCAGCTGCAGCTTTCTGCCTGGCTGGGACATTGGAGAACTTTCTTTTGCTGAATACGGCAGCGGCGATAAAAATTCCCGCCGCTGCCAGATAGAAATCAGACTTGCTCAAAGCGGATATTTCAAACAAAAGCAGTGTTGTAAAAAATACCGTTTTCAATCTGTCACCACTTTCAGTTATTGGCTTTGAAGAACTTATCCATTTCCAGATACACAGGATCATTGGGGTAACGCCTTAAAACTTCATCCAATGCTTCCCGATAGAGGGTCGTATCGATATGATTGTGGATATTGACACTGTTTTCCGGCAGATACTTGATCTCTTTCATCGTATTCCAGAAGTCGACCGTTCCTTTGGTCAGCGGATCAGGATTACTTTCAAAAGTACGTTCAGTATAAGTATCTTTGCGGATCAACTCCGGCGGCAGTTTCAGGGCTTTGGCAAAAATCTGCACGGTTTCTTCCGGATTCGTCCGGTAGAATTTGTACGCCCGAATCTCTGCGATCAGATAACGCCGGTAAAGATCACGGTTTTTCCGGAATTCCGGTGTTGAGGCAATCAGCCTGCAGCAAGTGTACCCCGGCTGGAAATCCGCAATGTAATTGGAAACTTTCATACCGTATTTCTGTTCGGCAAGAGAAAAGTGCGGGCTGAAGACGATCCCCGCATCAACGGCTCCTTTGCGGACAGCTTCCACGACAGCATTTTGTCCACCGAATTCAATGATCTGTACGTCCTTATACGGATCGATACCGGCTTTCAGCAGTGCACCTCTGAAAATCACGTCACCGGTGGAAAGTTTACCCAAACCGATCTTTTTACCTTTGAAATTGGATAAATTTTTGAATTTTCCGGCATTTTCCGGTTTGACAATGATTGCCTGACCTCCAATCATCATACCGCCGAAAATGGTAAATTCCGTTCCCTGGGCAATAAAAAGCAGCGGGGCGGCAGTACCGAAAGTACCGACATCAAGTTTTTTGGCCTTGACCGCAGCACACCCTTCGGCGGTCGTGGAAAACTGGAAAAGCTCTGCGTTGATCCCTTCCTCTGCAAAGTATCCTTTTTCTTTGGCGATAAAGTGCAGTCCGTGTGATGGTTCGGCAAGATAGCCGATTCTGACGTTATCAAGCTCCGATTTTTTGCCGCAGCCGGTCAATACGGCAGTTGCGAGCAACGTGGAAAGCAAAGTTGTAATAGTTTTTTTCATGTTTATATCCTCCTTGATTATTCAATTTTATTGCTGTCCAAACCAAACTGTTCAAATCCCAGATTGCTCCGGGGGGATTTTTTACTTGCGGTAAGTTTTTCTCTGACAGCATCGGAATCCTGACGGTATTTTTCCGGCAGTTGATCAAATGGCAGAGCTGTTTCAACTTGTGCGATCAGAATCAGTTCCGAGTTCCGGAGCGTTTCTGTTTCGGTGGAAAAGAGCCAGCCGAGAATGGGAATATCCTTCAAAAGCGGGATCCCTGCTGTACTGCGGATCAGATTGCTGCGCCGGATTCCGCCGATCACAAACTCTTTTCCATTATTCCCGATTTGAATTTCAGTGCTGAAACTGGAAACATTCAATCGTGGACTGCCATCGCTGTTCCAGCCCTGTAAACTGGTTCCTGATACTTTGACCGGCAGGGTGGATGCCTTGGCTGTTATGACCGGAGCAACGCTGAATTCAAATCTGAAACTGTCAGAACCTGCGGTGTTCTGAGCGTTGCCATGAGGCAGCTGCCAATCGGCTGATTCCGGCAGCTTTTCTTTGCCGTCAGGTATCTTGCTGTTGAGAGAAGCTGGCGGGATCAAAGTTTGTTCTTCGTAAAACAGTCCGGTGGCAACTGTAATTGCCGATGTGCGGCGGTTTTTGGCAGTAATAACACCTTGAGTAACGACCTTTGCCCGACCACTTGAACTCAAAAAGTCCAGGTAACGGCTGTTCCATTTGGGGTTGAAGTTGAAAAACTCGGTTTTGCTGAAATGTGATCCGTTGATGCCTCCGGCAAAAGTGCCGGCCCAGTTGTTGCGGTATCTGCCGCCGGTGGAAAAGAAATCCACCCCGTCATTATTTTTCCAACTTTGAAAATCCACACCCAATTTATCATCATTTTCGCTGCTTACTTCCAGCAGTTTGTAGCTGATGCGGATTTCAGGCATAACACGGTCATATTTTTCCAGCTGTTCAAGGATATGTTTATAACTCCATGCTGGAGCAGCAATAAAAAGAGCATTCAGATTACCGTCCACCGTTAGAACATCTATACCGTTGGCAAATTCATTATCTTTGGCAGAGGCTCCTGAATTTATGAGCATTTCGCGGAGATTTGCCGCTGAATTGACTTTGGGAAAATAGATGAATTTAGGTCTGCCGCTGGAAAATCCGATACCGGGTTTATCCAGTCTTTCGATGATCTCGTCAATGCTGTTGCCGCTGCCGTTTTGCTGAAAACGGTAATCTTCTGCAGAAACCAGCAAAACTCCCTGACCGTTAACAAATTTAACTGCATCCACCTGTACCGGATTGCCGCTGATCTGAGTGCCTTGTACCACACTCAACAGATACCCGCGTAAAGCGTAAGGTTCTGCGTGTTTCAGACGATACAATTTGGTCAGCACTACCGGGTCGGTGTTGGTGCGGACAAACCGGACTGCATTTTCAGAATCCTTGACATTTACCCGCAGTTGTGCCTGAACAGTTGTACTGTTGAACCCATCGCTGACCTGGTGATTGTCCGCTTTGACGATCCCGGGAACCGCTTTGGGAGTCAGCGTAATGTTTTCAGCATAAAGCGATACGCTCCACGCCGTCAGCAGCAATAAAAATATTTTTTCAAAGTTCATGATATGACCTCTTTATTATTCAGCGTGCAGCCGCGACAGATGGGTATTCGGCGGGATGCACCAATTCTGCTTGAGCTGTTACAATGATATAAGTTCTTTCTTTGATGGAAGTTGTGGTTCCGAAAATGTATTTCAGTATGGGAATATCCACTAAAAATGGTATCCCGACAGTTTGCTCAACATCCTGTTCCCGAATGTAACTTGCAAGAAGTTTTTCGGTTTTGAACCCCAATGTCAATTCTCCGCTGACTGTTGTTGCATTTCCCAATTCCTCGCCGCGGTTACTTCGTTCAGAGACTGTTTGCGAGCGAAGGTTATAAGCAAAAACGACACCGCCCTTACTGTTTTGATAAAACTCTTTTGTTGCCGGGATAGTTCCTTTGAGACTGATTTCATCAGCGGCGGCACCAAAGCAGATCACCGGGTTGTAAATTGTCAGAGTCAAAATACTGCCGGGGTTTGAAATAATACTGCTCTTATCATTTTCGTCTTTGCTGACAGTCCCATATCCGGGAGAAAGCTGTGTGGTGTAAACTTTGGGCAGGTGAGTATTCAATTCAGGAGCATCATATACTGCCGTATTGACAAAGGTCAAATCCGCAGTTGCCAGTAATTTTGCATTGCCGGACTGCTGCAGCAGACGAACAAAACTCAAATCAAAATAGGGCGCAGTAAAAAATGCTCCGTATCCCCATGAGGAACTGAAATTTTCAGTAAGTTCCGCTAACTTCCCCAATCCATTGACAAACTGCCAGACAGCTTCATCCGAGATGAGTTTACCATCGTTGAATCCGGCGGCAAAGAGATTCAGTCCCGGCCCATTTTTCCATGCAAGATAATCCAAACCTATATCCCGGAGTTTGCTCTCCCGCACTTCATAGTAGTTGAGTTTGATATTAGCCTGAGGTAGTGGACGGTCAAGATATTTTACCCAGGCAAGAGTCGCCAATGCCGCCTGATAATCATCTTTCCAATAAATGATGTTCGTATCTTTATTCAAAAACGCCATTCCCTCTGACGTTCGCAATGCCGTATTGACAATACGCACAATATCTTCTGCGGCACGGTAATTGGGAGTATATGTAATTCGCGTGATTCCCGTTCCGTCAATGATAGAGCCGTTTGTTCCCGGTTTGACTGACTGATCGAGTCCGGAAATCAATTCATCTACATAGGGAATAAAATCAATTCCGGTTGATACGATCAACATCTGTTCTTTACCTTTAGCGTAATTGACCCGTTCCACTTTGGAATTACTGCTGTAACGCTTGACCGCTGCTTCGATGAAAGGACGGATATCCGATGCTCTGGCGTGTTTAAGTTCATAAAGTTTACTGGCGATACGAATTTGTCCATCATCCTGCAGCAAACGGATCGTACGGAGATTTGCTGTTGGTTCAGAACTGTAAAGGTGCGGCAGCGAAGAAAACACCGCCGTCAGCAGCAATACTTTTATTATACTTTGCTTTTTCATGCTTAAAATTCCTTTGATAGTTTTTTTTGAGTAGTAAGTATGGTTCTGTTTCGGGAGAACAACATCGCATTCGGAAAAAACCTGTCATAAAATGAACCTTTCCTGTTATAAACACAACCGTTGCGGTAGTGTTTTATTTGATAAAAAAAACGGGAGTACTCCTCCCGTTGGGAAATCAGTGTTTTAAATAAGTTTCAGAGCTTCATCCAGAGCATTGATGATATCGTCTTTGTGTTCCAAGCCAATGGAAAGACGGATCAGTTCCGGAGTTAAACCGGATTTGAGCTGATCTTCTTCGCTTAACTGGGAATGGGTGGTGCTGGCGGGGTGAATAATCAAACTCTTGGCATCTCCCACATTGGCAATGATGGTGAAAAGTTCGACATTATCAACGAGTTTCTGGGCTTCTGCTGCACCGCCCTTGACTCCGAAAACTACCATGCCGTTAGCACCGTTAGGAAGATATTTCTTTGCCAGCGGATCAAATCCCGGATATTTCACCCATGCAACTTTGGGATGATTTTTCAGAAATTCCGCCACCGCAAGACCGTTTGCACTGTGCTGAGCCGTTCGCAACGGCAGACTTTCCAAGCCCTGCAGAAAAATCCACGCTGCATCCGGCGCAAGGGTCGGACCCTGATTACGCAGAGCAACAGTCCGGAACCGCAAGGCAAAAGCAATCGCGTTGCCGTCGCCCAGATCGCGGGCAAAACGCAAGCCGTGATAACCGCGGTCTGGTTCATTGTAGAGGACAAACTTCGGATCGCTCCAATCAAAGTTCCCCGCATCGATCACCGCTCCGCCGATGGCAGTCCCATGTCCACCGATCCACTTGGAAAGGGAATGGATCACAATATTTGCACCGTGTTCAATGGGACGGAGCAAAGTGGGCGGCGTAAAGGTGGAATCCACCACCAGCGGCAGATGATATTTTTGAGCGATTTCGGCATAGCCCTCAATATCAGCAATATCCAATGCGGGGTTACCGACAGTTTCAATGTAGATGGCACGGGTACGTTCATTGATGGCTGCTTCAACCGCTGAAAAATCATTTACCGGAGCGAAGTTGACCTTGATCCCCTGCTGCGGCAGAATGGCATCGAACTGGGTGAACGTTCCGCCGTAAAGATTGTTGGCAGCAACGATTTCATCGCCCTGCCGGGCAATATTGGTAATGGTAAAATAAATCGCTGCCGTTCCGGAAGATACTGCAACTGCCGCTTTTCCGCCCTCCAGAGCCGCCAGCCGCTGTTCGAGGACATCTTCAGTCGGGTTCATCAACCGGGCGTAAATATTGCCGCTTTCGCGTAAAGCAAAAAGATCGGCTCCATGCTGCGAACTTTTGAACGCATAAGCGGTCGTCCGGTACACCGGAACCGCCCGTGCCTGCGTCGTTGGATCGGGTACTTGTCCGGCGTGGATCGCCAGTGTTTCAAGTCGATAATTTTTGTTGTCCATAATCAATTCTCCTAATCTCTATCATTTTGGTTGTGTATTTTTCAAAAAAAATAAGCAGAACCATTTTCTGCTGATATTATTTAATATACACCAGAAAAATCGTTTGTCAAGCGAAAACATGATTATTTTGGTAGTTTTTATTAAAGATTGCATAAGAAAAAACACACCATCCGGAAATTTCACAAGAACCGCAAGCTCTGGGCGCGGTTGAACATGAACAACCCCAATTCCGAAGCGGTCCGCATCGCACGTGCCGACCTTGCCGCGATTTGTCACGCAGTTAATGTTATGCAACCCCGTGATACCATTGAGTTGCACAATCTGCCGTTGACTATTGTGGTCAAATGTCGGAAGAATCAGGATGATGAGATCGTCAACGAAATCAAGGGATACGCCCCCAAAGCCTCGCTTTCCGGCGCAGTTGCCGCACCTCCGTCCGCTTCACCGACCAGTTCCGCAACCGGCAACAGTCAGTACTATTGGCTTTTCCGCAGGGTATATGATATGCACAGCTGTATGGCAAGAGCCGAACAAATGCTTGATGAACACAGCCAGCTGGAATACAATGAACTTAAACGCCGCATCCTGACTTACACTCCAGCCAGCTGGATCAAAGAGAACGAAATTGAAAACTTCGAATAAAACTGAAAGCAAGAAAGGATTTTATAAAAAATATTGTACACAAATTGCGTATCACGCAAGAGAAAATGTTTATTACCCACAAACTAATTACAAAGGAGAACTGAAAATGAGTGGAAGTGAAATCGTAGATGCTGTTTTGAAAGTTGCAGAAAAAGTCAGCACAATTGACATTGAGCAGACAGGCAAAAACGCAGTAAAAACAGTAAAAAAACTCAACGCTGGAAACATCGTCAATGCAATCAATGTCAACAATGCTGAACGGGTGGAACGCCGTACTATGGCGGCACTGGATGTGGCTTATTTGCTTGCTAATATTGATGGTTGGTTTACAGGAAAACAAGAGGCTTGTTTTGAAAAGATTGCCGCAAGTCTCGGCAAAAAGCCTTCCGATGTATCAGCCCATGCTGTAGGATTGAATGCGAAGTTGGCACATATCAGAAAAAATGTTACTGAAGATGAACTCCTCGCTACATTTATTGCTGAATGTGATCCTTATTGTGAAGCTTTTGGAGGAATGCTTATTCCCAGCCGTCGTGCATTTGCCCTTTGGATTACACTCGGACTCGCAGATGGTGAACTGAAGCCAGTCTACCGCAAAGCTCTGGAATTGTTACGCAAGAGATTCAAACATTCTTCCCTTCTTTTTGCGGCTATGGGAGGTTTGCCTGTTTATGGAGCTGCGATTGTTGTCGGTGGTGTGGGATTGGGACTCGTTGCTGCAATTGCAGGAGGATTAAAAAGTCTGAAACACAAACAGACTTTGGATAAATATGCCCCACTTATTTCAGAAGATTTTATGATGCAGGCAGAGGCAATTATCGCTGAAGCATCTACCATTGAAAATGAACTTGCAACAAATCCCAATGCAGAAAAGAAAAAACAATATGACGCATTGATACAACAATTGGAAGAACTTATTAATCCTCCGAGTGATGACGAGGAGGATATAGACGAATAACAAAAAGGTCTCGCTCTTCCTGTACTCCGGAGGCACGCCAAAGCCCGAAAGACCGCAGGAAGAGCGAGTGCGCCTGTCTATATCACAATATCCATCACGTCTGCAATAGGAATAATGCAACCATCTGCCATAACGATTGTTCCGTTTGTGGCAGATATTTTTTTGACCTTGCCGGAAGTCACAACAATTGCCCCACCGCTTTTACGATCATCCGGCACAAAATATTTGATGCGGACTTCTGGGTGTTCGTGGATGTGGTCAGCGATGAACGCCAAGCGTTCATTGATTATCCGTTGCTCTTGTTCGTCCAGCTCCGGACGGAGTTCGGTCAGACGGGCGGTCTCAGCAACGGCGTCATCGTATCCGACCAGTGCGGCGAACGGGGCAAACTGTGCTGCCCGGTCATGCATTGACATCTGTTTCCGTGTCGGAGAAATATGGTGCGGAAGGTTTATAATGTCATCGTAGCGATTCATTTCTTTCTCCTCCACACAAGACTTTTCAGCAGACCGATATACAGAACTACTGCCAGAATGATTCCAACGCTGATGCGGAATGGTGTTCTGTTGTAAAACGGCACGAATGACAACGCTGTGCCGGTTGCAACAATGACCAGTACAGCAAGTGAAAGCAGTATTTTTTTGAGAATGTTCATGCTTTATGCCCTCCGACCTGTTGATTACGATCCTTGGCGGTCGCGCCTTCCTGTAAACTCATTGCTTTGAGAACCGCATTCTTCCCGAACTGCTTTTTGATACTCAACAAGGCATCCTGTAACCGGCGTTCTTTGTCGAGTTCGGCTTCTTCGGCTGCTTTCTGCTTTGCCAAGGCTTCGTGATCGACAAAGAGATCTGGCTGTTCCTGGACTTCCGCAGGAACATCGTTTTCATTGAGAATGTGGTTCGCCCCGATAGTGATTTTGCGGACCAGCAAGTTGGGATCTGTTACCAGATCGAAAAGCTGCATCATATGGTCGATGATGATTTTTGCCGAGGAGGTGTGCCGGGGCAAATTGATAGAGCCGTGTGCATCTTTCGGAGCTTGTCTGCCGTAAGAGTCAGTCTTAATCGGTCCTGTGTATCTCGCTCTGCGTTCCGGATCAGTCAGATTCTCCACATCATAGGCAATATTCAGCACAAGCTGATCCGTTACCAAGCGTTTCTCCACAAGATCCAACGCAAGGATATCGGTCATTTCACGGACAACAAGGCGAGCCTTATCGTGTTCATACGGGTCTTGCAGAACTTGCCCGGAACTGATACTGTTATTTTCCGGCTTGTAGGATTTGATGTCTGCGATTGTACACGGTTCCCAGCCCCAAGCGTGATCAATGAGCAATTCAGCATTGATGCCGAACATCCGGTAAAGCAAATCTTCATTCTTAACCGACATCCGGGCAACATCGCCCATGGTGTACATCCCGGCTGCTTCCAGTTTACTGGCGTATCCGCGCCCGACTCGCCAGAAGTCAGTCAACGGACGGTGCGTCCACATCTTTTCCCGGTAGGAACGCTCATCAAGCTCTGCGATCCGGACGCCGTCTTTATCTGCCTGAATGTGTTTTGCTTCAATGTCCATCGCAATCTTGCAAAGATACATATTCGGGCCAATTCCAGCGGTAGCGGTAATGCCGGTGGTCTGCAGAACATCACGAATCATCTTCATCGCAAACTCTCTGGCGGTCAGTTTGTAAAGTTTCAGATAACTGGTCGCATCTATAAAGACCTCATCTATGGAATAAACGTGAATGTCGTCCGGAGACACATATTTGAGGTAAACTGAGTAGATTTTTGCGCTGACTTCCATGTACCGAGCCATCCGGGGAACGGCAACCACATAGTCCAATTCCAATGACGGGTTCGCTTGGAGTTCGGGGGCGTTAGCAGACTTGCCCGAAAATTGCCTTTTGGGGGCTTTCTGGCGGCGGTTAGCGTTGACCGCCCGTACTCGTTGGATGACCTCAAATAACCGCGCTCTGCCGGGGATTCCGTGGGCTTTCAGCGATGGCGAAACGGCAAGGCAGATTGTCTTCTCCGTCCGGCTCTCATCAGCAACAACCAAGTTGGTGGTCATGGGATCAAGCTGGCGATCCATGCACTCTACGGATGCATAAAAAGACTTTAAGTCAATGGCAATGTAAGTACGATCTGTCATTGCTGATCTTCCTTGATTCCCATTTTTTCGATAAGACAATTCAAGCTTTTATCGTGTTGTGCTTGACTGATTGCGCCAGTGGAAAGGAAAGTATCGAGCAGGTCTTTCTGACGGCGAAAAAGCTCCAGCTTCTTTTCAGCCGGGGATAAGGATTGCCAATTGTCAGAATTTGAATTTTTGATACTGTTCATTTTTGACTTTTCCTGTTGAAACACCTTCCACTGTAATATAACCTTTCACCGGTGATTTTTCAATAAAGTAATATAAAAAGAAAAATTTATTTTCTCTTTACCTTCTATTGGGAACAGCGTAAGGTGAACGAAATCGCTGATATTGTCGGCGGAGGGACTCCAAGCACCCATAATCCATCATATTGGGATGGAGATATTAATTGGTATGCACCTGCCGAAATGGAAGGCAAAAGATATGCAGTAACCAGTGAAAGAAAAATTACACAAGCTGGTTTAAGCAATAGTTCTGCAAAAATTCTCCCTGCTGGCAGAACAATTTTATTTACAAGTCGTGCAGGAATCGGCAAAGTTGCTATATTGCAACATGATGCAGCAACAAATCAAGGATTTCAGTCACTCGTTTTAAAGGATGGCATATCCCCTTATTTTATTTACTCAATGGGAAGTATTCTGAAGAAAAAAGCAGAGGGAATTGCCTCTGGCTCTACCTTCCTTGAAATTTCCGGAAAAATGTTGGGGAACATTGATATAACTATCCCTATCTCGTCTGAACAACACATTATAGCAGATTTTTTCCGTAATCTTGATGACCTTATCACCCTTCATCAGCGTGAG
>JAFTUS010000075.1 GCA_017466125.1 Lentisphaeria bacterium | reverse complement strand
GTCAGACCGGGATTTTGCTATTGCCTTCTTTCAGATTCCATCTCACGATGGACACCCTTGGCTTTCGCTAACAGTTCCTACTGACAAGCCTGTATCGGACTTTCACCGACGAGTCAATGCGCGTGCCGCGCATACAAAAAACGGGGCAGCCGTAATTGCGGCCGCCCCGATTTCTTTCATCGGTCAATCGTTGGAAAAACCAGTCTCGTCAATAAGAAGTTGTTTCAACTTGGTAAGAGCCTGATTTTGGATCTGACGGACACGTTCACGGGTGCGGCCGATCTCCTGACTGACCTCTTCCAGCGTGAGCGGACGGGAACCGCCGAGACCGAAACGCATTTCAAGGATCTTGCGTTCCCGGTCTTCGAGTTTGTCGAGCAGATAGATCAGGCGGTAAACCGATTCCACGTCGCCGAGGATCTGATCCGGCGTCATCGCCTGACGGTCGGGGATGATGTCCTGAAATTCACCGTCTTCCCCCTGCTGAATGGGGTCGTGCAGTGAGAATGTGCGCAAATCAGCACGGCGCAGACCGGAAACGGTACGTTCACTGAATTCGAGGTGGTCTGCGATTTCGGCGTTGGTAGGTTCGCGGCCGAGTTCTTCGGTCAATTTCATGCGCACGGATTTGATTTTGGTGATTTTCCCCGCAGACTGAACCGGAATACGGATCGTGCGGCTCTGATTGGCCAGCGCGCGGCGCATGGACTGTTTGATCCACCAGGCGGCGTAACTGGAAAACTTGGCTCCTTTGGCGGGGTCAAATTTTTCCACGGCACGCATCAAACCGATGTTGCCTTCTGAAATAAGGTCAAGCAGCGGCAGACCGAGACCTTTGAAGTCATGGGCGATCTTTACGACCAGACGCAGGTTCGCCTTGATAAGCGTGGTACGGGCATCTTCGTGCATATCGTCGTTGGTGCTGTGGATCGCGGCGGCAAGTTCAGCCTCTTCTTTTTTATCCACCAACGGGATACGGGCGATCTCACCCATGTATACTTTCATGGTGTCGTTTTTGGTCACGCTGACGATTTTTGCATCCAGTGCGTTTTTACGTGCAGAGTCTTTTTCCTGCTTGGTGCGGGGCTGTGCGGCGGCTTCGGCTTCGGCGGCTCTGCGACGGCGGGGACGGGTGCCGTTGAGGGTCACATCCAGATCTTCCGCCTGTTTTTCTGCGGCGGTTTCTTCGGCTTTGCGTTTCTCCTCTTCGATCACGCGTTTGGGGATGAATTTGACCGGCGGAGCCTCTACTTTTTTGATTTTGAATTTCCGGGTCAGTTTTTCGCTCAGAGCGTCTGCACTGACGGCGGAATCATCCACTTCGGTCAATTCCGGCAGAGGAGCAAGCGGAGCGATTTCCGGCATCTCTTCTGCTTTTGTTTTCGTTGTTTTCCGGGTTTTCTTTGTTTCTGCCATTCTTCCCTTGAACCTTTATTATTAAAATTTTTAAAACTTTTGCATTTTTTACTGGTATAAAACGCAAAAGCGAACTATAATAATAGAGTGACCGCTTGAAGTTACAGTTTTTCAAGAGATGATAAGAGACTTCGTTTCGGCATTTGCCGTAAACCAAACTCAAGGGATGACTCTGTTATCCATCTTCTGTTATCATGACATTATATATTGTTTTGAAAATAAATCAAGACTTAAAATGGAAAATTTGCAAAAAAAATTAAAAAATTTTCTTTTTGCCTCAGAAAAAGCTGTGGCATCCCGTGGAAATGTCGATTTTTGCGGCGTCTCTCTGATGCTTTTGCGTTTGTTGGTGAACGTCGGCAAACCGGTGCTTGCCGCTTTGCCGGAATTGAATTCCGTCGATCGGGTCGTTGCTGAATTGCAGCAGTTGATGAGTGTGACAGGAAGTGCGTTCCGCATCTTGCCCATTCCGGAGTGCGGACGGGGCAAACTGATTTTTCCGGAACAGGAGAGCAAGCGCGCCCGCGCCCTCGATGCCCTGCTGCGCGGGGAGTACGATCTTGCCATCGGCAGTGTCCACGCGCTGCTTGCCCCCGCACCTCCGCCTGACGAAGCAGTGCGCTCCGCCATCACCCTGAAAAAAGGGATGAGTATCAGCATGGAGGAACTGATCGAAAAACTGGTCGCGTTGGATTACGATGATGAGTTTGAAGCCTCAGTGACCGGGGAGTTTGCCCGCAGAGGCGGCATCGTGGATATTTTCAGTCCGGCGGCGGATCATCCGTGTCGGGTGGAATTTTTCGGCGATGAGATCGAGTCTCTCCGGAAATTTTCACCGCAGACCCGCCGTTCGGTCGAAGAGTTGGAAGAGTACAATATTATCGCCCGTTCCGGCATTACCGCGGGCGGAGCGGCATCGGGTGATGCGTTTGATTACGTTTCTCCCGGCAATGTGCAGTTGTTCGCGCTGTACCCGGAACAGTCCGCTGAACTGATCGGAAAGTATTCCGGTCCGGAAATGGCAGAGCATTGGCAGGAGCATTTGAAACGGTTTCAGGAAAGCAGCAGTTTTTCAGCCTGTTACGACGCCGCCGCAACGCCGCTGCACCCTGAAGCACTTCCGGCGGATGCCGCTGCCCCGCTGTTTGAACGGAACGGTGCTGTTTCCGGCGAAGCCAGAGAAACCGCATTGAAATTGAACAGAGAAATGCTTTTCAACCGCCTTGAAAACAGCGGAGATGAAATCTTTTTTCTCGCTCCGGATAAAGAAGATATTCCGCTCTTGGAAGCGTGGAAAGAAAAGGAGTTTCCGGGGTTTTCCATCCATTGCGAAGTATCGCCGCTGAATTTCGGTTTTTCCCTGCCGCAGGAGAATATCAGCGTTCTTACTCTGCGGGAACTGGTCTGTGCCGGTTTCACCCGTCCCGGGCACTGGGAAGAGAACGAAACGCCGCCGCCCGCAAGCGGTAGTGAACCGCTGCCCGCTGTGCCGGAATTTTCTCTGGCGGATCTGGACGAAGGAGACTGCTGTGTGCATCTCGATCACGGTATCGGCATCTACCGGGGAATAAAAAACATTCTGGAACGGAACGGCGTGATACGGGAGGCTCTGGCAATCGAATACCGTGATGGACAGATTTTGTATGTGCCATTGCTGCAAGCACATAAGGTGAGCCGCTATCTCGGCGCACCGGGAAAGGTGAAACTGCACAAACTCGGAGCAAGCCGCTGGAGTAAGGATAAGGAAAATGCCCGGAGCGGTGTTCGCACGTATGCGGCAGACATGCTCAAACTTCAAGCCGTCCGCGAACATATTTCCGGCTTTGCCTATCCGCCGGACTGCAGTGAAACACGCGCCTTCATGCGGGCATTTCCATTTACAGATACGCCGGATCAGCTGCGTTCCACCGAAGAGATCCGTAAAGATCAGGAGTCCGCCCGCCCCATGGATCGTCTCTTGTGCGGCGATGTCGGATACGGCAAAACCGAAATCGCCATGCGTGCCGTTTTCAAAGCGGTCATCAACGGCAAACAGGCGGCGATCCTTGCGCCGACAACGGTTCTGGCACAGCAGCATTTTTTGAGTTTCAGGGAGCGTTTTGCTGAATTTCCGTTCAATATCGAAGTTTTGAGCCGTTTCAAAACACCCGTGGAACAGCGGGATATTCTGCGGCGGCTCTCCGAGGGAAAAGTTGATATCATTATCGGCACGCACCGTTTGTGCGGCAATGAAGTCCGTTTCAAAGATCTCGGGCTGGTCGTTGTCGATGAAGAACAGCGTTTCGGGGTGCAGCACAAAGAACGGCTGCGCCGTTTCCGGGCGGAAGTGGACGTGCTTACCATGTCCGCAACTCCCATTCCGCGAACACTTTATCTGGCTATGGCAGGAGCGCGGGACTTAAGTACGCTGATGACCGCCCCAAAACTGCGTCTGCCGGTAAAAACCGTGATCGCCCCCGAAGAACCGGAGATGATCGCCAACGCCATCCGTGCCGAACTGGCAAGGGGCGGACAGGTCTATTATCTGCATAACCGTGTCCGCACCATTGAAGAAAAAGCCTCCAAACTGCGGCAGTTGATCCCCGAAGCGCGTTTTGCCGTTGCGCACGGTCAGATGGCGGAAGGCCGTCTCGAAGAGATCATGCAGGATTTCCTTGACCGCAAGGTGGACTGTCTGGTAGCCAGCACCATTATTGAGTCCGGGCTGGATGTCCCCAACGCCAATACCATTATCATTGAACGTGCCGACCGTTTTGGACTTGCTGAACTCTATCAGCTCCGGGGCAGGGTGGGGCGTTGGACACGTCAGGCATTCGCCTACCTTCTGATGCCGAAACATCAACTCATCAGTACCGATGCCCGCAAGCGGCTGTCGGCGATCCGCCGCTGTTCCAATCTCGGTGCCGGGTTCCAGCTGGCTTTGCACGACCTTGAGATCCGGGGGGCGGGAAATATTCTCGGAGCGGAGCAGTCCGGACACTTGAATACCATCGGATTTGACCTCTATTGCCATTTGCTGAAACAGGAAGTCGCCAAACTGCGCGGCGAAAAGGTGGAGTATCTGCCCGAAGTGGATATGGCGATCGATTTTATCAGTTACAGCATCGGTGCCCCCGCCGGAATGCTCGATGCGGCGATCCCTGCCGAATACATCGGCGGAGAGCGGCTCCGGCTGGATGCTTACCGCCGTTTGTGCGCTCTTTCCGACACGGACGAACTTGATGAATTTGCGCTTGAATTGACCGACCGTTTCGGACCGCTGCCCAAATGTGTGAAAAATCTTCTGGATGTGGTGCGGCTGCGCATTTTTGCCGCCCGTGCAAATTACAGTCAACTCAGCGTGGCGGACGGAAAACTGCTGCTGAAAAATCCCGGCAGTGCCGTTTACCGTGAAAACGGACTTGTCCCGACGATCGACTACCGGGACCCGCCGGAACTGCGCATGGTGCATCTGCGCAACATTCTTTCAAGAGCGGCACAGAAACAATAACGGTCACTCTTCGAGTTTCCGGCGCAAAACGGAGCAGCGGGCGATCAATTCCGGCAGTTCGTGCGGTTCTGTAAGACTGAAAAAGGCAAGACCGTAAACATCTCTGCCGCGTTCCACCGGAAAAGAGATGTTACTGCCGTTCGGCCCGGTGTCTATGGCATAACCGTTCTTTTCCGTACTGCGGATGCGATTGGTACAGTCCGCGCACAGCAGGGATAATTCTTTATCTGAAAAACCATATTTGCGGGCGTCAGCAGCAAGCATTTGCAGGGCTTTTTCTCCGCCGTACATGCGACAGAGGATCACAAGTGCCAGATTGGAGGCATGGAGCGGATAGCCGTAAAAATCACTTTCGTTGCAGTGATCCCGGTGCAGATAGATCAAATGTCCGTTGAATATCCCGGCAAGTGCGGTGCTTACATTCATCTTTTGGGCCGCAGTTGTCAACTCCTGCAATGCTTTCCGGGGAAAGAAGGTGCCGGAATACGCCGCCTGTCCCCAGTGTACCATCCCCAGTGCGGGTTCGACGGTGCGGTATGAGGCTTTGCGCAGATAACCCAATTCGCACAAATCTGAAACAATGCGCCAGCAGGCATTGCGTTCAATGCCGGTTTCTCTGCTCAATTCCACCGCAGACATGGGGCGTCCGGAGCGGAGCAGTACATCGGTTATGGTGAATAATTTTGCTGTAAGTTTATTTTTCATACGGTATAATATAACTGCGTTGAAATATTTTTCAAATCTCATAATGTGAGTTTTGAAAAAAAGAAAAGGATATTTCCCTGTTTCACGGGTTGTTTTTCCGGGTTCTTCAATTATATTTCCCTTAAACAAAAAGGCTCTGTACGAAAGGTTGACTGATTTTCACAGGGGCTTCGGAATGCGTCGTCCGCTCAACGCCCCGATAAAATACGCTACGCTCTTTTTTCGAGGCATCGCTCCCGGCGAGTAGTATTGCCTCATGTGAGGCAATATCGACGCTGCGCTTGTACTTTCGCCGCCATTTT
>JAFTUS010000074.1 GCA_017466125.1 Lentisphaeria bacterium | reverse complement strand
TGCTTCATGTTTGCCGCAGGCAAACGCTTCATGCAGCAACGCTGCGCTTCATACGGCGAAGCCGTGCTTCATTCGATCAGCGTTCACGCTGATCGAGCTTCTCGTCGTAATTGCAATTATTGCAATCCTCGCCGCCATGCTCCTGCCCGCTCTCAACAAGGCGCGGGAAAAGGCGCGCACGATCTCCTGTGTCAACAATCTGAAAACACAAGGGTTGTATATGCAGTTATACACCTCCGATAACAATGACAGTATGATCAACAGCACTTTTTATTACATTCCTTTGAAGCCTTACAGTAATTTTGATGCAACAAGTCATTACGGAAACGAGGCATTCTGTGCGATCGATCCAAGCAAGCGCAGACCCTTCGGACCGTTTGACTGCCCTGCTCAATCATTCGCCATTCCGGATGCTCCGGAGAACAAAGATCTGAATCACTGGCATTCGATCAATTTTTATGCTACGGGCATCAAGCAAATTGCCGGTTGGCTGAACAATAATCATCCCGGCAGAAAAATCAGCAAAATTGCCGATCCTTCCACCCGCTGTCTGATTATGGATGCCGAATATCAGGTGACGATGACTTTTGCGGATGCGAGTTTGCCGATGCTGTTTATGAATACGAATGCCGATTACCGTAAACCGCGGCATGGTTCTGCTGTCAATGTTCTTTATGTTGCCGGCAATGTCAGTTCTGAAAATATTTCCGCCATTCCGTGGGCAAATAATCAGGAACCGAATAAAAATTTCTGGAGAAGCGAAACTCAGCAATAAATCCTCCGTAAATCTGTAAAAAAAATAAAATCCAAGAAAGTAAAGCGATCATGAAGACAAAATTTTACCTGCTGGCGGTGCTGCTCGGCACCATGAGTTTGAATGCGGCACACGAGTTTGTTTCCCCCGTATACAAGGCGATCTATTATGCTCCGTGGAGCAAGGATAGCGGCCTGATGCATGTGACCCACGATAAAAAAACGCTTTTCGTGGGAAATGTTGTCGCCGTAGCCCTTAAAGATGAAAACGGCAAAGTTACTCCGATGCGGGAAAAGCGGTCTGCCGTTTTTGAGTGGAAAAATAACGTTTTGACCAGTAATCGTCCGCTCGTTGAAACTGCAAAAGAAAAAGATAACGTTGCAGGAACACCCGCAGCAACTGTACTTAAAACTCAAACATTCAACCCGGAGTCGATTTCAGTAAAAGCAGTGATCCGGAACAATACCAAACTGACCCTTGCAAATTCAGGCAATGTTTTCCGGGACGTTTTGTTTATGCCGGTAAAAGATATTGTCGGAATGAGAGTGGAAGGAACTCTGCCTGACGGTCAGCCCCGCAGTGCGCTTATTCCCGTAAAATACGATGCGAAGAAATGGGGATTCAGAGGCCGTTTCACCAAACTGCAGTTGATCGGTGAAACCTCTGTCATTACCGTTACGGCGGCAAACGGCTGTCTGATCTCCTTCGGCTATTACGGCTGGTCTCCGATCGAAATGTCCGTCCATGCGGCGGTCGCATCCGGCAATCCGGCACAGGAAGCCGGAACAGAAAATGTTATTGAATATACCATTGCTTTTGAAAAAGCAGAATAAATAAAAACTTCTCTGAGGGATAAAACAATGAAATACTGTTTTTTGTTTTTACTGTGTTTCCTGTCGTTCTCATGGGCGAATGCACATCAAATACCGTCAACAGACCCGGAAAATCTTATCAGCCGGAATTATTTCACCCAACAGCTCTCATGGGTCAACCCTGCGCTGCAATGGCGTTATGACTGGCCGCATGGACGTTCCTTTACAGTAAGTGACGGCGTACTGAAACTCAAAGCCCGGCAAAACGGCAAATCTGCAATGGCGGGAATTCCGATAAAAATCGCTTACGAAACAGCGGATAAATTTACCGTATCCTTCGATTACCGCTCCAACAGAAACAGCCGCTTGAGTTTCACCTTCACTCACCCCGAAAAGCGTCTGCCGGGCGCAGAAGTTGAAATCGCTCTTCCGCAGACCGGCAATGAATGGAAAAACATAACCAGAACAGTAATACGTCCGAAAGAGTCCGTAAATCTTTTTGCCGGATTTTATGTTTCCGGCAAAGAAGCGGTTCTGGATGTGCGAAATCTGAAAATAGCATGTGTTGAACCGGCCTCCGGAAGTTCCCTCAAACCGGTATTGGCGGGCAAAACAGCCGATACGATTTTTTACGACAAAAATGATTATTTCGCCTGGCACGCCGCAAAAATCATCCGTTCCCAACTGTGGCGCGTAAAAGGAGTCGTACTCGATATAAAACCCTTGCGTTCGACACCGGGAAACGGTATTGTGATCGGCGGAAAAAGTACGCAGGCCGGAAAAGGCGGTTATGAGCTGACCGTGACTCCGGGGCGCGCAGTGCTGCGCGGCAATCCTCCCGGCGGCTTCAATTTGGGGGCTGTCGAACTGTTGAAAAAACTCGGCATCGAATACCGCACAGCCTTCGATTTCACAACTCCGGAAAAACTTGAGTGCAGCGCATTCCGCACCACCGTCACTCCCGCTGTTCCGGCCAAATTCTGTACCTCCCTTACCATGCCGGAGTTGATCGGTTATTCCGACACGGTGATTCTCGCCTATACGGGAAAACTCGGCACGGAAGCGTCGCATTTTTGTCATTCAGCCCCGTTCTTTCTGCCGTACAAAGAGTTCAGGGAGAGTAATCCGGAGTTTTTCGCACTGCAAGCGGACGGCAAAAGACAAACCAAACGTCCCGGTCAGGAATATGCCAACGTTCACTACTGTTTGAGCAACGCCAAAGCACGTCAGATCATTGCCGAACGTCTGGAGGAATTCATCAAATCAGAGCCGCTTGCAACCTACTTCCCCCTGTTCCCCGGCGACGGCATGAATATGTACTGCCGTTGTGAAAACTGCAAGAAGATGGGCAAAAATCTCGGTGAACGCAATTTGCTCTGGATCAACGATATTGCTGAATATATCGGGAAAAAGTATCCGGATAAATACATTACGGTCTATGCTTATCTGGACTCCCGTTTTCCCCCGAAAAACATTCTGCCCGCCCCCAATATCCAGGTTGGCTATTGCCCCTATGAACCGGATTGGATGAATAATCTGATTTTCAAGCATTATAACAATCAACTGGGACTGAAGCGGCTTGCCGAATGGGAAAAAAAGTGTCCGGAACAGATGGGGGCCTTTGTCTACCCCAGTTCCTGCCGTGAAAATCTCAACATCTGGCCCGCGTTTTACTCCAATTATGACCAATACAAACGCTTTGCGCAAAAAAAATACAACTATGTCATTCATTGCGGGTTGAACCCGATCAGAAATTCCGGCAGCACGCCCAATCTGAACAGTTTTCCCCAATTATCGCTGTACGTTTTCGGCAAACTTTTCATAGATCCCTCGCTTGATGTTGAAAAAGAGATCGACCGCTTTATGGAAGGTTACTACGGTCCGGCGGCTCCCGCCATGCGTAAATATTTCGATCTGATCCACAGAGAGGTACGGGAACGTGATTGGTCCCAGAACTGCGAAGGCATCCGCCGCGGTTTCGTTACCAAACAACTTGCCGCAAAATGTTATATGCTGTTTGCAGAAGCGGAAAAAGCCGCAAACAACAAAGTTCATTACGACCGGGTACAGCACGAAAAACTCCCGTTCCTCTGGAGCGATTTGAGCGACAATTGCCGGGGGAACGGCAAAATTTCAGCGGCAGAACTCCCCGAATATGCGGCAAAACTTGCCGAATTCTGTAAACTCGCCAAAAAATACGGCATCTGGTACAACACGATCTCATATCGCAGATGGTTTCTTGAAACAGCCCTGCTGAATGCAAAATGCCAATGGCATTTTTACGAAGACCCGGTCATCAGAGAATTGATGAAAGATCCTCTGAAAACCTTGCAGGGCTCTCTTCCCGGCGAACAGAAAAAAACAGCCGAAGGTTACGCCATCGATAATTTGAGGATCTTGTGCGGAGAGCGGAGCAAAAGCACCTGGCTCAGCAATCAGGCACAATGGATAGCCATCGTGCGCCGTCCCTCCTCCGGTGTCGGCACGGCACGGCTGAATTTGAAACTTGACAGTACCCCCGCCAAACCGGTTTCACTCAAAATTTACGGTGTGGACAATGAGAAAAAAGCTCCGGCAAAAATGAAACTCGAAGTCAATGGCAAAGTGATTTTCACCGGCGATGTTCCGTGGGGAAAAGATGACTGGAGTTATGCAAACTTTACGGTCCCTGCCGGAATATTGAAAAAAGGCGATAATGATATTGTCATATTCAATACCACTGCCGACACCGAAAAAGACGGCTACGGCGGACCGGCATTTGCGGCGAAACGCAATTATTATTGGGGCTGGTTCGCGATACGCGATGTACGTGTCGTTTTCTGACCGTTCCCCAAGTAAAATTTTCAAGAATAAACAACAGGAAAGCAAAATGAAACCTTATTCAAAAATCTCTCCCGAATGGTGGGATTACACCACATTGGACAAAGAACTCCTCGATGATGCCGCCAAAATCACGATCGACACCCTCAAGGATTATGAACGCCCCGGCTTCAAAATCAATATTTTTGATACACTTCAGGAATTTTATTGTGCAGAAGCCCTCGAATACATCAAAGTATGGCAGCAGGCCACGGCAGACGATCCCTGCGGTATTTGCGGCCCGATAGGACCGACCGAACAACTTCCGCTCGTTGCCCAGATGGTCAACGCAATGAACCTCAGCCTCAAAAACTGCCATTTCTGGGGCATGGATGAATGGATCGTTGACGGCAAAGCCGCCGATCTCAACTTCCCGCTCGGTTTTGCAAAAGCCGATATGGATCTCTGCTTCAACCGCATCCGGCCCGAACTGCGTATGCCCAAAGAAAACATGCACTTCCCCTCCGAAAATCCGCAGGAATACATCGCCTCTTTCAATCAGGCAAAATGTCTCCTCATGCAAGGCGGTCAGGGCGAAACAAAACATTGGGCTTTCAACGATCCGGTCAAACGGGCCGGTCAATACAAAGATGAACCGCCCACTCCGACAGAGTACCGCAAACTTTCGACCCGTATCGTTGAACTCCACCCCATCACGCTGATCCAGAATGCGCGAACTTCCGGCGGCGGCACGGTTCAGAACGTTCCCGGTTCTGCCGTCACCGTCGGCCCGGTCCAGACCTGGCAGGCATCACGGGTCTCGATCTGGCATCCCGGACATCACGATAATCCCTTCGGACAGCGGTTGACCACTTTCATGATCTCCAGAAAAATTGCAGACTCCCGTGTTCCCATGTCGCTGCTTGCGGAACATGATGATGTCGTATTCAATTTCTATCGCGGCGGTTTCGGTATTTGTGACGTGGAGATGCATTAAAGATGAAAAAAACAGCGATCGCCGTTTCCTGTCATCCGGATGACAATGAATTCATGATGGCAGGAACACTCCTGCGGTTGAAGGAAGCCGGTTACGAAATCCATTGTCTGAATGTCGCCAACGGCTCTCTCGGCACAGAACAACATTCCTATACAGAAATCGTCCGCATCCGGCGGGAAGAAGCGATCGCCGCTGCCCGGATCGCCGGTGCGGTCTATCACGAAAGCCTTTGCGACGATCTGGAGGTCTTCTACAATTACGAAACCCTCGGGAAACTCGTTGAGATCATCCGCGAAGTCGATCCGGATATCGTTCTGACTCACGGTCCTTACGACTACATGGAAGATCATGTCAATACCGGACGGCTGGCAGTTTCAGCCGCCTTTTGCCGAGGGATGCGCAATTACAAGTGCAGACAGACGTTCCCGCCGACCTTCAAAGAAGTTGCCGTCTATCACTCGATGCCCCACAGTTTGACAGACACCCTCCGCAAGCCGGTCACGCCAGAAATCTTCGTGGACACCACTCCTGTCATGGAGATCAAAAAGAATATGCTTTTCTGTCATCAGAGTCAAAAGGTATGGCTTGACCGGAGTCAGGGTGACGACACCTATGTATTCCGCGACAAATTCTACGGTAAATTGTCAGGGAAATATGAATTTGCAGAAGGCTGGATCCGCCACAGCAGCGTCGGGTTCGGGAGCGAGGAGTTCAATCCGCTGGTCACAGACCTGAAAGAGAACGCCTTCATCGTTCCCGATCCTGAGCGGGAAGCATGGGTTCAGCTTGCACGGGATATTAAAAATTGTTAAAGGAAACTTCTGCTGTTTCGGGGAGACGTTTCTCGGAAAAACTTCACAAAAAATCATTTTTCCTTAAAAAAAACTTGAAAAAAACAAGAAATGCACCACATTATATCAATAAATTTTTTAACGTTTTTCAACAGGTGCAAATATGAAAAAGAGATTGAAAGAGAGTTTGGCTCTTACGTGGAAATGGTTTCAGAATTCCGGTGTTATGGTCCCGGAGGACGGCAAGTGGGGCGTTGCAGAACGAATTCTCCTCACCGACGGCAACAAAACTGCGGAAAAAACCCGCTCCTCCTTTCCCGCATGGACCCCGAAAAAAGGGTTCGATGTCATCGAACAGCGGCGCGCTGACTGCAATCTGGAAACGGCCTATCTCTTTCTCCTGACCGAAAAAGTTTTCGGCGGTAAGTTTCCCGCTGAAAAAACAGCAGAAAATATTCTGGACTTCCTCTTCTTCCGCAGCGGACTTTTGAACCGCTACGGCAAAGCTGGTACCATCGGCAGCTGGGACTGGAGCCATATCCGCCGTTTCCACCAGATCTACTTCGATGACAACGCCTGGATGTGTATGCTGCTTTTGCGCATCGGCAGAAAGTATCCCCGTTTGAACAAAAAATATGATATGATCCAATGGGGCATGACCCTTGCCGATCTTCTGGCGGATGCCCTCCCCCGCTATCTGGCAGACAAGGACAGCAAAGAACCGGAGTTCGCATGGCTCGGCAATGTGAAGCTGCCGCACTGGGGTTCGCTGGTCTGCATGGCTTTGAGCGAAGCGTACCGCATGGAGAAAAAACAGAACTATATCGATGTTATCGCTCTTTACGAAAAATATCTGCTGGAAGAGGACAACGATTTCACCACCAGTGAGTGGGCGTATGCTCTTCTCGGCTCCGTTTGCGCTTACCGTATTGCCAAAAACAAATCCAGTTTAAAGTGCCTCCGCTTATATGCCGACAAACTGGTTTCTGCAATGGACCCCGAAACCGGCACGATCCCGTCACAGCACTATGAAGCACCTGCCGGGAAAAACCTTGCCGATACGATCTATACATTGAACTGGGCTGTCCTGGCACTTCAGGCGGCTGCCGGTATTGATGAACGTTACGATGCGGCGTACAAAAAGATTTTGTCGCTCCTGCTGCAGATCCAGGACCGCAGCCGCCCCGCCCATCTTCACGGCTGCTGGCGCGGCATGTACGATATGGAGACCCGGACCTGGGGCGGCGGCAACTGCTTTGAAGGCGGTGCCGACAGCATCTACACCGGCTGGACCAATGCCCCCATCGGCTGGGTGTGCGCCTTTGAACTCCTGAATACAGACATCACGCAGGGCTGACCGTTAATTATCAGAAAAAAACTGAATTTCACCTTGCTTTTTCCCGTAATGTAACTATATTATGAAAAAGTAAGGAAGGACTAACTCAATGAATAAAAGCGGTATATCAAGCAGTCTTGAAGACTATCTGGAGGCTATTGCAGAAATTATTGAACTCAACGGCCATGCCCATACCAAGGACATCGCAGACCGGCTCAATGTCAAAATGCCGTCCGTCACCAATGCTCTGCAAGCCCTTGCTTCGCGGGGACTTATTATTTACCAGTCCCACGCACCGGTCGAACTTACCACTTCCGGAGCAGAACTTGCCGCCGTGATCCGTCACCGGCACTTCGTTCTGAAAAGTTTTTTCAAGGATGTACTCAAAGTTCCGCCGGAAGATGCCGACTCCGCCGCATGCCGCATTGAACATGTCATCGGCGATACCGCCCTCGCCCGTCTGGTGCTGTTGACCGAGGCGATCGGCACAAGAGAAGACTGCGCCCCCTTGCGGGAGTATCTGCAAAATACCATGCCCAAAGTCAATCCCGAAAATCAGGAAGACCTGATCCCGTTGAGCAGTCTGCCCATGGAGAAAAGCGCACTGATCGTGCGCATTGCCGAAAATCTGCGGGGAATGAAAAAATTTGCCGACCTCGGCATCGTCCCCGGAACACTGGTGCAAATGGAGGGACAGGCTCCCTTCGGCAATCTGCTCCGTATACGGGTGCTGGGCAGCAGTCTTTCGCTCCGCAGTGAAGATGCCATGTATATCTGGGTCAAAGAGACAGAATGACGCTTTCTGCGGAACAGCTCAACGCCCTGAAAGAAATCGTCCGCCGGAAACTTCACAACGCCTCCGGCTGTCACGATTTTGACCATACCATGCGCGTCTGCCGCAATGCGGAACTGCTTTGCGCCGAACTTCCTGCCGCCGATGCGGATATCGTCCGCACCGCCGCGCTGCTCCACGACATTGCACGTCCCGAAGAGATCGCCTCAAAAGGCACAACGTGTCATGCCGCACTCGGTTCTGAAATGGTCAGAGAACTCCTGAAGGGGCGTTTCAGTGAACCGTTTGTCAACGCTGTTTCCGACGCCGTACGCACCCACCGTTTCAGAGACGGCAACCGCCCCGCCACCCTCGAAGCGGAAATCGTTTATGATGCCGACAAACTGGACTCCCTCGGTGCCGTCGGCATCGGCAGGGCATTTCTTTTCGCAGGCAGAGAAAACGCCCGCCTCCACAACACCGCAGAAGAGGCATTGAACTCCCCCGCATACAGCAGAGAAGATACCGCCTATCGGGAATATCTGGTGAAATTACAATATCTGCCGCAAAGCATGCTGACCGCCCCCGGAAAACGGCTCGCCGCAGAACGTGCCGGTTTTATGCACGATTTTTTTGAAAAACTTGAAAAAGAAACCGGTTCCTCATCCTGAAAAGAGAGCGTTTATTATGCAGCGGTCACTGCGGCTGTCCGCAGGGATACGGTGATCTTTTTGCGGAAAAATTAAAAAGAAACGCTGTTCCCCGCTTGATTTCAGCAGAAGTGGTATTATATTGCCCATTATACAACCAATTAAAATGAGGTGATATTATGGAATTTTTTGATGTTTTGCGCACCCGCCGCAGTATAAGAGCGTATCAGCCGACTCCCGTTCCGGCAGAAGCGATCGAAAAAATCAAAGAGGCGATCCGTCTTGCTCCGACCGGATGCAATTTTCAGCCCTTCCGCTTTATTTTCATTACCAATGAAGAAGTCCGTAAACAGGTCGCCGCTTACTATCCCGGCAAATGGCTCGGCGAAGCCCCCATGCTCGTGGCAGTCATCGGCAATCCCGAAGCGGCATGGCACCGGCGCGACGGCGGCGAAAGCATCGTTGAAATCGACGTTGCGATCGCAATGGAGCATTTTCAACTCGCCGCCGCCGACTGCGGCCTCGGCTCCTGCTGGATCGGTGCATTCAACCGCAAGGGCGTCAATCAGGTGTTGAACATCCAAGCCCCGTGGAGTACGGTGATCCTCGCGCCGCTGGGTTATCCCGCACAGGATGCGGCTCCCCGCACCAATAAAAGCGATGAAGAACTGTTTTCCTTTATCGACTGAAAAAATGTGACTGACAAAAGTATAACGCAAATCCGGGGGGAGATTGCAGGCACCTCAAAAACAACTGCGGCCTTTTGGCAGTCCCATCATCATTAAAAATTATCGGAAAAAGTACAAAAAAATGATGTAAAATGATTATTTTGAGTTGACGAAACCGGTTTTTGGTGCAATATTAATAAAATGACAAAAATCAAACCAATCAATATTAGGAGAATTATAAAATGACAAAACGTGATTTGGTCGTCAAAATCGCCCATGATACCGGTTACAACCAGAATGACATTGCTTGCGTTGTTCAGAAAACCCTCGATTACATCGCAGAAGATCTGATCGCCGGAAATACCATCGAACTGCGCAACTTCGGCGTCTTTGAAATCAAAACCCGCAAGAGCCGCAAAGGACGCAACCCCAACCAGCCCGAAAATGAAGTCATCATCCCCGAACGTGCAGTGGTCAAGTTCCGCGCCGGCAAAGAGTTGAAGAGTGCCGTCGAAAAACTCGACCCCAGCAAATTCTGAGGAATATGACTGCGGACTGAAAAAAATCACACGCCTGACGAAGAAAACTCTCGTCGGGCGTTGTTGCTTTTCAAAAACACAGGATTTTGAACAGAAAGATCAGGATAAGATTATGGCTGCATTCGCTCCTCCGCCGGGTACGGCGGATATCTTCGCCGCAGAAGCCGCACGCTGGCGGAATTTGGAAAATACCGCCGCAAGTGTTTTCGGGCGTTACGGTTACGGTGAGTTGCGCACCCCCATTTTTGAATATACTGAAGTATTCCAGAAAGGGCTTGGCAACGAAACAGAAGTCGTTCAAAAAGAAATGTACACCTTTGAAGATCGGGGCGGCCGCAGTCTGACCCTCCGCCCGGAAGGGACCGCCGGTGTCATGCGCGCCCTCTCCAATACCGATGTCCTCAACGGAGTGGAACAGCGGGTCTACTACTACGGCCCCATGTTCCGGGGTGAACGCCCCGCCGCAGGACGCCGCCGCCAGTTCCATCAGGTCGGCGTCGAAAACGTCGGCCGCTGCGCCCCGCTGCTCGATGCGGAATGTATCGCCATGCTCGTGCAGTATCTCCACGAAATCGGCATCCATGATGCGAAACTTTCCATCAACACCCGCGGAGTCATGTCCGACCGCGGTCCTGCCGGAGAACTGCTGCGCAACTACTTCGTAAAACACATCGACACCATGTGCGATGATTGCAAAAACCGTCTGGAACGCAACGTCTGGCGTATTCTGGACTGCAAGCAGGAACATTGCCGCGAGATCGTGGCAAATGCACCCGATTATGTCGCCGCCTTCTCCGACGAAAGCCGCGCCTACTTCGATGAAGTCAAAACCGCACTGGATGCAATGGGCGTAAATTATACGGTCGATCCGCTGCTTGTCCGCGGGCTGGATTACTACGTCCATACCGTCTTTGAAGTCAGCCACAGCGGACTCGGCGCACAGACCGCCATCGCAGGCGGCGGACGCTATGAACTCTATCTGCCCGGTCAGAACAAACCCGTCCCCGGAGTCGGTTTCGCCGCCGGTATGGAACGGCTCATGCTCGTTCAGGATGCCCTCGGCATCGCCGAAGATACGCAAAGCGCTCTCCCCTTCTTCCTCGTCGGGTTGGGAGCCGCCGCACGGATGGCAAATCTGAAACTTGCCGGAGAACTCCGCAACGCCGGGATCTCCGTCATGACCGCACTGGAGGAACGCTCCTTCAAAGCCCAACTCCGCGCCGCCAACAAGTGCAACGCCCGCTACACCGTAGTCCGGGGCGACAGCGAACTTGAAAAAGGTGTGGTAATGCTCAAAGATATGAGCAGCGGCGAACAGCAGGAACTCTCCGCAGAAAACCTCTCCGAAACTCTGAAACAACTTATTACCAAATAACTTATATAAAGGAAGTAAAATCATGCTTACCCAAAAAAATCTGATTTTCGTCGGTGCCCCCGGTGCCGGAAAAGGAACCATCTCCGCTGTGATGCTCGAAAAGTATCCGCTGGTTCACATCTCCACCGGAGACATTCTCCGTGACGAAGTCAAACGCGGAACCGAACTCGGTCAGCAGGCCTCCGTCCTGATGAAGGAAGGCAAACTCGTTCCCGATGAGATCGTCGCCGGAATGGTTCGCGCCCGCCTCGCCCAGAAGGACTGCGACAACGGTTTCATCCTCGACGGTTTCCCCCGCACCATCAATCAGGCCAATCTGCTGGCCGAAGCCCTCAAGGAACTGGGCCGTCCCCTCGACCGTGTCGTCTATCTCCAGGTCGATGACGAAATCATCCTCAAACGTCTGACCGCCCGTCAGAACTGCAAAAAATGCGGAGCGATCTTCAACAAGATCTTCATGCCCTCCAAAGTCGAAAATGTCTGCGACAACTGCGGCGGCGAACTCTTCCAGCGTCCCGATGACTCTCTGGAAACCGCCAAGAGCCGTCTGGAAGTCTTCTACAAACAGACCCAGCCGCTGCTGGACTACTACACCGAACAGGGCAAAGTCCTCGCCATCACCGAATTGGACAAAGACAAAATCGTCGCCGCCATCGAAAAGGAGCTGGCATAAATCATGGCTGTCAGAGGAGTCATTCATACGGCGGATGAAATCAACCGCATCCGCCGCGCCGCTGCAGTCACGGCTGAAGTCCGTGAACAGATCGCAGCACTGGCAAAACCCGGAATGACTACTTTTGACCTCGACCAGTTGGCCGGAGAATGTATCCGGGCAACCGGCGGCAAAAGCGCATTTCTGGGGTACTGCGGGTATCCCGGAAATATCTGTATCTCGGTGAACGAAGAGGTCGTTCACGGCATCGGTTCACCGGATCGGATCATTCTTGAATCAGACATCGTTTCCATCGACGTGGGCGTCTGTATTGACGGTGCCATCGGCGATACCGCCCGCACTCTCTATTTTCAGGAGCCTTCCGCCGATATTAAAAGACTGCTCGAAGGTACGCACGAATCCCTGCTCGCCGGACTCGCTCAGGCACGCAAGGGCAATTACATCTGCGATATCAGCAAAGCAGTGGAAACAGTCGCACTCCGGCACCGCCTCGGTGTCGTCCGTGAATACGTCGGTCACGGCTGCGGCATAAAACTGCACGAACCCCCTGAAGTACCCAACTACTCAGGCTGGGGCAAAGGAGCCAAACTGGAACCCGGTATGGTTCTTTGCATCGAACCGATGCTCAATTTGGGGACCGCGAAGGTCACCACAGACCGTCATGATGGTTGGACAGTGCGCACCCGTGACGGCAAACCTTCAGCGCATTTTGAACATATGGTTTTAATCACAGAAAATGAACCGGAGATATTAACGTGGCCAAAGATGATGTAATCAGAGTGGAAGGTGTTGTGAAAGAACTTCTCCCCAACACCATGTTCAAAGTAGAAATCCAGACCGGACATACGGTCAACGCCCATATTTCGGGCAAAATGCGGATGAACTTCATCCGTATCCTTCCCGGTGACGCCGTCACGCTGGAAATGTCACCCTATGATCTGACCAAAGGCCGGATCGTATTCCGTAAAAAATAATTCAGGAGCAGAAAAATGAAAGTACTGGTCATCAATGCGGGCAGCAGCTCGATGAAATTCACCCTTTTCTCCATGGAGAAAGAAGAAGTCCTCGCCAAAGGCGTGGTCGAACGCGTCGGCACCGACAAACCCAATATGGTCTACAAACGTGAAGACGGTTTCAAATGGGAAGGCGGCGTCCCCGTCAAGGATCATGTCGATGCCCTCAAAGTCATCTGCGAAAAACTCGTTGACAGCGAATGCGGCGTCATCAAGAGCCTGAAAGAGGTCGTTGCATGCGGTCACCGTGTACTGCACGGCGGCGAAAAAATTTCCACCCCCGTGGTCTGCGATGAAAACGTCAAAGCGATCATCCGTGAGTGCTTCCCCCTCGGACCGCTCCACAACCCCGCCAACCTCGCCGGTATCGAAGCCTGCGAAGAGGCGATGCCCGGAGTTCCCAATGTGGGCGTTTTCGATACCCAGTTCCACCAGACCATGCCCGCAGAAGCCTACCTCTATGCCATTCCTTATGAATACTACAAAGAGTACGGCATCCGCCGTTACGGTTTCCACGGAACCAGTCACCGCTTCGTCACCCTTGCCACGGCTGAATTTCTCGGCAAGGACGTCAAAGATGTCAATATGATCAGTTGTCACCTGGGCAACGGATGCAGTATGGCTGCGGTCAAAAACGGTAAAGTCATCGACACCACCATGGGTCTCACCCCGCTGGAAGGTCTGATGATGGGAACCCGTTCCGGCGATATGGACCCCGCCGCCGTCATCCGTCTGGTCGATCTCGGCAAAACTGCCGCTGAAGTCGATACCATCCTCAACAAAAAATCCGGTCTGCTCGGTGTCAACGGCATCGGTTCCGGCGACATGCGCGACACCCTCGCCGCCGCCGAAAGCGGCAATGAACAGGCTGACCTTGCCGTCAAGATGTTCGTCCGCCGTATCGTCAAATACATCGGTGCCTACTTCACTTTGATCGGCAACTGCGACTGCATCTCCTTCACCGGCGGCATCGGTGAATTCTCCGTGCCGATCCGCAAGAAGATCATGGAGCAGCTCGGTGCCCTCGGTCTGAAACTCGATGAAGAACGCAACGCCGCCTGTTTCGGGAAAGCCGGTGTCATCTCCACCGATGACAGCAGTTGGAAGGCGATCGTCATGCCCACCAACGAAGAACTGATGATCGCCCGCGATGTCGTCTCCACTTTGAAACTGAAATAATCGAAAGGAAAAGAAAATGTCCGTTCTCGATACTCTCAACGCACGCGCCCGTTCCGTGCAGAAAACCGTTGTCCTTCCCGAAGGACAGGACCCCCGTGTCGTCACCGCCGCCAACAAGGCTATGGATCTCGGCATTGCCGCAAAGATCATCGTTCTCGGTTCTGAAGCCGAAATCGCCGCCGCCTGTAAAGAAGCCGGTGTGACCGAACGCAAATTTGAAACCATCGACTATCTCAACAGCGACCTCTTCAACGCTTTTGTGGAAGAGTTCACTGAAATGCGCAAGGCCAAAGGCATGACACCCGAAAAGGCCGCCGCCACCATGAAGAGCCGCATCTATTTCGGCGCAATGATGTGCCGTAAAGGTATGGCGGACGGTCTGGTTGCCGGTTCCATCGCTTCTACTGCGGATATGCTCCGTGCCGCCTTCCACTGCATCGGCACAAAGAAGGGTATGAAAATCGCCAGCAGCTGCTTCGTTATGGATCTTGCCACCCCTGCCCCCGCAGGAGATGAAGTTCTGCTTTTCGGTGACTGCGGCGTGAACCCCAATCCCGATGCCGAACAGTTGGTCGATATTGCCATGGCGACCGCCGATACCTACCGCGCCTTGATTGGCAAGACCCCCAAAGTGGCTTTCCTGAGTTTCTCCACCATGGGCAGTGCCGAACATGAGATCCTCGAAAAGGTCAAAGCCGCAGCCGCGATGCTGAAAGAGAAAATTGCCGCAGAAGGTCTGGATATGGAAGCCGACGGCGAACTTCAGGCGGATGCCGCTCTGGTTCCCTCTGTTGCCAAAGCCAAAGCCCCCGAAAGCAAAGTTGCCGGTGGTGCCAATGTGCTGATCTTCCCCGATCTCAACGCCGGAAACATCTGCTACAAACTGGTTCAGCGTCTTGCCCATGCAGACGCCTACGGCCCTGTGCTTCAGGGACTGGCGAAGCCGCTCAACGATCTTTCCCGCGGCTGTTCTGCCGATGATATCGTCGGTCAGATCGCCATTACCGCCTGTCAGGCAGAATAAAACTGCATACAAAACGGGGCTGCCGCAAGAATTTGCGACAGCCTCTTTTTTTATGTATGTTCCATAAATGATTTAAAGGTCGGCACAGGGGATTTCGGCGTAACCGATCCATGATTTCGGAGTATCCGGCGCAACCCCGGCGATATATTGTCCATGATGATTGATGGCGTATCCGGTATAAAACATCAGGTATTTATCACCTTTTTTCAGCAGACTGTGCGGAGTGTAAACTCCGGCAACTCCGTCAAGGCGGGGAAATCCGGGAACTCTCTCCCGTTTCCACGTTATGCCGTCCTGTGAAAAGCAGAATTCCACATCCATCGTACCGGGATCAGAGCGGTAATGTCCCAACATGCCGATACGCCCTTTAGGGGTATGCGTGACAGAAAGATGATAAAACTGTAAATCAAACGCATCTTCCGCATCCGGCTGAACAACGGTCTGCGGTTTGGACCAGTGGATACCGTCCGCACTCGTCCGCCGCTGAACAGTACGCAGCAGCGGGTCTTGCGGAACTTTTTTACCGGGAGCGGCAGAACGCATGGCAACCTGTGCGGAATAGAGTTCAAAACTTCCATCGTCAAGACGGTAGACATTGGTTGCATCATTCATCAGCATATCAGTAGAAACCGCCGGTTCATCGGGGTCAGCCGGAGCGTACCGGTTGCAGTACGGCGTCAACTGTTTGTGTTTGAGTTCTTCGAGCGGAACTGCCCTGTCATTGGGGTGATAGAGACACGGACGGTGAAAATCCGGCACATGAAAATTGATGCCGTCCGTACTGTCAGCGGCAAAAAAACGGCAGACGCCTTCATCTCCGTGCGCCCAGAAATAGAGCCGTTCACGTTTTTCATCCAGCCGGATATGAACGGGTTGAACCAACTGCCACTGAGCAGGAACCCCCAAAATATGCAAGCCGTTTTTCTGCGGGGCAGAACTGATTTGCATAACTGTATCAGCAAGGATATTCAATTCTTCATCGGTATCAAGATAGCCGAAACGGTATCTTTTTTCAGTCAGACTGTACTGGGAATACCAGATACGGAAACCGCCATCCTCCCGGATTTCATTTACCGCCAGAAAAGACTGCACAAGGTCGTCACCTTCTGCACAGAGAATATTTTTACCGATCCGCCAATTTTTCATTTTCACTCCGTTTGTATTGCGCACACGAACTCTAATAATTTAGCACCTTTAAAACAATATTCAAGGAACAACTATCCTCAAAGGAGAAAAAAAACAGGACTATGTACTGAACTTTGACTGATTTTTACCGGGGTTCTCCGGTGTACGCCGTCCGCTCAACGCCCCGGAGGCTCGAGAGCCCCGCACGGGG
>JAFTUS010000073.1 GCA_017466125.1 Lentisphaeria bacterium | reverse complement strand
CGTCATCGGCGAGCAGTTCCAATTCGCCGGTGGTACTTCTGAAATGGCGGTTTTTGCGGTCAACGAGACCATGCTTCCCGATCGGACCGCTTTCCAGTTTCCGGAGAAGTGCTTCTGCGGATTTCGGCGAGGCGTAATCCCAAGTGTAGGCCGCATCGGCGGGTTTTTTGTAATGGACACTGGTTTTCATGACCATTCCGATGACCGGAGCCAGCGGACTGAGGGTTTTTACTGCGGGGTCGATCCGCTCCGGCCGGGGCGGCAGCAGTTGTGTGGCTTTGATATCAGAGGCCGCAATATCCCCGCGCAGAAAGAGCAGATGGATCATGTGGTCAGAGAGGTAAGTGGTCGGGTCGCCGTAAATGCAGAAGTAACCGCCGAGCCCCTCTTTCATGAAGTCTTTGCCGCCCCATGCCCACTGGAAACTGTAAAGTCCGTCCCAATCCTGAAGTCCGGCAATGGCTCCGGCAAAAGCACCGCCTTCACCGCGCTGACGGTTCGGGCGGCACCATTTGAGTTCGGTAATGGTGTACGGTTTGCCGTCGCTGCGGGAGCCGATGAATTTGGTCGGACCGATTTCATAGGTTTCCTGTAAAGTGTTGAGGTTGGCTTTATCATATTTTCCGGGTGTTTTGTGACGGTATGCCAGATCGAAAACATCCATAAAACTGCTGTGGTCACAGCGCACCGGGGGCCGCCAGCTTTTGATGATGAAGGGATGCCCGATATAGAAGTGCATATCGGTATAATCATAGTCGAAGCGCATATAACTCAAAACGGGCGAGAAGCCGTTATTCTGCATATTAAGCGGGATTTTCCAGCCGTGTTTGCGCATATCTTTGCTGATACGTCCCCAGAAATCGTGCTGAAATTCGACAAGGAATTTTTTCCGCATGGGGATATCTCCGGTATATTTCTCTTTGGGGACGCCGTTTTTCTTACACCAGTTGACATAGTGTTCTTTCCACTTCCAGCCCAGACCTCCGGCGTTGTTATCGTTCCAGACATCGACCCAGTTTTCGTTGAGCAAACTGACGAAACAGAATGCCGGATCATTTGCCATGGCAAGGCCGGTATAGGGATTTTTGCGGGTGACAAGACGGAGGCAGTAGGCGATGAAATTTTCATACGCTCCCTGATGCACATAAACGGCATTGCGGTAGTTCCAGTGACCGAGGGGAGCCCACAGCCCTTTGATCTCATCCTTTTTTATGCTGCGTGAACAGTAAAGGTCGATGGTCATGTAGATGCCGCGTTTTTTCAACTCATTGATAAGGAAGAAAAAGCGGTCGAGTTTTTCTTCATCGAAATCGAGAGAGGTTTTGCCGTTTTTATCGACCATATCGTTTTCAAAATGGTGAAAACGGACGGAGTTGTAACCGGCACGGGCGATGGCTTCCGCCATGATCGGTGCTTCTTCCTTTGTGGGAACGTTGCTGTTTTCGGAGAGGTTGACCCCGAAGAACCGCTGACGGACGCCGGGAAGTTTCTCAAATTCAAAGTATTCGCCTTTGGCTTTGAGAAAACCGTATTTCCCCGCCGGACGGTGATGATTGAGGACGGCACCGATATCCAGAACGGAGTCCTTTTCGATTTGGTTTACATTGAAACGGATCACTTTCCAGTTTTCATCCGGTTTCAAAGAGAGTTCTTCTGCGCAGAGAAAAGATGCACTCATGGCAGCACAACAGACAAGTGTACGTAACTTATACATGATAAACCTCATATTAGGGCAGGGGGGAAGAGATGGACTTGAATTTTACCTCAAGTCCAGACTTTTGATATTTTATAATGATAACGAAAAATTACAGTACGTTATTGTTGGCATCAAAAACGCTGAGAGTTTCATTCCCGCCTTTGTAAGGTGAAAGTTCCGGACTGGAAGGGGATTCTACATGACCGTCACCCAGCAGAATATTGCAGCGAGCGTCATGACGGAGTTTGAGCATGTCGTTGCCCGTTCCGAAAGAAAAGAACTGTTCACCGTTTGAAACGTCATATTTTGCAATGGTTGCACTGTCACCGAGGACGATTACGTTAGAGGGACCGCCGACCGGATGCCAGTCAACAGATACTGTCCGTACACTGCCGAGTTTGGTGATTTTGACAAAGTTGACACCCCAAGTTCCATTTTGCTGCCGATAGTCATTGCCTCTCCAAGTCGCAGTAATTACACAATTCATGCCGAAAACTTCGTATGACGGAATACCTTTATTGGTTTCGGTCGTTCCGACAGGTACTGACGGGCAACGGTAGGATGCCATTTTATCATACTCTGCTTTGGTTCCCCAGTTGGCAGTCTTTGCCATTGTATCTCCTGTTGAGGAGGTGTAGACATACCATGCCCAGGTACCGTGTTCATAGCGTACGGGCGGCAGAAAGTCATTGAAGGTATCGGCATACAACTGAATTTGCAGTCCGCAGGTTTTCTGATTGTTGACACAGGCGATCGCCCGGGCTTTGGCGCGTGCTTTGTTCAATGCGGGCAGCAGCATGGCGGCGAGGATGGCAATAATGGCTATGACCACCAAGAGTTCGATGAGGGTAAATTTTCTTTTCATTGTTTTGATCTCCCATTTTTTTTGGTTTAAAACACACCATTTTCCCAATGGTTGTTTTCACTGAAAATTGCTCTGTGTATATTATACCACAATTTATTGTTTTTGGCAATAGGTTTTTTATGCAAAAAAGCGTAAATTTGAATTATTGAAAAAAATCTCTTTGCTACTTGAATTTTGGGATTTATATGCTAATTTATAGTAAAGTAAATAGGTAAATATGTGTATAAAATAGGAATTTTGTTTCATGAAAAACGAGAGAAGTATCAATTATACGCGCCCGAATACAAGAGAATTGCCGCCCTTGCATCTGCCCTTTTATGCCTATTCCACGGGGGAGCATATCTCCGCTCCGGAAGATAAAAGCTACAATCAGGAAATCTCAAATTTCGTGGAGGTCGTCTGGAGTATCAGCGGGGTAGGGGAAATATGGCTCTATGACAGAAAGTATGAAATGCACTCCAACGATGTGTTCTTTTATCTTCCCGGAGAAGAGCATTTCAGAAAGGCACTCTCCCCGGAGTGGCACGTCCGCTGGATGTGCTTTGACGGCCCCTTTGCTGAAAGCCTCATGCTGGCATACCATTATCCGCGCTGTCAGCACGCCGCACAGCCTTATCCTGCTGAAACTTTTACCGCACTGGAAAAACTCATCAGCAACAGTTCGGCATTTGCCGCAAGGGAGTGCTGTTCGCTTATTCTGCACGTGCTCGCCTGTGCCGGAGGGTTCAGTGCGGAGTACGGTCAAAGTGAAAAAATACTGGATCGGGCACGTTTCTTTATTGCCTCGCATCTTTCCGACCCGACCCTTGACGTGCAGACGCTCTGCGACCGTTTGGAGGTGTCGCGGTCGAAACTGACAAGGCTTTTCAACCAGCAGACGGGAGTTTCGCCGGGGCGTTACATTCTCAACTGCCGCTTGGAACAGGCGCAGTCTCTGCTTTCCGGCACAGACGAACCCATCGGAGTCGTTGCCGAAAGGTGCGGTTTTTCGGACGGACAGAGTTTTCTGAAATTCATCCGCCGTTCCCTGAAAGCGTCGCCGCTGGAGATCCGCAGACGCTCAACCGGGCGTTGAGGCTATATGCCGAATTTTTTGCGGTATTGCAAGGGGAGCATGGCAAAGCGGGCCTGAAACGTTTTCCGGAAATAGGAGAGGTTCTGAAAACCAGCGGCAGTGGCGGCATCGACAACGGGGACTCCTGCGGTCAGCTGCCGTGCTGCCTCCATAAGTTTCAGTTCAAGGATGAATTCCCGCGGAGTCATTCCGTAGTGGTTGCGGAAAGTCCGGCAGAGGTGTTCCTGTGATTTGCCGGAGAGTTCGACCATGCGTGAAAGTCCGGCGGTGAAATTTTCTGCTTTCTGCATTTCCTGACAGGCATTCAGCAGCCATTCCGGCGGAAGGGTTCCGTCAAGGTCGCTGGTGCGTGCCGCCAACAGAAAAAGGACCTCTTCGGTAAGCAGCCGGAAAAGCACCATTGCCATAGCACTGCTGTTATCCATGCGGCAGAGTCTCTCTGATTTATAGAGGAGGGAGTGAAAAATTTCATCGGGCAGGGGGGAGATCCGCTGAGTGCAATCTTCGATGGGGATGCGCCAATGGTCGGAGAGAGCCGCCAGATCTTTACGGAAACGCAAATTTCCGACATGAACATTGAAGATACAGGCGGGACTGCTGCCGGAACATTCCAGCAGGTGTTCATCATCGGCGAAACAGAATTGCAGACTTCCGGCGGGCAGGGTGGCACTGGAGCCGTTGAAGGTCTGTTTCAACTCGCCTTCAGCCACCAGAAAGAACTCGCAGAATTCATGCCGGTGCAAAGGGTACACTTCGCCCGGAGAAAAAACTCTCCGTTGGATACGGTATCCGCCCGAATTCAATCGGTTTTCCGCCGACAGGCGTATTTTTTCTTCTGTTCTCTGCTGCATAAAATATCAATGCACCATCTTTTTTGTAATTTGGTATCTTTTTTCACAATGTTGTTGTGGTATAATATATACCGGACACGAAAACAATGCAAATCATCCGGTTGTTTTTTTGTTGAAATGTCGTTCAAGCATTTTTTTGAAAAAGGAGAATTTTATGACTTGGCTTGATTGGGGGATCGTCATTGTTCCGATGGCATCCATACTCTTTTTGGGGTATTATTCCAGACGCTATATAAAAGGAGTCGCAGACTTCATTGCCGCCGGACGGGTTTGCGGGCGTTATGTGATTTGTGTTGCAGATGCCGCCAATGCACTGGCGGTCGTAACGCTGATCGCCCAAGTCGAAGCCAGTTACAAAACCGGTATCGGCATTTCATTCTGGAATCAACTTATGATCCCGCTCAGCATGATCCTCGCGCTCTCCGGATACTGTATGTACCGTTACCGGGCGACCCGCGCGCTTTCGATCGGTCAATTTCTTGAAATGCGTTACAGCAGAGGATTGCGTATTTCCGGTGCCGTACTGCGAACTTTTTCCGAAACGATCTGCAATATGATCGTTCCCGCCATTTCTGCACGGTTTTTTATCTATCTTCTGGGACTCCCTCATAAAATCGATCTTTGGGGAGTCGAACTCTCCACTTTTGCACTCATTATCATACTGGTTCTCTTTCTTGCTCTTTTTATCATCTGGCAGGGGGGGACAGTCGCTCTTATCATCACCGATGCTTTACAATTCCTTTTTGCTTATCCGGTATTGGCGATTTTTGCGCTTTTCATCATCTGCAACTTCTCATGGTTTGAACAGATCGCTCCCGTGCTGGGGGATCGGGGACCCGGTGAGAGTTTCCTCGATCCCTATGATGTCAGCGCGCTGCGGGATTTCAATTTGTTTGCTCTTATGGTAACGCTCTTCAGCAATATTCTGAACCGTGCCAGCTGGATCGGTGCCGGTGCTACTGCCGCGGGAAAAACACCCCACGAACAGAAAATGGCTGGCGTACTGGGGAGTTTCCGCGGGGGCTTTGCCATGATTTTTTATTTCCTTGTCAGCGTGCTGCTGCTCGTAGTTCTTACCCATTCCGATTTTTCAGAAAAAGCCCGGACGATCCGTCAGCATATTTCAAGCAGAGTTGCGGATGAAATCATCCATTCTCCCGACGTGAAAGCCAAAGTTCTTTCTGCAACAGAGAAACTGCCCCGGAACAATCAGCGTATCGGCACTGACGCCCCTTTTACGCTTGAGCATAATCCTGATACACCCTACATGAAAGCCATTCATGACGCGCTGGGGCATTCGGCGGAAGGGAATGCCAAATTTCAGGAGTTCCGCACACTCTATCACCAGTTGATGCTGCCGGTAACAATGAAGTACACGCTGCCTGCCGGACTTCTCGGGATGTTCGTTTTGCTGATGTTGATGCTGATGCTTTCAACCGATGACAGCCGTATTTTTTCGGGAGCGATCACCACGGTTCAGGATATTATTCTGCCTCTCCGGGGAAAAAATATTTCCCCCGAGGCTCATCTGATGCTTTTGCGCTGGACTGCGGTCGGCATCGGAGTATGCTTTTTTTGCGGGAGTTTCTTTATGGCGCAGTTGGATTACATCAACTTGTTCTGTGTGATAACCACCAGCGTCTGGATGGGAGGAGCCGGGCCGGTAATGGTCGGCGGACTTTATACCCGGTTCGGAACGACTGCCGGAGCATACGCTTCGCTTTGCAGCAGTATTGTCATCTCCGGCGGCGGTATTCTCGTTCAGCGCAACTGGGCAGATTTTATCTACCCTTTTCTGGAACGTCAGAATTGGGTCGTGCCGCTGGGAAACTTCCTTGAAAGAGTTTCTGCCCCCTTTGCGCCTTACATCGTCTGGCGGATGGATCCGGTGAAATTTCCGGTCAACTCAAACGAACTGTTCTTTATATCCATGGTTACCGGAATTATTCTGTATTGCGCCGTATCGTTCATCACGCAGAAACAGCCCTTTGATCTGGATAAGATGCTCCACCGGGACGAATTGCCGGAATGCGGGGCGAAAAAAAGCATTTTCAGCAGAATGCTTGGAATAGATGAAGCCTATACCCGCGGAGATAAAATCATCGCGTGGAGTGTTTTTATCTACTCGTTTATCTACTCGTTTATCGGTTGTTTTGTTATCGTGATCATCTGGAACTGCTTTGCCCCATGGGGAAAACTGGAATGGGGATGGTATTTCTTCCTTGTAAATCTTGCCGTGCCGTCGGTAGTCGCGGCAATCAGTACAGTATGGTTTTTTATCGGCGGCATAAGGGATATGCGCCGGATGTTCCGCGACCTCGCCGCAAGAACCGCAGACGAAACGGATGACGGACGTGTGGAGTAAAAAATCAACTAAAATATCAAAGGAGCATCTTTTTGACAAAAAAGTATCTTTTCAAAATGTAAAACTGCAGTATAATAGCCAAATAACAGAAACTGAATCTTTTTTTCAACACAAAGGAGAACAAAAGTATGAAAAAAAATTCCAATCTCTTCACTCTCATCGAACTCTTGGTTGTAATTGCCATCATTGCGATTCTCGCCGGAATGCTTTTGCCCGCATTGACCAAAGCACGGGAAAAAGCAAAGGCTATTCAATGTGTTTCCAATCTCAAACAGTGCGGTTCTGCCGATGCGTTGTACATGAATGATTACGACGGTTGGCACTCTTCGCCCCAATCGCCGTGGACCATAAACGGTGTCGCCGCCGATGACGGCGGTTCCGGTTTGACCTGGAGTACGCTCTTTTCCACGCTCGGTTATCTGGCAAAACCCTCCAAAGGACAAAGTTGTGTAATGGTGTGTCCTTCCATGAATCCGTTTACTTATGCAAATGGACAGTTCACTTACAGTAAAGTCGGCGTTTACTGCAATGTCAGTGACAACGGTTTTGCTTTCTGGCGTTATAACGGTTCCGGTTACATTTTGGGGCAGCCGCAGCCTTCCGGTCTCAAATCTCCGGTCACCCATACCCCCGCCAATTTCAAAATCAGTCCTTCTTTATTCCCGAATTTCAATGACAGTTTCAACAGCATGGGTACTTATTGGGCGCAATTCTACCGCGCCGGTTTCAGCCGTATTGCAACTGCCCACAATGAACGTGCCAATGTCGTAATGCGCGATGGTCATGTGGAAACCGGAAAACGTACCTGGAACGTATTTTGGTCCAATGGCGTTCTGCCGCTTAACGCCAACGGCAATGCCAGTGCAAACCCCAATATTCCGTTGTATAATGAATGATAACTGCGAAAGGAAAGGTGTTTTATGAGAACACTATCGCTTATTTTTGCCATTCTGTTTGCGGCTGTTGCTGTTTCTGCCGGTAATGTCCGCTGGCATCTTGAGGCAAACGACGCATTCAAAGGTGCGTTAAAACCCGATGCCAACGGTGTCGAACTGGAATTGTCATGTTTGAAAGAGACCAAAAGCATACCGGTCGTGCGGGCTTATTTTACTGCCGGAAGTTTCAACCTCTCGGCAAGTGATGTCATTATGACCGTCACTCCGCTTGCTCCGGTTCCGGTGACTGTTCACCGGGTTCTGGAAAGTTACGGCGGTTCCCACTTCCCTCTCTTAAAAATCAATGACCGGAAAACAGAACTGCGCTTTACGCTTCCACAGCTGGTCAAGGGAAAATTCACACCGAAAATGCCGAACCCCGCCAACATCATGCTGTTGCGTCTGCGGATCGCCGGAATGAAAAAGGGACAAACGCTGAAGTGGCATATCAGTGAACAGCAGGCAGTTCCTTCAGCTCCTTCAAAAGATGCCGTTAAACTTCCTGAACCTGCCGGGAAAACCGTAAACCGTGCCGCCTCGTTTGAAGAACTCAAACCGCATATCAAAAAAGTGAAAGCCCCCATTTACCTGATGGAGTACCATATCTGGTATGAAAACGCTTTCACCCAAGAAGGCAAACTCTGTTTTCAGCAGTGGCGTCAGGGAATGAACCCGCACGATATCGATATCATGAAACCACAGGGCGGCTGGCGGCGTTTTATCGGTGCGCCGGGAATGCCGCTGATCGGTTATTATCACTCTCCTGCCAGAGCGGTTCAGCGGTGGCAGATCGCCTGTATGAAAAATGCCGGAATCGACGGTGCTTTTGTTCAGTTGTTCACCAGTTTGGACGGTGAATGGTGGGATCACATGCTGCCGATTTTTGAAAGTGCATTGGACGAAGCGGCAAAACAGGGTTTCAAACTGGGTATCCATGATGAGGTCCATTTCCGCAACGCCATTTCTCAAAATCCCGAAGTGTGCGCCCGCCGTTGGGCAAAGACGATAAAAAAATACGGAAATCATCCCGGTTTTCTGAAAATCAACGGCCGCCCTGTCATCCAGTTTCAGCATTGGAGCGTATGGCGGACAAAAGTCACCCTTGAAATGCTGTTGAAAGCCATGAAAAAAGCTGAAGAATTGGCAGGGCAGCCCATCTGTTTCATCCCCATGAGTACGCCGTCAGTTGAGATTGCCCAAAAAATCCCCGCCGGTTACGCAGTGGTCATGTGCGGAAATTCCAATATGCTTTCTGTCAACAGCAGAAAATCCTATGCCGATGGCCGTTCTGATTGGAGTGCATGGCAGAAACGTATGCAAGGCGTGAAACAACAAGCTGAAATCCTCCGCAAAAACGGAGCATCCCCGTGGCTCTGGTGTTACGGCGTTTACAACGAAAACTGTTATACCACGACCAATTACCGCTGGCTCGACAGTGACGGCGGACGTAATTTGATCAAAGCCCTTGAAATTACTGATGCCGAAAATCCGGATGCCATTTTGCTGAGTTCGTGGAACGATTGGCGGGAAAGTACCGCGCTGGAACCGGGCTTCACCAGAGATGATTTCAATGCTGATCCCTACCTTTATTGCCGTATTCTTGCCGCGGCAAAAGGAAAAACGTTTGTGCCGCCTCCGCTGCCGCCCAAAGAGGTGGTCGATCCGCTGCTCTGGAGCAGACTTTATGGCATTGATAAGACGCCGCCGGAAATAACGTCTGCATTTTATGCTCCTGTCGATCCGGCATTGACGGTTCACAGTTACGATGCCGAATCACCTCTTGCCGATGCCCGTTTGCTCCGTTACGGAAATAATTTCATCCGTTTCGGTAAAGATGCCGCAGCTCAAAAAGCCGCCTTGCTCTATCCGGGCGATGCCGGGAAAGTTTTGATTTCTGCGGCACAATCAGCAATCATCTCTTTTGCAGAAACTTCTTTCAAGTTGGATGATATGGTTTATGTCCTCTTGAGTTATAAAGATACGGCACCGGGCAGAATAAGTTTGAATTTCAATGCAGAGCCAGCCCGTCAGAACTTCAATATTCTCGGCAATCTCGATCAGCCGACCAATGGTGACGGTAAAAATAAATACGTCCTCATGCCATTGAGAAATTGGAAAGCATCCGCAGAAACCCGTTTGACCATCCGCTTTACTCCGCAGAAAAGCCGTGATAAAAATATGGACAACGCCTCTGTTGAATTGAATGCTGTTGCGCTTGCGTATGATTTCTCCAAGGGCGAAAAAGGCATCCCCTCTGCTCCGGGAAAGAGATACGGAGAAACATACCGTTTCAACGGAGTCGTTATGGAAGGCAAAAGTGAAGATTGGATTTTTGTCCAAACCCGTGACGAAAAGGGCAATGCCAGCCGTCCGGCGGTGATGGATTTGAGTAAATGTGATCCCATTCAGATCCGGGAAATAAAGTTGTAATTTCTTTTTTGGAGTCTTTATATGTTGAATGATTTTGCTTTTGGGACTCAATATTTGCGGGGGGCTTCTCCCCGGCAGGAGGATTGGGAACGGGATTTGAAGTTGATCGCTGAATCAGGTTTCAATACCATCCGTGTATGGCTGGTCTGGGGCGTTCTGGAAGTTCAGGAAGGGGTGATCGATTTCGATTATATCGAAAAAATACTCTCCCTCGCCGAAAAACAGCAGTTGCGGGTGATCTTCCTCTTCCACCTTCACGGCGCACCCGAATGGATGATCCGGAAATTCCCGCAGTTCCGCTATGTTGACCGCAACGGCAACGCCTTTGAACCCTCCGCACGCGCCAATACACCCTCCGGCGGATGGCCCGGACTCTGCCCCGATCACAAAGAAGTTCAGGAGATGGAAGAGCAGTTCATAAAAAAAGTCGTCTCCTATATCGGAGACCGCGCTTTCGCATACGAACCAATCAATGAACCGCATCAATGGGTCGATATCGGCGCACCGCAGATCATGGAATACTGTTACTGCGAAGCAACACGGGAGAAGTTCCGCCTGTGGCTTCAGCAGAAATACGGCTCCCTCAAAGCCCTCGGGGAAGCGTGGGGAAGATATTTCGACAGTTGGGAAAGTGTGCGTCCCGCAACGTGGCTTTTCGGTTACAATGACCGTCTGGACTTCCGCCGTTTTACCGTGGAGCAGGTCGCCGCGCTGGTGCGGCGGCGCACGGTGGCGATCCGCAAATACACCAAAAGACCTGTCATCGCCCACGCCTGGGGCGGCGGCTCCACCTGCTGTACCCAGTTGAGTACCATGGCATTCGATGACTGGCGCAACGCCGGTGAAGTGGATATGTGGGGCTGCAGCGGTTTCCCCTCCTCCGTGGAAATGAGCCCGCGTCTGGCTCAAAGTATGGATGCCACCCGTTCTGCCGCTGACGGAAAAGTTTTCTGGCAGTCGGAACTCGGTGTCGGCAGTATCGGCACCGGACTTGTTTTCAATCCTCCGGCTGCCCCCGGACTTTTGGCTTCCTGGTGCTGGGATTCGATTTTCCGTGGAGCGAAAGGCGTACTTTTCTGGCAGTTCCGGGAAGAACTTTTCGGAAACGAAAGCGGACATTACGGCTTGGTCGGCAGAGCCGGAATGCCCAATAAACGTCTGGAAACGGTATCGCAAGTTGCAAAGTGCGTGGCGCAATATGAAAAGGAGTTCATGACTTCAAAAGTACCCGCTCCGCAAGTCGCTCTGCTTTTTTCAATGGATGCCAATCTGCTCAACGGTATTATTCAGAACGATAACACTTTCTGTTATCAGGCGATCTCCGGGTACTATGAGGCTTTTTACAATGCCTCCATACCGGTAGATATTCTGCACTGTGACCGCCTCTCTGCTGAAGTCCTGCAGAAGTACAAATTCATCGTTGCTCCTGCGCTTCTCGCGTTGAGTCAGGCACAGGGGGAACTGCTTGCCGGATATGTCCGCAACGGCGGAAATCTTCTGCTGGACCCGCTGACCGGTTCGTGGGATGAGCATGGTACGCTTGCCGATGCTCTGCCGGGCGCAGGCCTTGCCGGACTGGCGGGCGTTTCCTGCGAAGAACTGCACGAAGAACAAAAAGGAGTGATCCAACTTGTTTTCAACGGAAAACGTTATTGTCTTCCCCGCAAATACACCTTTGCCCGCTGGCAGAGTTCTCCGGAAACTGAAATTCCGGTACAGGATGCCGACGGCAATGGTTTCGTCTGGCGGAACCGTGCCGGGCAGGGGACGGTATGGCTCTCCGGAATGGCTCTGGGCAATCTCAACAGTTCCGGGCAGACGATCGGCGATGACTTCCGCTCCGAAGCGGAGGAAAACCTTGCCGGAAACACGGCTTCTCTCATTGAGGATATTGCATCCGCTTGCGGTGTTGCTCCGGAATTTCAGGCGGATGACCCCTTCCACGTTTCACGGCTCGAGTTGCCGGAGGGCGGAGAATTTCTGCTTGTCAGCAATCTTTCCAATGAAACGGCAACGGGAAAAATCCGCTGTGTTTCCAGAAAGAATATGGAATACAAAGGGATATACGGTTCGCCGGATGTGCGCTTCTCTGCCGACGGCGAGGCGGAGTTTACCCTTGCCGCCTGTTCCTGCTGTGTGCTGAAGCGATAGCGTTTGCGGAACTACTCCGCCACTGCCTGTCCCGCCTGAAAACCGTTTTTCAAAAAGATTTCTTTCCCCAGAACAATTTTACAACACCCCCTTTTTACGGTCGATCAGAAACGAAAGAAACTGCAGGCTGAAGTCAGGTAGTGCGTCACCGCATTGGTCGCTTCGCGCAGTTCTTGGGCTTTGTTTGCAGTACAGTGACCATCGAGCCAAACCACTGTGGTCTGGTCATCGTGCATTTCACGGACCGTGGGACGGTTGTTTCCGGCAGTATGGTCGATATAATAATCGCCGGTACTGGTACCCCAATCCGGATAACCGGAGTCAGCAGCAATGATCGTATTGGATGCTGATTTTGCCTTGTCAACGGCAAAAAGAAAATAATTCTTTCCGGAGAAATTTGCTCCATCTGTAACATAGATACTGCCGACTTTATCCTGTACGCCGGCAAAAATACCCTGCGGTCTCCAGATTCCATAAGTTCCGGCAATCGAAATATTCTTACCCTTATCATTGGTCCAGGCAGCATCATATTTTTGGGGAACAGAGTACGAGGGACAGGTAAACACATCCCAAGCGACATACGCCGTAGGAATGTAGGCGGTATTACCGCTGAGCAGCAGATGCCATTCTATCATAGCTTTATCGACCCAGAAGCCATTGTAGTCATCGGCATACAGCGTCTGCGCCAGACTGAACTGCTTTTTGTTGCTCAGACAGGAGGTACGGCGGGCGGCACTGCGTGCTTTATTCAAAGCGGGCAGCAACATAGCGGCGAGGATGGCGATGATGGCAATTACGACCAACAATTCGATGAGAGTAAAGTGTTTCTTTTTCATTTTTACAATTCCTTTTTTTATTTATTTCTGAACCGGTGATTTTTTCAGAACCACGGTATCGCCCAGTTTCATGGAACGCAGAATAACAGGGCCGTTCCCCAGTTTTTCTCCGCTCAAAGCGTCTTCCCATTGTTCATTGCCGCCAACCTGAATGTCATAAATTCCATCGACGGGAGCCGTCAGCGCAATAAAGCGGTCGTTCGCGTGAATATGCGCGTTGCGGTTGGCATAGACTTTAGCTCCGGCAAGTTCTGCGATCTTGCGGATCAATTCCGGGGGCAGTTCGTTGGTGCCGCAGAAAACCGACGGAGCTTTGCCGTCTTTTCCGGGACGGTAGAGGACGGCGACCCGGTCGTAACGGTTGGAGAAAATCGCAAGGATCTCATCGCCGGGTTCCGGAATGGGGGACAGTACCGGAGAGGCCGCCATGCCCCAGCCGAAGCTGACCGGCAATCCCATTCTGGCACCGTAAGGACGGGTGAAGGCATCCCAGGTCGGGTGAAGGTGATCGACCATCTTGACTTTGAAACCGGTCAATTCTTCCACGGATTTCAGGGAGAAATCCTTCTTGTCCAAGTCGATGTATCCGGGAGCCCAGCACCAGATCGTCGCGACTTTATCCGCCCGTTTGCGGAGTTGTTTGCGCTGTTCGCCGGTCAGAGCATAAATTCCGGTGTAAATATCCAGCTTGGATTGAACCTTGCCTGCCAGAACATCATCCAGCAGCCACGAACCATGAGAGGTTGCCGAACGGGAAACCGAATCGCGCATCAGGGTAACATTGCCGAGCATCATGTCATAGGGAGCCAGAGATGCCACAACATACTGCAGGGATTTTTCATCGGTAATCAGTGCGACATCCGGTTGATAGGCTGTCGGTTCTGCAAGCAGTTCGTCTTCCAGTTTCTGAAAACTTTTCATAACTTTCCAATATTCCGGATCATCCAGCCAGCCGGAGCCGTGAAGATCCATCCACCACAAACCATAGTTGCGGGCGTAACCGAATGCCAGATTGCGCCGGTGGATTTGTGCCATGATGCGGTTATCGCGGTCGAAGGTATGATCTCCGGCGGCATATTGTTTCTTTTTGATTGCCAGCGGAGTCGTGGAGTCGTCTTCATTGAGCCAGAGTTTTCCGGCACGCATAATGCTTTCGCCGACCGTATGAGTCTGTTCGGAACCTCCGGGAACACGCGCCGGATAGTTGTAGGAAAACGGTCCGCAGATAATATCCACATCCGGAGAATCCAGCATCGTCCGCAAGGCATTGTGTCCGCAGGATGCCGGACCATTCGGCAGCGCGGCGACTTCAAAAGTATAGCCGTAGAAAATAACCGAAAGTTTCTTTCTGCCGCACTCTTCCCGGATCACCCGGGCATTGGAAAGTGCCGCTGCAACCATATCATCATTCAGGAAAAAGTTGAAATCAATGATATGCTGTTCATCTTTGGGATTATGAAGTCCCTGTTTCTCCTTGCCGACCCGTTCTTCGGGCGTGGGAACCGTGACTGTTTCAAAGGTGATTCCGGGCTTGTTCCATGCTTTGGCAAGAGCTTCGTTGGTCTGATATTTCTGAACCAGCCAATTTTTGAAGGCAATCAGAGTTTCCGGATCGTAACCGTGTAAATTTTTATCCAGGGCAAAGTTGCGGTACTGCCATTCGCTCCAGTTCCCTCCGGCGGGATGATATCCGGCAATACGGTCGCCGTACCGCTTTTCCAGATGACGGATCGCTGCACGGAAAACTTCCGGCATCTCCTTGCGGTAACGGCGGGAGGCGATGGAAACCTGATCCCGGCGGTTCAGGGAAGTCAGCATCATCTGAGACGGATCTTCTTTGACAAAAGGCGGTGAATCCAATTTGATACGCAAAATCAGTTTCACATCGGGATAAGCGGCGAAAATGCGGTCCAGGATCGCATGCCACGCTTTAAACTCATCATCTGCCGGATCGGACTTCCACGGCGGATTATAAAGACAGATCGAAACCAATTCAATGTCGTGCTGCTGCGCCAGACCGATTTCACTCATGGTCGCTTCTGCATAATCCTTGCGCGACCATGCCGGATTGGCAAAAAACATCCGGTTGTGAACGACTTTGCCATCCCGCAGCAAACGGGGCGCACCGTCCCGGACTTCCACACGCCACTCCACGGCTCCGGCTGAAAACAAAACCAGAGACAGCATTCCCAAAATTATTGCTTTTTTACAATTCATTTTCTAATTTCCTTTTCATTACCAGATTTCTTTTGCAAAATTCTGAATCCAGACAAGTTATTTTCCGAAAAACTCCTTTCGTTTCTTTCTGATTGGGATCATTCATATCTTTAACGGATTCCCGTTCCACCAAAAAACTCGGAACCCGGACGATACCGGGGTTTCTTCCCTGCCGTATTTCCGAAACCATTTGAGCTACACATTTCGCATAACCCTCAAAATCCCGGGAAGCTCCGGTCAGCGCTAACCGTTTCTCCCCCATGGACGGCACATCACTGTTAAAAATAATACTGATATCATCCGGAATGGAATATCCAAGCTCCTCCAATACACTTTTTACGGCCCGAGCACAGGAAGGACCGGAACAAAAAAGCGCACTTGCCTGAATGCCGTTTTTCTTTACATACCCGGCAAATTTTTCTTCCGCAACGGCAAAAGCGGAAATACCGGCAGAATGCGTACAATCAATATATTCCACCGGAATTCCCTGCAAAGCAAGATACGAACAGAATCCATCCAATTCACGCCGGAGACAAAATTCCCGAACCTCCCCATTCACCAGAGCAATTTTGCGATGTCCTTTTTTTATCAGATAATCCGCAATCATCATACCGGAATACTCCGGCATACTGTCAACAAGATTTACCGTCCGGTTGAAAATATGATTTTCCAGAAAAATCAGCGGTACTCCACAATTAAGCAAGCGGGTGGTATCATTCAGAGAGAAACCTGAAAAATTGCAATAAGTCACTCCGATATCACATATTTCCGGATTCAAGGCATTCAAAAAATCCTCCAGAACAACCTTTCTTTGCGGCATCCGTTTGATCTGAACAGAAACGCCCGGAAGTTTCTCCAGATGATCCACCATATATTTTTCCAGATGATCCCGGTATTCGATGGGCCAATCGGAACGCAGAAGTACCACCCGGCACGCCGGGGTACTGCTGCGGCAGACAAAGATCCCCTGACGTGGAACAACACGGACACGCCCCTCTTTTTGAAGCATTTTCAATACAAATTCTAATTCTCTCCGGGTACAATCATATTGACGGATCAGCGTTTGAAAAGAAGAAAACTTCTCGCCGTCGGCATACGATTCAAGAGCGTGTAAAATATTTTCATAAAGCGGAAAAACACTGCTTTGGTCTATGATTCTCGGCATCGTATCAAAAATCTCCATCGTTTTATTGACGGAAATCAATATAATACTGTGTCAGAAAAAAATAAAGCCTGTGTCAAAAAAACAATGCTGGTACCGTTTATTGAAAAATTATTTTCCGGAAAAAAAATCCACCGGATAATCATCTTATCAAAAGAAATATCCAGTGAATTTTTTTATCGGCAGGGAAATAGATTTTTTTCAGAAAACCTGCACCCTCAGAATTTTTTATGCATCACAGGGCACGGGCCGCCTGCAAGGCAGCTCCGGTTGCAGCCTCTTCTCTGCCGTCCGCCAGTTCCAGCGGAAGTCCGAACTCCCTGCCGATCATGATTTGGATGGATTTCACCAGACGCACTGCGTTGCCCGAACCGATCACTTTGGTGCGGCCCTGCAGCTGTTCCGCCTGAAAACCGTTTTTCAAATTCCGGACGATCCCCGCGGCAAGACCGGCAGCGAGTTTTCCCGGCGTGCAGTTTTCAAGCGTAAGCCCGGTGATCGTACCCGTGGCTCCCGCCAAGTGACGTTCTCCGAGAAAGTGGGGGGAAACAGTCAATTCCGGTTCGCCCTTTTCCAACTCTTTTACGCCCATATTGTCCAACTCATCGAGCAGATGCGTCCGCGGCAGTTCCGCTTCGCCGAATGCACGGCGGAACTGATTGACCGTGTCGGCAAGCCATGCAAATGCGGCACCGCCGCAGAGCGGAGCGGAAACCAGCAGAAAACGGCCGCCGGGGAACGGACGTACTTCGAGCGACTCCGCCGTTGTGCCGGGGTGTTTGTCCAGCACCATAGAGAGTTGCGCCCCTGTTCCGAGAGTCAGATAAATTTCCTCCTGAACATTTTTTCCGGTGCCGAGAATGGATGCCTGATTGTCGCCGATGGCATTGATGACAGAGATCCCCTGCGGCAATCCCAGTTCTGCGGCGTATTTTTCGGAAAGTTTCCCGATTTCTGCTCCGCAGGGACGGACTTCCGGCAGCAGTTCAGACGGAATATTCAAAACAGCAAGAGCCTTTTCGTTCCATTTGTTTGCGGCAATGTCAAAAATGCCCCAACTTGCAGCGTGGGTGGGATCGGTCACGATACTGCTGTTCCCCGCAAGCAGAGCGGTCAGATAGTCGCTGATCGTGGCGCAGAAATCCCAATTTCCCAAGGCGTTTTCCGCAGCAAGGCGGGCAAGCGTTGCTCCTCCGAAGCCGTTGCGCAGCGTAATACCGGCAGCACTGTTCACGCGGGCAAGAAACTCCTCACTGCACTGCTGATCCTGCCACGTGGTCAGCGGGGAGACCGTCTCTCCATTGCCCAGCAGCAGTGAGTGCATCTGTCCGGTAACGCCGATCGCCGCAACTTGCGCACGCTCTTTTGCGGGAAGTTCACAGACGACTTTCCGGACACAATCGAGAATTTGGGGAACACCCTGAAGCGCACGCCCCGCACTGTCCGGACTTCCGGCATTATGTGCGGCATTGGCGGCGGCGAGCAGTTTTCCGTTTTCATCTGTGATCACTGCGGCAACCTTGGTCGTACCGAGGTCGATCCCGAGGAGTTTTTTCATTGCCCTGTTCCTCCTGCCTTGCTTACACTGCGACATTTTCATCGCTGTCGAGACGGGCGATGATATCGTTCTGAATGGCGGGGGAAAGATCGAGGAAATTCACGAAAGTACCGTGGATACGCATGATGTAAATACCATTCGGAGCATATTTTTTCGGTTCGGCAAGGACTTTGCGCAAGTTCACCTTGGAGTCGATATTGAAATAGACGTAGAAAGGCGCACTTTCTGCATCTCCGCCGAAACGGAACAGTTTTTTGATGATTTTTTCGGAGAAAATATGCATCTTTTCAGGCGTGTCCTTCCCTTCGCGGAAGACCTGCGGAGAGATACCGAGATGCTGTGCGTAACCGCCCTTGAATTCGGCAAACGGCAGTTTGCGTTCACTGAGCATAAGGTCGATGCGGCCGCTGCGGGTGCTTTCATGACGGGGATCGATGCCGTAGCCCAGCATTTCGCGGGCATGACGGCCGTCGGGAGTTGCGCCGACATGGTAGCCGTACAGCAGATGGGTACTCGGAGTGGAGTAGTCCGCAAGGAAAGGATTTCCGGCGGGGTTGCGCAGAGCGTGGATCTTGTCGCTGACCGTCTGTGCCACCCGCACGGCGATCTCGTCGGCATCCGCCTGATCGTTGCCGTATTTGGGCTGAGCGATAAGTTCATTGCACAAATCATCATATCCGGCAAAATCTTTTTGCAGGGCGTTGAGGATGTCGGCAGCGGAATATTTGCCCTGGGCAAGGACGTTGCGGACAGCGAGGAAGGAGTCCGCAACCACGCTCAAGCCATGTACCAGACAGCCGCTGGCATGATAGGTGACGCCGGGAGTTTTGGTATCGCGCATATCTTTTCCGGTGGAAAGTCCCTCCATGAGTGCGGAGGTGAAAGGCACACTCAAAATAGAGATGGCTTCGGTACAGCCGTTGGCGGCAGCTTCCATTTTCTTGAGCATCCCGTCAAGTTGTTTGAAGAATGCCGTTTCCAGATCCGCAAAGAGGGCATCGACAGAGTCGTAACCCAGTTCGGCATAGCCGAGACCGAGTTTTTCGCCGGAAATGAGCGAACGGCCGTCGTTGAGAGTCAGTTCGAGGATCTTGGCGAGATTGAGCCAGCTGTTGGTGGTGTTGGCACTCTCTTTGCCCATGATGAGCGGCTCCTGACATCCGGCAATGGAGTAGGCAGGCATGTCTTCCGGGGCAATGCCTTTGGTTGCCAGAAGTTTGAACATCATATCGTCGTTGAAAAGCGACGGGGTGGAGTGTCCGGGGGTAAAGAAGAACGGTCCGAGAGCCTGATAAAGTTTTTCAGGCGTTCCGGCATGAAGTTTCACCGACAGCGCGGGCTGGGGATTGTTGGAGAGATAGAAGGCATCCAGCACGATGTAAGTCATTTCATCGGTCAGATCATTGCCTTTTTCATCTCTGCCGCCGACCATGATATTCTGGGAGATCGCCCAGCAGCGTTCACCGACCATGAGGAAAGCGAGGAAGGAGCGCACCAGTTCCACCGCCTCGTCGCGGGGCGTATCTTTGAGGTAGGGGGACAGAATACGGTCGAGATTGCCGACGGAAAATGCGTAGGGGTTGGGGGCCTGTTCCAGCGTCATTGCCTGCCAGAGCAGAGCGGCGCACTGGACGGCTTCGTGCAGATCGCGTGCGCCTTTTGCCGGAACCTGACGGCAGGCGGCGGCGATCTCTTTCAAGCGCAGGACTTCATCCGGATCGTTTGCACGTTCGATCTGCAATTCATCGGCGAGGGCGGCATACCGTTCCGCAAGGATCTTGGCGGCTTCGAGAGAAGCGCGGATCACAGATGCCTCCGGAATGGATTTCAGTGCATCGATGCCCTCTTTCAGAACCGGTTTCAAATCGGGGATGGTATGTCCGGTAACGGGTTCGACGAAGAAAGCGACCTCTTCGGTCAGTTTCCCGGTTTTTTCATAGACGGCGGAAAGAGCCTTGACATAGGGGGTATCCCGATAGTAGGAGCGGACTTTTTCGATCCGTTCTGCGGGGAATTCTGCATCGGGTTCAAGGTCATTATAGATGGCGACGGGGTCGCAGTATCCGGCAAATGTCTCCACGCGGAAAGCGGGGTTGATAAGGGCGTAACTGGGGCTGAAAGCATCATCCTGCGTACCGGCGATCACACTGCCTTCGGGAATGGAAAGTTTCATTTTGCGGACACATTCGCACAGAATTGCCGCCTGATTTTCCGGAGCATCGGGATCGGCAAATCCCTTGCGGACTTCCATTTTCAATTCCTGATACTCAAACCATCCGGTCATCCGTTTCTGGTTGAACTTCCATTTCAAAAGTTTTTCCAGACCGCTTGCGTAAATATCTGATTTTTTCATAGGAAACTCCTTTGTTTGATCATTGCTTTATTTATATTATACCATATAACAATAATAAATGCAAATGTTTTTCCATTTTATTTTGAAATATTTTATGATTTCTGACCGATAAAGTTATCTGACGGCTTTCATTGTTTCGCGCAAACTGCGTTTCTTTTCGTATATCGAGCGCATTTTCCGGTAGCCGCCCCCGGACATATAGATATTTTTTGCCGCTTTCCGCAGTTCCCCTGCCGGGAGCAGATGCCGGGCT
>JAFTUS010000072.1 GCA_017466125.1 Lentisphaeria bacterium | reverse complement strand
GTCAGACCGGGATTTTGCTATTGCCTTCTTTCAGATTCCATCTCACGATGGACACCCTTGGCTTTCGCTAACAGTTCCTACTGACAAGCCTGTATCGGACTTTCACCGACGAGTCAATGCGCGTGCCGCGCATACAAAAAAGCGGCACAGCCGTTCAGACTGTACCGCTTTGTGGTATCGGGTGATGGATTACATCATGCCGCCCATACCGCCCATGCCGCCCATGCCGCCGGCGGGCATGGCGGGTTCTTTGTCTTCCTTGACGTCGGTGATGAGGCACTCGGTGGTCAGGAGCAGACTGGCGATGGAGGAGGCATTCTGCAGAGCAGAACGGGTCACTTTGGCGGGATCGAGGATACCGGCCTTGAGCATATCAACATATTCGCCCGTGGCGACGTTGAAACCTTCGTTGCCGGAACTTTCTTTGACACGCTGGACAACAACACTGCCTTCGTAACCGCCGTTGGCTGCGAGCTGACGGAGGGGTTCTTCCACAGCACGTTCAACGATGGCGGCACCGGTGGCTTCGTCGCCGGAGAGTTTCAGAGCGGCGATCGCCTTGGCAGCGCGGACGAGAGCCACACCGCCGCCGGGGACGATGCCTTCTTCGACTGCGGCGCGGGTGGCGTGCAGAGCGTCGTCAACACGGTCTTTCTTCTCTTTCATCTCAACTTCAGTAGCAGCACCGACGTTGATGACGGCAACACCGCCCGCCAGTTTGGCAAGACGTTCCTGAAGTTTTTCACGGTCGTAATCGCTGGAGGTCTCTTCGATCTCACGGCGAATCTGGGCAACACGGCCCATGATGGCGGCCTGAGTACCGGCACCTTCCACGATGGTGGTGTTCTCTTTGGTGACGGTGATGCGTTTGGCTTTGCCGAGCTGTTCGATGGTGACATTTTCCAGCTTGAGGCCGAGGTCTTCCGTGATGCAGGTACCGCCGGTCAGAATGGCGATGTCCTGCAACATGGCTTTGCGGCGGTCACCGAATCCAGGAGCCTTGACCGCGCAGACTTTGAGGATGCCGCGCATGCTGTTGATGACGAGCGTTGCGAGGGCTTCGCCTTCGACATCTTCAGCGATGATGAGCATGGGTTTGCCTTCTTTGGCGACAGACTGCAGCAGGGGCAGCATATCGTTGAGATTGCTGATTTTCTTTTCGTGGATGAGGATGTAAGCATCTTCGAGAGAGGCTTCCATGGATTCGGTATTGGTGGCGAAATAGGGGGAGAGGTAGCCCTTGTCGAACTGCATACCTTCGACCACATCGAGGGTGGTGTCGAGGGTCTTGGCTTCTTCGACAGTGATGGTGCCTTCCTGACCGACCTTTTCCATCGCTTCGGCGATGATGTTGCCGATGGTGGTGTCGCCGTTGGCGGAGATGGTGGCGACCTGAGCGATCTGGTCGCTGACTTCGGTGCTGAGTTCAGCCAGTTCAGCCACGACAGCGGCGACGGCCTTTTCGATACCGCGTTTCAGTTCCATGGGGTTGGAACCGGCGGTAACGTTCTTGAGTCCTTCGCGGTAGATGGCTTCGGCGAGAACAGTTGCAGTGGTAGTACCGTCACCGGCGACATCATTGGTCTTGCTGGCGACTTCTTTGACCATCTGTGCGCCCATGTTGGCGTAGGGATCTTTGAGTTCGATCTCTTTGGCAACGGAAACGCCGTCTTTGGTAATTGCGGGGGCACCGAACTTCTTGTCGATAACAACGTTGCGGCCCTTGGGACCGAGAGTGGCTTTAACGGCCTTGGCGAGCAAGGTCACACCTTCGAGAATGCCGCGACGGGCTTCTTCGGAAAAAACGATTTGTTTAGCCATGATTTATAAACTCCTGAGTAGTGGCTGTTGAAACTTAACCGATAACGGCGAGGATGTCGTCCTGATTGACGATTTTGTATTCGTTGCCGTCAACTTTGACTTCAGTGCCGCCGTAACGGCTGGTCAGAACGATGTCACCGACTTTGACATCGAAGGGGATAACGTTGCCGTTATCATCTTTTTTACCGGTACCGAGAGCGATAACGGTGTATTCCTGGGGTTTTTCTTTTGCGCTGTCGGGGATGAGGATGCCACCTTTCATCTGTTCGGTGTTTTCACGGATCTCCAAGAGGACGCGATCGCCAAGCGGCTTGATGTTTGCAGACATTTTACTATCTCCTTTGTTGGTTAAAAATGAATGTCTTACGGATAAAATTCAAAAAGGTTCCCCCGGTGTTGTTTCAACCGGGGGTTCTCCCCTTCTTCTTTCAATTATTTGTCATCGACGACTTCAGCATCGACCACATCGCCGTCATTGGCATTTTTGGGGGCTTCAGCGTTGGGCTGGGCTCCCGCCTGCTGGGCGGCCTGCTGCTGCGCGTAGATGGCTTCACCGAGTTTCATGAGTTTCTGTTCGAGATCGCTCATGGTCGTTTTCATACCGGGAACGTCATCCGCGGTGATCTGACCCTTGAGGGTGTTGATGCCGGATTCGATTTCGCTCTTGACTTCGGGCGGAAGTTTGTCGCCGTGTTCCTTGAGCTGCTTTTCAGTCTGATAGACCATGGAATCGGCTTTGTTTTTGGTTTCGATGGCATCTTTGGCGGCCTTGTCGTCGGCTTCATGCGCCTTGGCTTCGTTGACCATCTTTTCGATTTCGGCGTCAGTAAGACCGCTGGAGGCGGTGATGGTGATATTCTGTTCCTTGCCGGTGCCGAGGTCTTTGGCGGTGACATGGAGAATACCGTTGGCGTCGATGTCGAAAGTCACTTCGATCTGCGGCACGCCGCGGGGCGCGGGAGCGATACCGTCCAGTTTGAAGATGCCCAACTGCTTGTTGTCGCGGGCAAGTTCACGTTCGCCCTGAAGAACCTTCACATCCACGGCGGGCTGATTGTCCGCAGCGGTGGAGAAGATCTCACTCTTCTTGGTCGGAATGGTGGTATTGCGTTCGATCAGACGGGTCATCACGCCGCCCATAGTTTCGATACCGAGGGAGAGCGGAGTGACGTCCAGCAGCAGCACGTCATTGACTTCGCCGCCGAGAACACCACCCTGAATGGCGGCACCGGCTGCCACGACTTCGTCGGGATTCACGCCCTTGTGCGGTTCTTTGCCGAAAGCCTGACGCGCCATTTCCTGGGCGCGGGGCATACGGGTCATGCCGCCGACAAGGATGACTTCCTTGATCCGGTCGCCGGAGAGTTCGGCATCCTGCAAGCACTTCTGACAGGGGACCTTGGTGCGTTCCAGCAAGGGATCGCAGAGCTGTTCCAACTGGGAGCGGGTCAGGGTCATATTGAGGTGGACGGGGCCATCCTGATTCATGGTGATAAAGGGCAGATTGATGTCGCTGGTCATACTGGAAGAGAGTTCGCATTTGGCTTTTTCGGCGGCCTCTTTGAGACGCTGGAGAGCCTGCGGATCTTTGCGCAGATCGACGCCCTGTTCTTTCTGGAACTCATTGGCAAGGTATTCGATGACCGCCAGATCGAAGTCATCGCCGCCGAGGTGGGTATCACCGTTGGTGGCTTTCACTTCAAAAACGCCGTCGCCGATTTCCAGAATGGAGATATCGAACGTACCGCCGCCGAGGTCGTACACGGCGACAGTTTCATCGTTCTGCTTGTCGAGGCCGTAGGCGAGAGCGGCGGCAGTGGGTTCATTGATGATGCGTTTGACTTCAAGACCGGCGATTTTGCCCGCGTCTTTGGTCGCCTGACGCTGGCTGTCGTTGAAGTAAGCCGGAACGGTGATGACCGCTTCGGTGATGTTTTCGCCCAGATAGGCTTCGGCATCCGCTTTGAGTTTCTGCAGGATCATTGCAGAGATTTCCTGCGGGGAATAGGTTTTGTCGCCGACTTTGACGTGTGCATCGCCGTTGGGAGCGGCGACGATTTCGTAGGGAACGAGTTCCCGTTCGCGTTCACATTCCGCAAACTTGCGGCCCATCAGACGTTTGATGGAAAAGATGGTGTTTTTGGGATTGGTCACTGCCTGACGTTTTGCGGTCTGACCGACAAGACGTTCGCCGTTCTTGGTGAAAGCCACGATGGACGGGGTGGTGCGGTTGCCTTCCGCGTTGGGAATGATTTTGTACTCACCATGGTCCATGACGGCCATACAGCTGTTGGTTGTACCGAGGTCGATACCGAGGATTTTACTCATGATTTTTTCTCCTTATTGTTATTGTTTATCAAAATCACACCAGCCAATACAGCAATTCCCGTGCCAACTTTGATTTCGGGGCGGAGAAAAGAAGAAAAAACTTACCAACTGTGACAAATTGTCTCAATCTGGCACACTCTGTCACTGTGCCATGTATTGTGACACACATTGTGACGCACATTGTGACACGGGTTCTGCTGACGGAAGCACAAAAAAACGGCACCGCTCAGAGAGGGTGCCGTTTTGAAATCAGCCGACGGAGATCAGCGGATGCTGTCCTTGTACTGATCCACGTTGTCTTTGGTGACCAGGATGTAACGGATGTCGAAAGCCTTCTTGGGATCGCTGGGTGCGCTCGCTTCGTAGTTGGCTTTGGGGCTGGAGATCACGAGACCGGCGATGTCGCCCTTCTTGATGAGAGTGCCGATGCCGCTGACCATGCCGCTGTCGTAGAGCAGGAAGAAGACGGGACGTTTGTCCTTGTTGCTCTTCCAGTATTTCATACGGACGGCATCTTCGGGCAGACCGATCGCACTGATGACCACATCGGCGTCGGAGTTGGTTTCAAAGAATTTGTCGAAATCTTTGGCTCTCATGCGCATGGACATGGGCATATCCATTTCATTCTGGACGGGAGGAAGATCAAGGGAGGTGATAACGACGTTGCTGCCGTATCCGTCCTTGACGGCTTCGACGAGACGTTTGACCGTTTCGTTGGTGGCATAATCGGGTTCCGCGAGGATCACGAGTTTGCCATTGGGTTTCAGGGTCTTCAGGTAGTCACCGGCAACGAAACCGCGGGAAGCGTAGAAGGTACGTTCCGTTTCAAAACGTTTGCTGTTGTTGACTCCGAAAACGCCGAGGTCGCGCATCAGCAGGATACCTGCGATGACCACGAAAACGAAGATGATCACGGCAACCGTCTGCATAGAGGGGTTGGTCCGTTGTTTTTTGCTGCAAGCGATCATACCAAAGAGACCGATCAGCATAATTGCGCCATAGACAAATGCCATTTTTTTACTCCTTTTACAATTTGTTGGTTGACATTAAAATAAAAACATCCATAACGGCTCTTCCATACTATATTGCCGTTTTTCAAAAAACGCAAATAATTTTTTCAAAAAAAACACGTTAATTTTGATATTTATTTGTATTTTTGATGTTTTTGATACTCACAACGTGCCGCAACACTCTTTCAAAGTGCGGAGTTTTCCGGCAAGTTTGTCGAATTCGGGCATGGTCAGCGACTGGGGGCCGTCACAGAGAGCCTTGCTCGGATCGTTGTGGACCTCGATGATAAGTCCGTCCGCACCGGCGGCGACCGCTGCCATGGAGAGCGGTGCGACGAAATTGGAACGTCCGGCGGCGTGGCTGGGGTCGATGATGACCGGCAGGTGCGACAGGATCTTCAAAGCGGGAATGGCTGAAATATCCAGCGTGTTGCGGGTGTAGGTTTCAAAGGTGCGC
>JAFTUS010000006.1 GCA_017466125.1 Lentisphaeria bacterium | reverse complement strand
TTTTCGCCCAGAATACGGCTTTTGAGCATGGCGGCATAGGTGCGGCTGGAGGCATCACGGACTTCGCCGTAACCGACAAGTCCCTGATTGGTATAGAGTTTGATGAGGGTACACCGCTTGGGTGCGCCGTCGATATCCGCAAAGCGCATATCGGTGATTTTGAGTGTTGACGGATCGATCTTCATAACAGAGTTCCTTTGTCCTTTTGTGTTAGATTTTTTCAGTTTAAGAAAACCCAGGCGTAAGAATAGGGTTCCATCGAAATCGCATCTCCGTTGACATTGACGCCGTTTTGGAGAATATATTCTGTTTTGCCGAAAGAAAGACCGTCAACGTGAACTTGCAATTTCTCTGCACGGAAGTTGAATATACACAACATTTTTTGCTTATCCGTTTCACGCAGACAGGCGAAAACCGCTTCATCGTGATCGGTGGCAAAATATCTGCATTTTCCGTCTTCGAGAATATCCAGTTCTTTTCGCAAACGGACCAACTTCTTTACCAGAGCCATCCGCTCCTGACCGCGCAAAGTAAGTGCCTTCCGCCAATCGATGCCGAGATGATTGCCGTACTCATAATTCGCCCAGAGACTGTGCCGGTTGTCATCTGCGATTTCCTGACCGTTATAAAGCAGAGGCATTCCGTCAAAACTGAAAATGAAAGCCAGAGAAAGATCCATGAGTCCCGGCGGCAAGATCCGTTCATTGCGTTTCTCAAATGCATCACAGGCCCAATCATGGTTATCCGAATGATTTACAGAGCGCAAATCCGGGTCATTTTTCTCGCATTTTGAACGATATTCACCTGCAGTCCATTCCCCGGCCATGACTTTGAGAAGCCCCCATGTCCGGAAACCGTAACCGAGATCAAAAGCCAGATGTTGCTGTTCGCGCGATCCTTTATGTTCATTGAGCATAAGAAATTCGGATTTTATCCTGTCGATCCGGCGGCGGCCTTCCTCCCAAAAATCCAGCGGAATACTTCCGCCGACATCACAGCGGTAACCGTCGATATCAAATTTTTCTACAAAATAAAGCATATTGCAATAGAGATATTCGCGCAGTTTTTCGGATTTGAAATTCAAAAGCGGGAAATGCCATTCTCCTGTAACGGGTTCTCCATTTTCATCGCGCACCACATATTCCGGTTCCATGGAAATCAGTTTTGCATGGGGGCCGCAGTGAAAATAGACAAGATCAAGCATCACACGGATATCGTATTGATGCGCTTCGTTTACGAATGAAGCAAGATCTTCGTCTGTACCATATTCCGGGTCGATTTTGAAATAATCGCTTATCCGGTAAGGATTTTTCGGGTTTCCCAGCCCGGACAAACGTTGCCGCTCGCTCCAATGAGTTTGATCCGGATCGTCATCAGCCTCAACGATCGGACAGAGATAGACGATCTTAATGCCGAGTCCGGCAAGGTACGGAATCATTTCCTGTGCCGCCTGTAATGTACCGCGCGACGTGAACTGACGCAGAAAAATCTGGTACATCGTAGCTCCACGTGCAAATTGTGGTAAAGCCCGGAGTTCGATCTTCTCTTGAACTGCCGTTGTGATTGATTCGGTTGCTGTTTTCATTTACAGTATTCCTTTTTATCTATACAGTTGTACATGGTATCGTTCAACATTTCTTTCCACTGATTATTTTTTTCTTCTGTAAAATCCTCCTTGCATCCGACGAGGGTCAATGCGGCAATGATGTTTCCTGAACTGTTCCGTACCGGGATGGATAACGCCGCGATATTCCAGCGGTTCGGGCGGGCGTTGAGGGCAAATCCCTGTCGGCGCACCTCGCTGACGGCATCGGAGAGCAGTTGCGGCTCCTGTTTTTCAGGAATGTCGGCAGGACACGTTCTGATCAGCTGACGGAGTTCTTTTTCGGATGTATCCGCCAGCAGTGCGGCTCCGACAGAACCTTCGATCAAAGGGAAAGTGGAACCGGATTGTCCGGTCAACGCCACCGGGCCGGGCGGTTCGGCACGGCAAACGGTCAGTTGTTCCTCCTCCCGCCGCACGGAGAGTTTACAGGCGATCTGGTACTTTTCAGAAAGACCGGGCAGTTTTTCTGCGATTTTTTCCAGAATGGCGACATCTTCCGAGATCCCCCGTGTCAGCGGCAGCAGACCTTCGGCAAGCGTATAGATGCCTCCCGCTTTTTTGCGCACCCAGCGGTGCGCCTGCAATGTCATAAGGATACGGTAGGCGGTACTCATGGAAATATTCAGTTTTGCACTCAACTCCGCTTGACTGTAATCTTTTTCAGACAGCACAGTCAAAAGTTGGATCGTCTTATCAACAGCCGGTATTTTGTTCATATTTGAACACCTCATTTTCGTATTTGGAATTTAAGTATAAAATACCTCCGCAAATCCACTTTGTCAAGAACATTTTGAAAAAAATCAGGATTTTTCAGCGAGTTACCGGCAGAAAAGTTTTTTCTGGGCGTAATGGAAACAGACTCCGTTGGCGGCGACGGCGAGCAGCCATGAGATCGGATAGGACCAGATCAGTGCCGCCATCGTATGCCAGTTCGGAAAAACCACGCTGAGCCATATTATGCGGAATATGCAAATACAGCAGATCATGATGACCGTCGGGATCGCCACATGCCCCAGCCCGCGCAAAGCACCAACCAGTGTTTCCATGATTCCGCTGACAAACTGAAAAGGCAGAATAATTGAGAAACGCAGCATCCCCCAACGGATCACCGACACTTTCGCATTGAACAGCGCAAGAGCCGGATCAGCAAAAATCAACAGCAGCGAAGATATGACAAACAACATCCCCGCCGAGAAAACAGCACAGTATTTCACCGTTTGACGGATACGCCCGTACTGCCTGCCGCCGAAGTTCTGACTGACAAAACTGGTCGCCGCCTGTCCGAAGGAGTTGCCAGTCACATAACCGACAGCCTCCCACGTCGCCGCCGCAGTGTAACCGGCAAGAGCCTCCGAACCAAAGCCGTTCAATGCCGTCTGGATCATGATGTTGGCAATGGAAAAACAGGACGACTGAAATCCGGCAGGAATACCGAACCACATCATTTCACGCAAAATTTTCCAGTCGATTTTAAGCATATTCAAACGTATCCGGCAACCGCTTTTCTCCGTCACCAGCACCCGCAGAACCAACACCGCAGCAATGGCTTGCGAAATGACCGTTGCAGTGGCAACTCCGCCGACATCCCAGCGGCAGACCAGCACGAAAAAAAGGTTGAGCAATACATTGATGATGCCCGAAAAAACCAGAAAATAAAAGGGACGTTTCGTGTCACCCGACGCGCGGAGAATGGCACTGCCGAAGTTGTACAGCATGATCAGCGGCATTCCCGAAAAATAAATTTTCATATACAGTACGGACATATCAATAACATCATCCGGCGTATCCATCTGCTGCAAAATCGGTTTGGCAACCAACAGCCCCAATGCCGCCAGCAGTACCCCGCCGGCAAGAGAGACAAAAATGGCAGTATGGGTCGTCTGAAAAAGTTTGATACGGTTCTTTTCACCGATATAACGGGCGACAAGCACATTCGTCCCAACGGAAAGTCCGATGAAAATATTGACGATAAGGCTGGTCAGCGACCCCGTAGCCCCGACTGCCGCCAAAGCCTGATGAGAAGCAAAACGTCCGACGATGATAAGATCCGCAGAGTGGAACAGCATTTGCAGAATACCGGAGAGGATCAGCGGCACGGTAAAAATAACGATCTGCTTTCCCAAAGGCCCGCGGCACATGTCGATCTGATATTTGCTGTTATTCGTCTTTGCCGCTGTCATATCCCGTTTTCCCGTAACTTGAATTCTTCATAACTTTTTGTCCGGACGAACCGGCATTATAAAACACACTTACAATGTCGGCCGCGAGACTCCTTTCCACAGCATCAGGGACGTGCTGCCGTTATCCGGCAGCAGATTGCTCCACTCCCGGTTGGGGACAGAGGGGAATTCTCTGGAAAGCAGATAAACGACCGGTTCCTGCTGCGGGAGTTCCGAGATGTTTTCCAACTGAATGACCTGCTGCCCGGAGTAGTAGAGTTCGCTGTACATGCCCACGATATTGTATTTGTAAAGGACAGTGACCCGTTCATCTTTGAGGGCTTCTCTGATGTTTCTGCCGATGTTACGGCTTTTCTCCTCCTGCGCCCGGTAGTGCTGCAAAACGGTTTGGAAGAAAAGCCCGTAACCGCAGGAAAGCACCAGCAGCATCAGCCAAACCGGAAGAGTGTGTTTCCCCCAATGTATCAGCAGATAGCCGAATAAAAGCAGCGAGATAACGCCGCAAGCCAGATAGAGATAAGGCATCGTCCGGCTGAAATCAATACTGTTGGAAACACTGGCAAACAGTTCGATGTAGCGCACCGGGCAGAAGCAGAGTATTCCGACCGCAGCGGCGAGCAGCAGCAGACTCCACTCTCCCGGCAGCAGCCAGCGGCGGATCTTCCGTCCGTAACGGCGCATACCGATATCATAAGTGATGCCGGTCAGAATGGAGAGCGGTCCGAGAATGTAGATGATGTCTCTGGCATCACTGCGGGGCAGCAGCCAAATCAACGCCAGATTGGAAAAGGTGAGCGTCCGCAGAAAACGGCTGAAGATCGGCGTTTTATCCAACGCCTGCAATGCAACACAGAAAGGCAACCATGCAATGAGACTCCACGGCAGCAGCCGTATCGGAAGTTCAAAGGGAAATTGCAGAACCGTTTTGAGGTAATCCCAAAACCTTTCCTGTCCCCACCAGGTCATTTGCAGCGGCACCTTGTGGGTCATATCCCAACTCGCCACGCCCCAGTGCGCTATGGCTCCGGCAAGAAAGAGCAGACCGATCCAGAACCCCGGTTTGGTAAACTTTGACCGCACCGACAGCGGACGGCGGAAAAAGAAGATCGGAAATACAAAATACAGCAGAGCCAGAAATCCGCCGGAGAAAAAGCCCAGCGTCATAACGACCAGTGCCAGCACCCATGCCAGACTCCAGTTGGAACGGCGGAACCCGAACTGGAACAGCAGCAGATGCGCCCCCAGTACCGCAAGGGCGGTCGTAGTCGTCGGATTGCCGTCGATCCCCTTGTCAATGACCAGAATGGAACCGATGTACATGGCGGCGGCAACCACCCCGGCACGCCCCGTCCGGTTGCTTGCGGCGGCGAAATAGACCAGCACCGCAGTCATGCCCAGCATGAAAAGCGATACCAGACGCAATGCCGCTTCCATGGGGATTTCTGTAATGCAGTGAACCGCCTTGACAAAGAGCGGATAGAGCGGAAAGGCGTTGAGGATCACCGCCCCGTGAGCAGAGACGACACTCCCGTTTTTCAGAGAGAGATCCAGCACTTCGGCGGCAAAAAGTCCTTCCAGTTTGGTCAACTCTTTCAAGTCGAGGTTCCACGGCTGGAAAACAGCAAAAAAAGTCAGCAGAAGCAGGACTGTGCTGACGCCCGGAGGCAATGATTTTTCCTTGTAAATACCCACTGCTGACTTTCTTGAGTCCCGCCCGGTGAACGGGCGGGAACGGTAGAATTTTGATTATTTTTTGACCGGTTCGATCTTGTCAAACCCGCAGAACGGCCGCAGAACTTCGGGAACGATGACCGTTCCGTCTTCCTGTTGGAAATTCTCCATGATTGCGATCAGCACGCGGTCGGTAACGGCGGTTGCGCTGATGGTATGGACGAAATCTCTGGTATCGCCATCTTTATAGCGGATATTGAGTCTGCGGCTCTGGAAACTGGTCAGATTGGTGTTGCTGGTGACTTCACGGTAACCGCCGAATGCAGCGAACCACGCTTCGATGTCGTACTTCTTGTAACCGGGCGCACCCAAGTCACCATCACAGACGTTGACCACATGGTAGGGGATGCCAAGCTGCTGAAGGATGTACTCTTCATTTTCCAGACAGAACTCATGATATTTCACAGACTCTTCGGGTTTGCAGAAGACGATCTGTTCGACTTTGTGGAACTGATGCACGCGGAAGATACCGCGGGAGGCTTTGCCGTAACTGCCCGCTTCGGTACGGAAACAGGGGGTCAGAGCGGTGTAGCACAGCGGCAGTTTTGCGCCGTCAAGCACATCGTCGGCATGATAACCGACGAGGGTCTGTTCGCTGGTTCCGATCAGAGCGAGGTCTTCGCCCTCAAGGTTGTAGGTCTGGTCGGCAAAGAAGGGCAGATAGCCCGTTCCGAAAAGGGTGCGTTCCTTTGCCATGCAAGGGGTCATGAACATCGTGAAACCGCGTTCCACCAAGGTTTTCTGAACCCAGAAATAGAGAGCCTGCGCCAGCATTGCGCCTTTGCCCTTCCAGTAGTAGAAACCGGTCTGGGCGACTTTGGAACCGCGGGCGATGTCGAGGATGTCGAGCATTTCGCCGAGTTCCTGATGATCGCGCAGTTTGAAGTTGAAGGTCGGGATCATGCCGACTTTGCGGATCTCCACGTTGCCGGAGTCATCGGCACCGCAGGGAACATCGTCCGCAAGCATATTGGGCATACGGATGAGGATCTCACGGATCTCATTTTGCATTTCAGCGAGTTTCGCCTCTTTGTCGGCGAGAACTTCTTTGAGTTGTTTGACCTGTTCCCGTGCTTCGGGATTTTTGGCGCACTCTTTGCTCAGACGGTTGCGGTCGGCGCGGAGCGTTTCCGCCTCCTGACCGAGCTGACGGGCGTCGGCATCCAGTTGGAGCAGTTTGTCCATATCGACGGGATAGCCCCGCCGTTCACAATTTTTGCGAACTTCTTCGCTGTTTTCACGGATAAATTTCAAATCCAGCATTTTTCAGAACCTTTATGTTAGAATTGGGGCATGGGGAATGCCGCCATGAATTCTTTGACTTCATCGCCCAGTTTGCGGAGGGCGGCTTCATCTTCGCGGAGGGCGACACCGCGTTCGATGAAATCAGCGACCCTGACCATTTCGGCTTCTTTGAGACCGCGGGTGGTGATGGCGGGGGTGCCGACACGGATACCGCTGGTGACAAAAGGCTTTTCGGGGTCGAAGGGGATCATATTCTTGTTGCAGGTGATGCGGGCAAGGTCGAGGGCGTTGGCAACAGCCTTGCCGGTCGCCTGTTTCGGACGCAGGTCGATCAGCATGAGGTGGTTGTCAGTACCGCCGGAAACGATGCGGAAACCACGGTCGGCAAGTTCTTTTGCCAGCACGGCAGCGTTGACTTTGACCTGATGCTGATAGGCTTTGAATGCGGGGGTAAGGGCTTCGCCGAAGCAGACGGCTTTACCGGCGATGACGTGTTCCAAAGGACCGCCCTGCATACCGGGGAAAACCTTGGAATTGATGGACTTGATGTACTCTTCGCGGCAGAGGATCAAGCCGCCGCGGGGCCCGCGCAGCGTCTTGTGGGTGGTGGTAGTGACCACGTCGCAGTAGGGAACGGGGTTGGGGTGTTCTCCGGCGGCGACCAGACCGGCGATGTGCGCCATATCGACAAAGAGTTTTGCGCCGACCATATCAGCGATGGCACGCAGACGGGCGAAGTCGATCACGCGCGGATAAGCGGAGGCACCGGCGAGGATCATTTTGGGTTTGTTTTCGACGGCGAGGCGTTCCACTTCGTCATAATTGATCATTTCGGTTTCGCGGTCAACGCCGTAGGGAACGATGTTGTAGAGCATGCCGGAGAAGTTGAGCGGATGACCGTGGGTCAGGTGACCGCCGTGGTCGAGGCTCATGGAAAGAACCGTGTCACCGGGCTGGCAGAGAGCCATGTAGACCGCCTGATTGGCGGAACTGCCGGAGTGGGGCTGTACGTTGGCGGCTTCGGCACCGAAAAGTTCCTTGACGCGTTCGATCGCGAGCGTTTCCATTTCATCGACGAATTCGCAGCCGTTGTAGTAGCGTTTGCCGGAGTATCCTTCGGCGTACTTGTTGGTCAGCACAGAACCCTGAGCCGCGCGGACGGCACAGGAGGCGAAGTTTTCGCTGGCGATCAGTTCGATGCCGTCGTTCTGCCGTTCGGCTTCAGCGTCGATGATCTTTGCCACGGCGGGATCGGCGTGACGGACGGCGGCGATATCGTCATAGGTTTTGACTTCCAGTTTTTCCAGACGGCGGACATGGCGTTCGTCACCGGTGAATTCAGCGGCGAACCAGGCATCCAGCACGGGAGTCATTCCGGCGAAATCCAGTTTATCGCCGGGGAGGACGAGGGTGTTGGAGCAGTTGTGTTCACGGCTTTTCTGAGCGGTGGCGGCATCGGCGGCAACCACGGCACGGACACCATGAAAACGGTTGGCAGTGATCCCCATGCCGACGCCGGAACGGCAGATCAGCACGGCACCGTCCACTTCGCCGAGCATGACGGAACGGGCGGCGGCGGAACCGAAATCGGAGTAGTCGTCATTGGCATCGAGAGCAAAGGGACCGCAATCGATGACGGAATATCCTTTGCCTTCCAGATAGGCGGCGAGTTCGGATTTCTGAGCGAAGCCGCCGTGATCGGCAGCGATGGCGATTTTGAGAGATCCTTTGGACCAGTCGGTGATTTTGAACATGTTGTTTTCTCCTGAATAAGTTTTATTTTATGTTATGTGAATTTATTTGAAAAGGGACTCTGCAAGTTTTTCGAGCGGGGTCTTCATCTGTTCAAAGACGCTGCGGTAACACTCTGCCGAACCGCCGTAGGGGTCGGGGACATCGGCGGGAGTTCCTGCAAATTCCATCAGCAGCCGGAGTTTCGTGGCGGCTTCGGGGAAAGCATCTGCAAGAGCCTCCCGGTGAGAAGAACCCATTGCAACGATAAGGTCGGCATCTCTTACCATTGCCGGAGTAACGCAGCGGGAAAGGAAACCATCGCAGGGGATACCGTTTTCCCGCAGAATAAAGGCGGATTCCCGCGAAATACCTCCGCCGTTGAAGGCACAGACCCCGGCACTTTCTGCTTTTACGTCACGGCGTCCGGCACGGCGGCAGAGTTCATTGAAATAAAACTCCGCCAGCGGACTGCGGCAGGTATTGCCGGTGCAGACAAAAAGTATCAGCATAATTTACGGTGCCCTCCGGGTTACATTTTTTTTACGGAGTATTAATATATACCTATAAGGATGATTTGTAAAGTATTAATAAAAAAAAACGCAGAGATATCCCATAATTTTTCAAAAAAGTCGATTGCAGGCTGCACTTACCTGCGTTTTTTTCTGTTGCAACTGCAAAAAAAATCAAAAAACGGCTTGCATTTATCAAAATAGCGTGTATATTAGGTAAATCGACAACAAAGTCGGGGTGTGGCTCAGTCTGGCTAGAGCGCTGCGTTCGGGACGCAGAGGCCGGAGGTTCAAATCCTCTCACCCCGACCATTTTTTTGCAAAAAAATGGTCAACGAAGCTGTCAGGCTTCACTTCGTGCGGCGACAGCCGCTCTTCTCTTAAAAAACGGAGTTTTTTTTCTTCACATCTTCACCTGTCTGGCTTCTGCCTTGAGCTGGACCACAAACGGAACCGCAAACGGAATCACCCACCAAGAAAAATGTGTTTCATGCCAGCAGAAATCCCGAATCTCGTCAAGCGTAACGGTATCTTTGAAGACGACGGCATAAATCTGCCCCGGCAGCATGATTTAACCACCTTCGCCAACCAATGGATGCGAAACATTGCCAAACAGCAGAATATTAAGACTTTCTGATAACTTACAATTGAAAAGCACTCAATTCCGTGATATATTACGGTGTTGAGTGTAACTTATTGGGATGACTATGAAAAAGGATTTGAAATATTACATAGACCGTTTTCAGCATTTGCGGCAAGCTCCGACTAAATACGGACCGGCTCCGCACAAAGCGGTTTTATTGCTCAGTATTATCCGGGGAATAGAACTTGGGTTTATTACTGAAAACAAGATTATCGCAAGCCCGATAATGCTTTCGCTTTTCAAAACTACTTGGGGAGCATTGGTAACGACTGCCAATACTGCGGCTTTTACCTTGCCGTTTTTTCATCTGCGGAGCAGTAAGTTTTGGCATTTCAAAGCAAAAGACGGTTTTGAAGAATGGTTGAATCAGAGCAAAGCCATACACTCATTGGCTCAATTGCAAACGGCGATTCAGTATGCTTATCTTGACGGGGAATTGTTTTTGCTGCTCAACAGTTCCCACAGTCGGAATATCTTGAAAAATGTTCTGCTTGAAGCAAATTTCCCCACCGGAGATTGGAAATCACTCTCCAAGAAAACATACTTTGACAAGGTGTCGGCAGAAATCACCGGAAAAAGTTCAAAGAGTTATGTTGCCAATATGACCAATCTGGAAAGTTCTCTGGATAAAGAATGCCTGGAAGAGGAAATGTTTATCCGCAGTGCAGCATTCAAACGAGAAATCAGCAAAGCGTATAATTACAGTTGCTGTATTTCCCGTCTGCGTGTCGATGTTACGACTGACTGCGACTTGATGGATGCGTGCCATATTGAGCCATTTGCAACCTCTCACGACGATACAATCACCAACGGCATCTATCTCTGTCCGACCTTGCATCGGGCATTTGACCGTCATTTAATCAGCATCGACGAAGACTATCGGCTTATCATCTCCAAAGCCTTCATAGAGCGTTCAGACAGCCCATACTCCATCAAACAATTTGAAGGCAAGGTTATCCTGCTGCCAGCCAACCGCAACCATTACCCGTCTCAAGAGAAATTACAACGTCATAGGGAGAATTTGATATGAAATTTGAACTCAACGATTACCATAGAAATATATTAGACCAGGAACTGATTCAAGATGTACAAGATGTTGCAAAAAGCTTAGGAAAAGACACTTTAACCGGTTCTGAATATTCACTGCACGGTAAATATTATGATAGCACACTTCGAAGAAGATTTGGTTCATGGAAAAAAGTATTAGAAGCGTGTAATTTGGAAACAGTCGGTCATAATTTTAAGTGTAACATTTCAAATGAAGAAATGATAACCGATTTAAAACGAGTTGCGGGCATCGTAAATTTAGAGTCGCCGACACGAGAAAGCTATGATAAATATGGTAAGTACCACAGTGCAACTTTATGTCGAAAGTATGGTTCTTGGAATAATGTTCTTAAGTTTGCTGGAATGAAATTAAATCTGAATCGGAAGATGTTAAACGAGGAAATGTTTGAAGAAATTGAGCGTGTATGGACTATACTTGGCAGACAACCAACAACAACCGATATAAAGAACGGTATTTCAAAATATTCTCTCAATAGTTATGCCCGAAGATTCGGAGGCTGGAGAAAAGCATTAGAAGCATTTGTTGACTTCATTAATTCAGATGCAGAAATTCTTGCCGAAGATAAATGTGTAGAGCCCAATACCCCAAAAGATGTATGTGACGATTCTAAAGAAAATGCGATGCACAAAACATCCAGAGACATAAATTTGAGATTAAGGTTTAAAGTGTTGCAGCGAGATAATTTTAAATGTTGTGCCTGTGGAGCATCTCCGGCAAAAGATGCTTCGGTAGAATTGCACGTTGACCATATCCTGCCATGGTCAAAAGGCGGCGAAACTGTTTTTGAAAATCTGCAAACATTATGCTCTAAGTGTAATTTAGGCAAAAGCGATATGCAATAGCTTTCAAATAAGTTTACTCTGCAATGATATGTCTTTGCAAATTATCTTGATGTATCGGAGAATCGTAGTGTAGTTGTTCCGGCAAAAATCTATCTATTTCTTCTTTGGAAAAGGTTAATTCTTCGTTTTCTTTTAATGCCTTTTGAGCTTGCTGATATGCTTTGCTATTGGTCGGCGGTGCAGTTTGGTAGATTTTTTCTGTTTCTTCAAAAAGTAAAATGCGTTCTTCTTGAATCTGTTTCAATGTTTTCGTTCCCATTTTTATTGAAGTTAACAGGAAGATATAACGTTCCCTGATAGCCCAGAGATTATTCCCGGTTTGCTTGTGTGTGTTTGCTAGTTCACATAAATCATTTTCTTTGGTATAGCTATTAATACAAAGTAATCCCAATGAAACTAAACCGCTAATAAGAAGCAATATTGAATTTCCGAACGAAATCCAAAATTCAGATGTAATCAGCAATTTCAAAACATCACATCCAACGCTTAAAAAACCTCCTGTCGAAACAGCAGATAAAATGATTTGCCAATTTTTTATTTTCTTTTGTAAATCACGCAATTGACAAGAACACATATCTTGTATTTTTTGTGTGTACACAACCTTACCAAAACTTTCTCTGATTTCTGCTTCTAATACTTTTATCTGCTTAATGTTATCAAGCTGGGAAGTCTGTTCCATAAATATCTCTCCATTCTGATTTCGCTGAATATTCACATTTCGAATCAGCATATTCAATCGCTTTTAACGCTATGTTGTATGCTTGCTTCGCTTTATATTGAAAATAGCCAGAATTATATACACATCTGTTGCTGCCAGGAGCATACCAATATGAACGACTTGAATCTATGTTCGACAAATATTGGAAGAAATCTCTTGACATCCAATCGTAATATAAATATGATTCTTTATTATATTCACATTGTGAAATAAAATTGTAAGCCAAAGTATCAATAAGGATTCCGTCTATTGGTACATTATTCTTGTTCTTCCATGCTCGAACCATTCGACACAGACGAATCAAATTGCCGTTAGTAGTTTGATTCATTGCTGCCATTGCTTCTTGCTCAGATTTTGGGTCTGTTGTTTTCCAGCTACCACAGTTATTACTATCGGGATAAATAAATTGACGCCCATTACTATGAAGAAATGCAGGGACCAATTCAAATTTCATGCCATCGGAAAAAGGAATTATGATTACTTGTCCATCTGCTTTTAATCTTGTGGAGGGGTAACTTAATAGTAATTTTGATTTTACATCTTGCAATAACGCTGATTGTCCGTATGATTCATAAGAGTTAAAGCGATAATATATTGATGAAGGCAACTGGAACAATATATCAAAATCACTAGTTGAGTTTACTGCTGTATTACGCCCATACGAACCGACATAAAGACTATGAGCTGTTTCGGAATCACTATTATAATATTCCTTGTTTAATCGCTGTGTAATTCGTTTATATCGCAATGATACAGTTTCATCACGGATTATCAATGCTGAACAAAAATTAGAAAACCATTCTCTTATTCCCATTTTATTCCCTTTCGGTAATTGAAAATAATGCTTCTTAAAGAAGATATCGTCATTGGAAAACTTTCCCGAATTAAAATAACTCCAATAAAGTGATTTTTCAAGTCTCAAAAAAAATATTTTCGTAAGTTTGAAAAATGTTTTTATGCAATGCCATATTTTACGATAATGCAATATCCTAAAATAAGAGCAACTGTTATTTTAAGATATTAGGAAAATCTAAAATAAAAGCTTCTTTTACTTTTGACTCGACGCAAAAAATCCCTGTTTTTTCTGCTGTTTCTACTGTATCTGCTGTTTTTTTCAAAAATTTTTCAAAAGCGGCATAAGATTTTTGTTTCGGGGGCGCATTAGATAGCAGTTACAGGATAGCGGTTCCTCTCAAAAACGTGGCTGTTTGACAACCGAATCAAGTTTGAAGAAAAGTCTGAAGGAATCGAAACGGAAAACCTGTTTGCGGCAGATGCCGTGAACGCAAATATTATTCAGACTTCGGCTTACCAGTCGAAAAGTTGACGCCTTGAGTGGCGAAACAGTGGTTTATCAGTATCGTTCCAGAAAAAACGAACTCATAATAATTACCGGGACAGTGATGTCCCAACATCCTCTCAAATGTTGAGTTGGAATTTGTTCTTTTTTAACAATAACAACTTATATGAGGTATTACTATGAGTGAACATTCTGAATTCATCACCAGCATTCTTAAATCTTGCAAAATCAAATTTGAGCTGCCGCCTGTTATTCTTCCCGGCAAGGGAATTTGTATCACAGATACGGCAAATATGCTGGCTGAGGCTTATCAGGGGTCCCATGCAGAAGCCCGTCTTTACAACCGTGGAAATGCTGTCTTTTGCGTGACAAGAGACAACAACGGTGCGATGCTTACTGCATTGTCTTCGCAGCGTGCCTGTTCTGAATTTGAACTGGTTTCAACGCTGCTGAAGATAGGTCAGTCTGGGTTGGAAAAAACAATTTGTTCTCCAGCCACAGCCAAAACTATCATTTCGTCTTCGACTTTTCTTAACTCAATTCCCAAAATCAATCTTGTTACCAACTCTCCGGTCATTCTCAAAAACGAGGATAACACATGCCGTGTCGTAAATTCTTATGATGCAAAAAGCGGTATCCTCTCAACGGGAGTCCCGGCAGAAGAAGTTCCGCTTGACGAAGCCATCAAGATGCTCAACAATCTGTTGTCGGATTTCAATTTCCAAGGAGCAGGAGATAAATCCCGTGCTCTGGCAGCTTTGTTGACTCCGGCTTTGGTTTCCGGTAAAGTGTTGGATGCAAGAGCTCCGATTATGATGCTTCAGGCTGATAAAAGTCAGTCCGGTAAAGGTTTCTTTACCAAGTTGCTCGGTGCAGTGTACAATGAGCTGCCAAGTACGGTCGCTCAGCGTACCGGAGGTGTCGGCAGTATCGACGAAAATTTTGATGCAGCTCTCACTCTCGGTCGCCCCGTCATCGTGATAGATAACCTCCGTGGCAAATTGAACAGTCCTCAGATGGAAGCATTCATGACGGCTGATATTTATTCTGCCCGCATTCCTTATTCGGAACCGGCAACCATCGACCCCCGACGCTATTTCATCATGGCAACATCAAACAACTTTGATTTGACTCCTGATATGGCGAACCGGTCATGTTTTATCCGGATTCGTAAACAGAAACGGACATATTCTTATCAGACTTTTCCGGAAGGAAACATTCTGCGGCACATCAAAGCCAATCAGCCCAAGTATCTTGGAGCGGTTTTTGCTGTGGTCAAAGAGTGGGTTCGTCTTGGCTGTAAAACTATGCCATTCAGCGACCATGACTTCCGTGACTGGTGTTCTGCTCTGGACTGGATTGTCCGGAACATCCTCCATGAAGTTCCTCTGATGGATGGACATCGTGAAGCCCAGCTTTACACCCAGTGTCCTGATATCGAATGGTTGCAGAATACTTGGAAATGCGTTTCTGGCCTTGGCAGTGCCAAAGAAGCTTTGACTGCATACCAAGTTGCAGAATGCTGTGACTGCGGAGAGATAGAACTTCCCGGAGCTCAAGGGATGCCGCTGAAAGAGTTGGATGATAGCGGAGTCAGACAGGTTTGTTCTCAAATCGGTCGCCGTCTCAATAAGCTCTTCAGCGATTTGGGAGAAGATGATGAAATTCATCTGAGTGCCTTTTCTCTGGTGCGTGAAACTAAAAAAGTCCGTTATCCTTCCGGCAAATCGGATATGGCAACGTTTTACAGTTTCGTGCCCGCTGCATAAGGTAAACGCTTTTTAATTCTGATTCGGTTGTTCAGCGTTTCCCGTGCCCTCTCCGGAGGGCTTTTTATTTTCTGTCAAATTTGGGACTCGATGCGTCCCGAATTTAGTACCATTTGACTTTTGCCGAAAGTGCGCTATATTTGGCAAGTCGCAATAACAATAACTGGACCACAGAGTGGACCACAAATAAAAGGCATATTT
>JAFTUS010000071.1 GCA_017466125.1 Lentisphaeria bacterium | reverse complement strand
TGTTACGCTGTTTGAGGCTGTTTCTTTTCATAATTTTTTCTTTCCTTGTTACTTTCTTTTTATTTTGAGGGTGATTTTTTCATTCTGGGTTCACATAATCAATATTATGCGACGTTTCACCCTTATCGAACTCTTGGTCGTAATTGCAATTATCGCCATTCTTGCCGCTATGCTCCTGCCCGCTTTGAATAAGGCACGGGCGGCGGCCCGGCGTACCAGCTGCACCAGCAATATGAAACAGGTTTATGTTTGTCTTTATATGTATGTTGACGACAATCAGGATTTTATGCCGCCGTCTTACGATGACTCCCAGCACAGTTATTACATCAATCTCTATGCCAATATGACTGCGGATCTTGTTCCTGCGACCAAGAGTTCGGTTTATCCGGCTTTCAACCATGGTTCTGCGTGGAGAGAACGCAAAAACTTCTTCTTCTGCCCCGCCATCCAGCCCGGAGTTGATCCCGGTTATCACAGTTATACGGCAAGCGACTTTGAAATGTACTACACGACCTATGTCCCGACCACCGGAGAAACCGCTCCGGGCAGCAAGCAGACTCCTGCGTGGGGATACCGTAATGCCGCCGCGAATGCCGATGTCATCCGCCGTCAGTATTCCCGCATTTCCGACAATTCTGCGATCATGACCGAAACCTGCTACACGACCCTCAAAGAACCCACCGGGATCAAAGTCGCTTACGCTCCCCGGGCTCACGGTCTGGTGGTGGATTATGATGACTACACCGCCAACAACGCCACCCGTGCCTGCCGTCCTGCGTACTACTTCCACGAAGGCAGTGCCAACTTCATGATGAAGAGCGGCAGCGTTCAGGCTCTGAAACGGGGCAATTTCACTACGGATTATGTGTTGAAGTGAGGATTTTATGAACCGTCTTATTCCTGCCGGAGAAGTCCGGAGCTGTTCTTCCCGTGAGGTGAAAAAATCCGTTTTCGGTGTCGGGCTGGAAAAGCTCGACCGGGGATTGTATGACCCTGCGAATGCCTATGATCTGATCGGTGAAACGGGGGTGAAATTCGTCCGCATCCAATCCGGTTGGGCGAGGTGTGAAACGGTTCCGGGGCAGTATGATTTTGCGTGGCTTGATGATATTGTGGACAATCTGCTGACAAGAGGACTTCAGCCGTGGCTTTGTCTCTGTTATGGCAATGGTCTTTATGACCCGGAAGCAGCCAAATATCTGGGCGGTGCCGGTTGTCCGCCCCGGACGGCAGATCAACTTGCCGCATGGAGCAAGTATGTCAATGCTGTTGTTTCCCGTTATAAGGGGCGTATCTCCTACTATGAAGTATGGAACGAGCCGGACGGCATCTGGTGCTGGAAAAGCGGTGTCAATGCCAAAGAGTACGGCAAACTTCTCAAGACGACCGCAAAAATAATCTGGCATAATGACCCGGCAGCACAAATCATCGGCGGAGCCATCTGCCTTTTTGATATGCAATGGCTGCACGAACTTTTTGAAACCGGTGCGGCTCGGGCGATGGATCTTCTGTCGTATCACGGGTACAATCCGGATGAACGTGTGACTGTCCGGATCATGCGGGCGGTAAAAGCATTGGCATTGCAGTATAATCCCGAATTGCGTTTCGTTCAGGGGGAGAACGGCTTTCAATCCGCCCTGACGTCAGCCGGAGCCTTGTACGGAGCAAACTGGACACAGAAAAAACAGGCAAAAGCACTGGCAAGGATGCTGCTTTTGCACATGATTTCAGGAGTGGAAATCTGCTCTTACTTTTCTGCACTGGATATGTGTGAGGCTCTTCACGGCAAACTGGGGGACGAAAAGAGTTATCAGGATTATGCCACTTTTGGTGTGCTGGCTGAAAAGTTCGATGAATCAGGCAAGGCAACCGGGGTTTACGAACCCAAGGAGTCCTACCGTACCTTGCGGGTGCTTGCTTCGGTTTTTCAGGGGGATTTCCAACTTCAGGATTTACCGGTCATTATCGATCCGCACTTCCTGAACGGTTTTCCGCAACAGGAACCGTCATGGTACATCCGCCGTTTCGATGACCCGGCAAGTGACCTTATCACCCAGGGATTTGTCCGTCCGGATAAGGGTTCTGCCTTTGTCTATTGGAGCCCGAAAGAACTTCTGACCACTGATTACGCCTCTACTCTGACTGTGGAGTGCAGTACGGACAAAGTTCCGCAACTGGTCGATTTGGTCAGTGGAAAAATCTACGATTTCCCGGAAGATATGGTGGAAAAAGACCGTCATTTTGTCCGGCTGAAACATATTCCGGTAAAAGACTCGCCGCTGCTTCTGAAGTTCGGAGAATTTTAGGTAAATATTATTTCAGACTGCAGAACCAAATAAAAGAGGATAGAAAATGTCAGACTATACAAATTCGCCGTTGGACGGAAGGCCGATTATGATGATGCGGCTGCGTTACGGGAACGAAGTTCCCGGAATATGGGAGCGTTTGCAGAAACAGTTGATCCGATACAAAGAGTGCGCCGATGAAGTGTGGTTCTCTACCGGCGTGGGCATTCCGCCGATCGGAGAACACCGCCGTCTGGCGGAACTGATCGGAAAACACGCCGCAGAATTGCGCAAACACGGTATCATCCCAAGCCTTCAGATACAGGCGACGATCGGCCATAGCGACTCCATTACCGCCGCCGCAGGAGCGGACGGCAAAACATGGGGCAGTTACGTTGGCAAAAACGGCGAAGAGTGCCGCTATATCAACTGTTTCCGTCAGGAAGGCTTCCTCGAATATATCCGTCAGATGTGTGAATTTCACGCCCAGTGGCATCCCGGTTCGGTCTGGATCGACGATGATTTGCGGTTGAACCACCATCCCCCTGCACTGGAATTCTGCGGCTGTTACTGCCCGCACTGTCTTTCGCTTTTCAGCCGGGAAGAGGGACGGAAATACACCCGGGAAGAGTTGATTGACGCCTGCGGAAAAGAGCCGGAACTTCAGAAACGCTGGGAAGAATTCGGAGCAAAGGGCATCAGCACTGTTGCCGAAATCATTGTGCGGGCATTTCAGAAATATTCGCCGGAGACCCGTTTCGGTTTGCAGCATTGCATCGACCCCGCCCGCAAAATCGTTTTCGATGCACTTGCCCAAGCCTCCGGAAAACGCATCGGTTCCCGTCCGGGCGGCGGCGCGTATACGGATCATGACCCTTACGGACTGATCGACAAAGGTTTCTTTCTCAATCGTCAGATCGCAGAACAGCCGGGCTATGAACTGCTCGACCAGATTTGCCCTGAAATCGAAGATTGTCCCCGGACATTCCGCTGTAAAACGACACAGGGATTGCGGCTGGAATCGCTTCTCTATTTGAGTTTGGGCATGGACAGTCTCTCCTATTTCATCATCGACCCGCCGCTGGAAACGCCGGAGTGGTACGGGGAAGAACTTTTCAAACCGCTCGCCGCCGAAGCTGCCGATTTCCGGGAGTATATCCGTCACAACACCGGCACGGTTGCGGGGGGCATCCGGATATGCACCAAGCGTCCGGCATCGCAGTTGGGGCTTCCCTTTATCGGTCTGCCGCAGGCGGCATATTCTGCAAAAGGGTGCTGTATCCAACTTTGCAAAGAGGATGCCGAAACGCTTTCCGCTGAAAAACTGACGGAGATTTTCAAAGGCGATGTGATCCTTGATGGAGAAGCGGCCGTTGAACTGGAGAAACGGAAATTGAGTGCGCTGACCGGCGGAGTTACTGCATCTTATTTGAATGAGAGTGTTTCAGATTACCCGACAGATGATCCCTTCAACGCCGGTCTTGCTGTTATCCGGCACACGCCGTTTTCGGAAAAACGGTATTGTTTTGCCATTCCGGAAAATCTCTCCTGCCGGGTCGTGAGCCGTTACAAAGACCGTACCGGAAAGGATTTCGGTGCGGCAACTCTGCTCGTTGAAATGCCCGCAGGAAACCGTATCGCTCTGATCGGTTATGACGGATACAAAACAGAATACATCACATCAAGCCGGGTGAATTTCCTTTACCGTGTCTGCGACTGGGTATCACATCACAGTCTGCCGGTGCTGCCCGCACAGGCGGTACAGTGTCTGCAAGTGCCCCGTCTCGCTGTTACCGGCGAACTCAAAAGCGTGACGGTCATCAATCCCACGATCAGTTTTCAGAAGCCGTTTGAACTGGTGCTGCGCGGAGTTCCGGAGGGGCAGGAGTTTGCCGAATGGCATATCCCGTCTGAAATGCCGGTCAACGTGCGGCTGCGCCGTGAAGACGGATGCGTTACAGCCGAACTCCCCGGCATGGTGCCATGGGGGATCGGCTGGTTGAAACTGTAATTGCACAACCAAGAGTTCGATCAGGGTAAACGGTGCCGGGAGAGAAAGGGAAACCTTTTTGGAAAAAGGTTCTCCCTTTCTCCCCCGAACCCCCTCTATCCTTTCCAAAAACTTTCGGGTAATTACATTTTTTGCATCCGCAAAAACTGTAATCGCTTTTGTTGCGAAAGCACATAGAAACTGTGCAATGGCCACAGAGAGAAAGAGAGTTTGACAGGGGCATCCCGGATGCAGCTCTCAAAAGTATGATGCCGGATTTTTGGGGATTGCTCAAAGAAGGATCGGAGTTTGGAAAGTCCCCTGCAAAACAACCGGGGCATCGAGTTGTTTATTTCTGCAAATTCTGCGTTTTCCGCTTGCATTTTGTCAGAAAAGTTATATGTTACGGAACGGCGGAAGTACGAGCGAAGCATCAACATTGCTTTGCAAAATGCATACCGCCCGCGGGGAGCAATGCTGAAAAAAATGCACCGCAGGCAATTTTTTACAGCGTTGAGCGGACGGAGAATATCGGAGAACCTGGGAAAGTTTCGTACGGAAAAAGATTGAATACAGAGAAAAAATGCATACAAAAAAATCATTAAAACGGGATCTTGCAGCAATGGGGCTTGCCCCGGAACAAACTGTACTGATCCATTCATCAATGAAATCCATCGGGGACGTAGAGGGCGGAGCCGATATCGTACTGGATGCATTGCAGGAATATTTTGCCCCCGGTCTGCTGGTCTTTCCGACCCTGACCTGGGATTGTGTTGATGCGGCTCATCCGGTATTTTCAGTCAATGATACGCCCGGTTGTGTCGGTATTCTTGCTGAATTGTTCCGTAAACGCCCCGGCGTCAAACGTTCCCTGTCTCCAACGCATTCTGTTGCGGCATACGGCAAAGATGCAGAAGTTTTTGTTGCCGGGCACGAACGCTTTGACTCTCCGGCGCATCCGGATTCTCCATGGGGAAAACTGTATCACCGCAACGCCGTTATCCTCTTCATCGGGACGGGGATCGCCTGCAACACCTATCTGCACGGAGTGGAAGAGTGGCTGCCCGTACCGGGGATGCTGACCGATCAGCAGGAACAACTTGTAATCATTGATGAAAAAGGGAAACGCATTCCCTGCCCGATGCGCCGCCACGTGGGGGCGCATTCGCACTGGTATTCGCTAATGGAACAGCCTTTCCGTGATCAGGGGGCCTTACGGGATGGAACACTCGGTGACGCTCACGTACATCTGGTCGATGCCCGCAAAGCAGGAGACATCGTCTTTGAACTGCTGAAAAAGCACCCGCTGTTTTTCACGGAAGAGTTTCAGAAAACTGCACAAAAACTGTGACTGAAACATAAACTGAATGGCTGTGTACTAAACAAAAAATTCGCGCGCAGCGCGTACCCCGCCCCGGGTCGTACCCGGACGTGATCCAGCGGCGGAACGCTGGTCGCCGCCTTAAAATGGCGGCGAAAGTACAAGCGCAGCGTCGATATTGCCTCGCATGA
>JAFTUS010000070.1 GCA_017466125.1 Lentisphaeria bacterium | reverse complement strand
TTTCGAGGCATCGCTCCCGGCGAGTAGTATTGCCTCATGTGAGGCAATATCGACGCTGCGCTTGTACTTTCGCCGCCATTTTAAGGCGGCGACCAGCGTTCCGCCTCCGTCTTCGTAAAACTACGCCGCGACAAGGCTGGATCACGTCCGGGTACGACCTGGTACAGACGGAGGCTCGAGAGCCCCGCACGGGGCGACAGCCGACCACTACCGAGGCCGACGTTCGGCCGCTGCGCGCGGATTTTTTTATCAGTCTATGTTTAGTACACAGCCTTTGCAATCCCTCTCAAAGCCGCATCATTCTTTTCAGTGAATAACTGTGCTGAAAAAAATGAAATTCTGCGGCTTTGGCATTTGCACCGGCGGCGGTTTGGTGGTATATTACACAAACGTAACAGAACACTGCAAACAGGAGCCGATTATGGAACTCAAAGACCGTCTCGCCGCCGCCGGACAGGAGCATCTGCTCGCCTGGTGGAATGAACTCAACGAAACCGAACAGGCCGAACTGACCGCTCAACTCGAAGAGATCGATTTTGCCGAACTGGAAAAATTGATCCGGGAATATGTGCTGGTAAAACCCAAAACGGCAATTCCCGATGACCTCGGTCCCGCCCCCTACTTCCCGCTCATTCCGAAAGATGACGCTCAGGAAGAACTCTATGAAAAGGCCCGGAGCTGGGGCGAAGAACTCCTGAAAGCCGGAAAAGTCAGCTGCCTGACCGTTGCGGGCGGACAGGGGACCCGTCTGGGGTTTGACGGCCCCAAAGGAACCTATCCGATCGGGCCCGTCACCGGACGCACCCTCTTTCAGTATTTCGCCGAAGGCATCATGCGTGCCGGCAAGAAATACGGCCGCCCCATCACATGGTATGTCATGACCAGTCTGCTCAACCGTGAAGCAACGGAAAAGTTCTTCAAAGAAAACAACTTTTTCGGTCTTGATCCGCTTCAGGTCTTTTTCTTCACGCAGGGAACGATGCCCGCTGTCGGCTATGACGGCAAACTGCTTATGGCATCGAAGAGTTCGCTCTCGCTTTCGCCCAACGGTCACGGCGGAACTCTGCTGGCACTGCGCAAATCAGGAGCCCTCGACCGCATGAAAGCCGAAGGCGTGGAACACATCAGTTATTTTCAGGTTGATAACCCCCTGATCCCCGTGGTCAATCCGCTTTTCATCGGTCTGCACGCCCTCGAAAATTCCCAGATGAGTGCCATTATGCTCGCCAAGACCGGACCGTTTGAAAAACTGGGGAACTTCTGCGTCACCAACGGTCATATCGAGATCATCGAATACAGCGACCTGCCCAAAGAACTCGCCGAAAGCCGCAATGAAGATGGCTCTCTGCGCTTCATCGCCGGAAGTCCCGCCATTCACGTTATCAGCCGCGCTTTCGTGGAGGAACTCACCGCAGGAGGCAGCCTCAAACTGCCGTGGCACCGCGCCGACAAAAAGATCCCCTTCATCGATGCGCAGGGCAATGCCGTTTCCCCGGCAGAACCCAACGGCGTGAAACTGGAATCTTTCATCTTTGACGCCATGCCGCTTGCCGAACGCACCATGATCCTTGAAGGCGACCGCAACGCCATGTTTGCCCCCACCAAAAATCCGACCGGTGTGGACTCCGTGGAAAGCTGCCGCGCCATGCTCGTGGAACGCGATGCCAAGTACCTTGAAGCCGCCGGAGTGAAGATCCCCCGCAAGGCAGACGGCACCGTTGATGCCCTGATCGAACTGGCTCCCGTCAACGTTATCGACCTCGCCGATGCCAAAGCATACGTGGAAAAAACCGGATTGAAAGCGATCACCGCCGGAGCAAAAGTCCATCTGGAATGAATATAAAGCAGAACATCTACCCTGCCGATGACCTCACGCGGGTGCTTGAGGACTCCGATGACAGCAGAAAAACCGTCAACTATGCCCGCTGGCTGCTGCTGACGGTGGTGCTGCTGACCACGATCGGTCTGACGATGCTCTATTCCGCCAGTTACGGTACGGCAGGGTTGAAGTTCTTCCGCAACCAGTTGATCTGGGTGATACTGGGGACATGCGGCGGCATGACGGCTTTTCTGTTCGGTTACCGCCGTGTCGCCTCAAAGGCGGTCGGGTGGATCATTTTAAGTACAGTGCTGCTGATCGTTGCCCGTTTCTGTTTTCCGCCGATCAACGGGGCATACCGCTGGATACAACTGAAGATCCCCGGATTTTCATTCAGCATCCAGCCCTCGGAATTTGCCAAGATCGCCGTGGCTCTCTTCTGCGCGAAATACTGTTCGGACAACTTCCGCACGTTCAACGAACTCAAATCCTCCCGCGGTATTCTGCCGCTGGCGGGCTGGGCGGGGCTGGCGATCGGCGGCATCCTGCTGGGCGAAGATCTGGGAACGACGGTGCTGGTCGGAACGATGGCAGTTGCGACCGCCCTCGCTGCCGGGATGAAACTGCGCTATCTCGCTCCGCCGGGATTTCTTGCGGTGCTGATCGGACTTTATGTCTACTTTTTCAACCCCACCCGTCTGGATCGTGTCCGCTCTTTTATGAATCCGGAAGTGATGCGCTCCGAAGAGGGTTATCAGTTGTGGAACTCCCTGATGGCACTCGGTTCCGGCGGCTGGCTGGGCATCGGTTTTATGGAAAGCCGCCTCAAAGCAAGTTATCTGCCGGAGGCGCATACCGACTTTATTCTGTCGGTCATCGGTGAGGAACTCGGCTTTCTGATGCTGGTCTTTATCATTCTGCTTTACGGTGTATTCACCTATTGCGGTTACAAGATCAGTGCCATGAGCAACACCCGGCTGGGAATGTTTCTGGGCTTTGCCCTGACGCTGGGGATCTCGCTTCAGGCGGTCATCAATATTGCAGTTGTTTCCGGCAGTGCGCCCACCAAAGGGATGCCCGCTCCCTTCATCAGTTACGGTGGGAGCAATATGATCGCATCGCTGACGGCGGTCGGGCTGCTGGCTTCTGTGGCGGCGGAGACCTTCTCGCCCGGTTACAGTGATTATTATGTGCAGATATTCCGGAAATATCTTCCGTTTTTGTTCCGCAAAAGCAGACAGCAGGAGGGAAAACAATGAAAAAAGTCATTATCAGCTGCGGCGGCACGGGGGGACACTTTTACCCCGGCTTATCCAAGGCAAGAGATATTCAAAGCGAGGGCGGAGAAGCATTGCTGCTGCTCTCCGGCATCCATGCGGCGAAACAGGCGGAAACGGCACGTGCGTTCGGAGTTCCCGCCGTGGAACTGCCCTTTATGCCGCACCCCGGGCGCAACCCTGTCAAAGCGTTGAAGACGATACGGGGGGTCTTGCTCGGTTATCTGCGGTCGAGAAAAGAGATCCGCAAATTTGCGCCCGATGAGATCTGGGGAATGGGTTCTTTTGCACAGTTCCCGGTGCTGATGGCGCATGGAAAAGTGCCGGTCTATCTTCATGACGGCAATGCGCTGATCGGCAAGGCGAACCGCTTTTTCAGTTTCATGGCGGAACGGGTGGAAACGGCTTTCCCGCCGCTCAACGCTGAAAAATGCAAGGCCCCTGTGGTCTGTACCGGTATGCCGCTGCGCCCCGAACTGCGCGCCTGCGCAAAAATCACCCGGCAGGAGGCCTTTGACGGCTTGAACCGGGAGTTCGGCACAACGCTTTCGCCCGAAAAGAAAACCTTTCTTATTGTCGGCGGCAGTCAGGGAGCGGCGACACTCAACGCCAATATCCCGGCGGCTCTGAAACAGATCGCAGAACCCGATTTTCAGGTGCTTCATCTGGCGGGACCGAATAAGATCGCAGAAGTGAAACAAGCCTATGAAGGAGCCTCATTCCCGGTGCTGGCTCTGCCCGCCTCGGAAAAAATGGAACTCTTTTACGGTGCGGCGGATCTGGTCTTCGCCCGTTCCGGCGGCAGTACGGTTGCCGAATTGATCCTTTTTGATAAAGATGCCGTCCTGATCCCCTATCCCTATGCCGTGGACGATCATCAGACCGGGAATGCGATGCACATGGCATCGCTGGGGAAAGCAATTGTCGTTAAAAACAGTGATCTGACGCCTGAAAAAGTGCTTCAGATCCTTGCGGAGAAGAGATGATGTCTGCCGTTGACGGGAAGTTCCGCAGAAGTCTGATCGTCTTCTGGTCGTTCATCAGGATCACCAGTCTGGTGATCGGCGGAGGCTACGCCATCATCAGTGCCGCCCAACTGGAATTTGTGGAAAAACGCAAATGGCTCACCGATGACGATGTACTTGAAATGATAACCATTACCCAGACGGTGCCGGGGATCCTTGCCTGTAATGCCGCGATTTACATCGGCTGGCGGTTGGCGGGGTTGCCGGGGGCGGTCGCCGGACTGCTCGGCGCAGTGATCCCGTCGGTCGTCATCATCACGCTGATCGCCGCCGGAATGAAGAGCATCGAACATCTGCTGCAAGCCTCTTTTGTTCAGGGCATGTTCAAAGGAGTGATCGGCAGTATCGTCGGAATGGTCATTGTTACGGCAGTGAAGATGCGCCCCAAGGCGGTCAAAGGGGTTTTCGGCTGGTGCATTGCATTGGGGGCGTTTCTTGCCATGACGGTTTTCGGGGTGCGCCCCTCCTGGATCATTCTGACGGCGATCGCCGCCGGGATCATCGCTGTTTCTGTGGAACGGAAGTTTGCAAAGGGGGCGGGGAAATGAGTATATTGGCTCTCTATCTCGTTTTTGCCAAATTCGGACTGCTCTGTTTCGGGGGCGGCTACATGCTCGTTCCGCTTCTGATGGCGGAACTGGTCGGTGCGCCGCCCAAACCGCTTGCCCCGGAAGTTTTCCGTGATCTGCTCTCCATCGCACAGGTGACACCGGGGCCGATCGGCATCAATACGGCGACCTATGTCGGCTTCACCCAGCAGGGGATATGGGGTGCGCTCTGCGCTACTGCCGGAATGATAACGCCCGCATTGATTTTGGTCATTCTGGCGATACTGCTGCTGCGGAAATATGAAAAAAGTATTGTCATTCAGGGATTTCTTGCGGGGATGCGCCCCGCCTCATTCGGACTGATCCTTTCAGCAGCAGTCGTTTTTTCGGAACTTTCCATTTTTACAGCCCCTCTTCCGTGGGCAGAGTGGCTGCACGGGCACTTTGCCGGAGTGGGGATGCGCTATGGCGCACTGCTGCTGGCGGTCATTACGGTAATTCTCATGCGCAAAACCAAACTCCCGTTCCTGTGGATACTGGCGGGATCGGCAGTGATCGGTGGTTTCCTCTGCCGCTGATCGGCACGGTTCCGGATAACGGATATTTTACCGGCGGGCGATGTCGGCGTAGGGGAGTTTGCCGCCGAAAATGTCGAGGGCTGAACCGACGGTGTAGCCGATTTTTCCGTTCCCGGCAGCGATGATCGTTTCGATATCCGAAAGAGAATGGATGCCCCCCGCGTAAGTACAGGGCAGGGGGGAGTGTGCGGCAAGGATGTTCAGCAGTTCTTCATCAATGCCGGATTGCTTTCCCTCCACATCCACGGCATGAACCAGAAATTCGGAGGCGTATTCCGCCAGATGATGCAGTGTATCTGCATCCAGTTTCATATTGGTGAACTTCTGCCAACGGTCGGTAACGATGTAATAACAGCCGTCCGCTTTTTTCCGGCAGGAGAGGTCGAGAACGAGCCGTTCTCTGCCCACTGCATCCAGCAGTTTCAACAAATTGGGCATAAGAAGTTCTCCATCCTTGAAAATATAACTTGTGACGATCACTTTGGCGGCTCCGGCATCGAGCCATTTCTGAGCATTTTCTGCTGTAATGCCGCCGCCGATCTGAAGTCCGCCCCGCCATGCGGCAAGGGCTTCACGGGCGGCATCATCGTTGCCGGGACCGAGTTTTATGACGTGACCGCCGGTGAGATCATCTTTCTTATAGAGTTCCGCATAATAGGCGGGGGGGTGCGCTGCGACGAAGTTGGTTTTGGCACCTTCGTCAGTCAGTGTTCCTCCGACGATTTGTTTCACTACGCCGTCGTGCAAGTCGATACAGGGACGGAAAAGACTCATAACAACTCCTGAAATAGCAGGTCACTTTCGGGGCGGGGCCAGATGGGGCGATCCAGCAGTTTCTCTGTCTGCGAAAAGGGCGAACTTCCGAAAAATCCACGGTGCGCTGAAAGCGGTGAGGGATGGACATTTTCCAGAATAAAATGTTTTTCCGGATCGATCAGGGATCGCTTTGCCTGTGCAAACGCTCCCCAGAGCAGAAAGACGATGCCCTGACGTTTGCGGCTCAAATTGGCAATGACCGCATCGGTGAAACTTTCCCAGTTCAGTTTGCGGTGACTTCCGGCAGCATGCGCCTGAACGGTCAGAACACTGTTCAGCAGCAGCACTCCTGCCTCTCCCCACGGAACGAGAGAACCGCTTTCCGGCTGCGGACAGTGCAAGTCTGCGCTGAACTCTTTGTAGATATTCCGCAGACTGGGCGGCAGTTTCACGCCCGCCGGGACGGAAAAAGCAAGCCCTTCCGCCTGTCCGTCATCGTGATACGGGTCTTGCCCCAGCAGAACCACTTTGACCTTTTCCGGCGGAGTGAGTTCAAATGCCCGGAAGACTTTTCCCTGCGGAGGGAAAACGGTATGCTTTGCACGTTCAGCATCGACTTTTTCAAGGATGCTTGCGAGCATATCGATCCCCTCCAGAAAGGAGAGCCAGTTTTCCGGCAGACGTTCCATCAGCAGTTCAGCATGCCTCCGGCGAGAATGATGCGGATATCCTCTTCGGAAAGACGGTGGTTGAAGAGGATCTCTCTGGTCGTGCCGTCGGCTTTGCGGAGCGTTCCCTTAACGGGCGCACCGACCGCCAGTTGACTGCGGAGAGCATCAAAGGTGAGCGCATCTTTTTCGTCAATGGCATCGTAGTCTGCCGCATCAGCGAACATGAGCGGCAGAATACCGAAGTTCACGAGGTTGGCACTGTGGATACGTTCAATGGCGAGTGCCGCAACCACTTTGACGCCGAGGTACATGGGGCAGATGGCGGCGTGTTCACGGCTGGAACCCTGACCGTAACTGTCACGGCCGATGATGACACCGGCCTTGCCCGCATCGCGGACGGCTGCGGCACGTTCGGCAAAAGAGGGTTTGCCGGGTTCGGTGAAACATTCAAAAACCACTTTGGCGTAGACCGGAATATTGCTGCGGTGTTTCAGGTGGACACCGGCGGGCATGATATGGTCGGTGGTGATTTTGTCGCCGACTTTGATGACCACTTCGCCGTTGAGGGCATCGGGAAGGGGCTGATTCATGGGCGGTTCACCGATGGTGGGTTTACGGATGATTTCAGTTCCGGCTTCGGGCTGACGGATCATATTGTCATTGATAAGGAATTCTTCCGGTTCTGCGATTTCGGGATAGGTGAAACCGAGTTCACGGGGATCGGTGAATTCTCCGGTGAGAGCCACAGCGACGGCAGTTTCGGGGCTGACCAGATAGGCCTGATCGCCTTTGGTGCCGGTACGTCCGGCGAAGTTCCGGTTGAACGTACGCACGCTGATGGTATCATTGGCGGGACTCTGTCCCTGACCGATACAGGGGCCGCAGCCGGTTTCGAGGATACGGCCGCCCGCACCGATGATATCGGCAAGCATACCGTTGCGGGCAAGCATTTCCAATACCTGACGGCTGCCGGGAGCGATGGCGAAAGTCAAGCCGGGGGCGACACTTTTGCCTTTGAGGGCGGTGGCGACCATGGCGAGGTCACGGTAACTGGAGTTGGTGCAGCTGCCGATGATGACCTGACCGACTTTCATGCCTTTGAGTTCTGAAATCGGTTTGATGTTGTCGGGGCTGGAAGGACATGCCGCCAGCGGAACGACTTTGGCAAGGTCGATTTCAATGACCTGATCGTATTCGGCATCGGCATCGGCGGAAAGTTCGGTGTAGTCTGCACCGCGGCCCTGTGCCGTGAGGAAGTGTTTCGTGGCTTCATCGGAGGGGAATACACTGGTGGTCACGCCCAGTTCCGCACCCATGTTGGTAATGGTGGCACGCTGGGGGACAGAGAGGGAGGCGACACCGTCGCCGTAGTATTCCACGATAGAACCGACATTGCCCTTGGTCGTGAGAATGGAGAGCAGGGTCAGAATAACATCTTTTGCCGCACACCACGGAGAGAGTTTGTTGGTGAGTTTCACACCGATAATTTTGGGGTAGGGGATACGGAAGGGTTTGCCCGCCATGGCGAGAGCCACGTCAAGACCGCCCGCACCGATCGCCATCATGCCGATACCGCCGCCGGTGGGCGTGTGGGAGTCCGAACCGATGAGGGTACGGCCGGGAATGCCGAAACGTTCCAGATGCAGCTGGTGGCAGATGCCGTTGCCGGGGGGGGAGAATTTGACCCCTTTGGAGGCGGCGACGGTTTGCAGATAGAGGTGGTCATTGCGGTTTTCCGGACCATTCTGCATCATGTTGTGGTCAACGTAGGAAACGGAAAGTTGGGTTTTGACCTGGGGGACTTTCATCGCCTCAAGTTCCAGATAAGCCATCGTTCCGGTGGCATCCTGAGTAAGGGTCTGGTCGATACGCAGAGCCACGGGTTTGCCGATTTCCCGGCTGCCGCTGACATAGTGCGCTTCGATGATCTTTTGTACTACTGTTCCTTTAGCCATATTTTTCTCCTGAATATGTGGTTATTTGAATAAGACAACTACCAGTGCCGCTGTCAATCCGAGACAGAGCAAAAGCAGAATAATAAGCAGATTGCGGTTGATGAAAAGTCCGGCATGTTTCAGCGCAGAAGCGTTTTCCGCTTTGGGAACGAAGCCGGTCTGGAAAGCGAAAATATCCTCCCGCAGTTCCCGGACATCCCGGTAACGGTCGGTTTGACGGGGAGCCATCGCTTTGAGGCAGATCGCCTCCACTGCGGACGGTACATGGCGGTCTTCCGGAGCGACTTTGGAGGGGGCTGGAATATTGCCCGTTACGGTACGGCGGAATGTTTCATCGGTATCGTACTCTTCAAGCGGATACGATAAGGTAAGCATCGCATAAAGGATACAGCCCAGAGAATAGATATCCGACCGTTTCCCTATCGGAATATCCACTGAATTGTGGATCTGCTCCGGCGACATGAAGCCGGGAGTTCCGGAGACCACACGACGACCGTCCGGCAGTTGTTTGGTGATATGCGTTTCGATAGTATTGAAAGGCCGTGCCAATCCCCAGTCAATGACCTGCACTTCGCCGTATTCGCCCAGACTGATATTGCTGGGTTTCAAGTCCAGATGGCAGATGCCTCTGGAGTGGGCAAATTCGATAGCGTTGCAGATACGGGTAAAGATTTGGAGCAGTTTTTCCAAACCGTACCGGGAGATGGATTCGGGGTCGCCTTTCTTCAGTTTTCTCAACAGTTGCTCCAGAGATTGACCGTGGAGGTACTTCATGGTGAAGTAGGGCGAACCGGAACTGTCCACGCCGATATCGTGAACAGGCACGATATTCGGGTGTTCCAGTTTTGCGGTCAGCAGTGCCTCTTTGACGAAACGTTCCTGATCGAAACCGGAACGCTCCTTGAAATCCGGCATCAATGCCATCGCCACATCACGGTCGGTGTCGCTGTCATGCACGAGCAGAACGGTTTTCATTCCGCCGAAGCCGATACTGCGCAAAAAGCGGTAACGGTTTTGCGGCTTCTGCGGCAGAGACTCAAGAAGTTTGCCGGGACCCTGAGGCAGAGGCATTTTTTTCAGCGGCTGTGTCAGGGTATCTTCCAGGAAAGTATTTTCTGTTTTCGTGGCTTTATCTGTCATTATCTGTTATTTCTTCGGACGTTTTTTCAGCAGTTTCGGGGCGGCTTCTCCACGGACGGTTTTTTCGTCGATGATACAGTGGGTCACGCCTTCCTGCGAGGGGGCTTCAAACATGACATCGGTCATGAGTTCTTCCAGAATGGCACGCAGACCGCGTGCGCCCGTTCCGCGCTGAACACTCTTTTCAGCCAGCGCAGTGAGGGCGTCGTCGGTGAATTCCAGCGTGACACCTTCCATTGCGAGCAGACGCTGATACTGACGGATCAGGGCGTTTTTCGGCTCTTTGAGGATACGCACCAGTTCCGGAGTATCCAGTGGCTGAAGAGCCGTTACCACGGGCAGGCGGCCGACAAATTCCGGGATCAAACCGAATTTGATAAGGTCTTCGGGTTCGCACTTCGTGTAGGGGTTTTTCGCCAGAAGTTCAGCATTGACTTCTTCTTCTTTTTCTTCAGCACTCTTGCCCAGCGGCTTGAAGCCGAGGGATTTCTTGCCGAAACGCCGCTGGATGATCTTATCCAGACCGACGAAAGCACCGCCGCAGATGAAGAGAATGTTGGTCGTATCGAGGTGCAGACACTCCATTTGAGGATGTTTGCGCCCTCCCTGCGGCGGAACGTTGGCGACCGTGCCTTCGAGGATTTTCAGCAATGACTGCTGGACACCTTCACCGGAAACGTCGCGGGTGATGGAGACGTTTTCGGTTTTGCGGGCGATTTTGTCGATCTCATCGATGTAGATGATACCGATTTGCGCCCGTTCCAGATCGTTGTCCGCCGCCTGATAGAGGCGCAGCAGAATATTTTCCACATCGTCGCCCACATAACCGGCTTCGGTGATGGTGGTTGCGTCGCAGATGGCAAACGGAACATCCAGCAGTCTTGCCAGTGTCTTTGCCAGCAGGGTTTTGCCGCTGCCGGTGGAGCCGAGCAGCAGAACGTTGCTTTTGTCGAGTTCCACATCTTTGAAGAGGTCCTTGTCGGCGTGGGGATGTAACCCCGCCTGCGTCTGGAGCCGCTTGTAGTGGTTGTGGACCGCTACGGAGAGGACCCGTTTGGCGTGATCCTGACCGATCACATATTCATCGAGGATCTTTTTGATTTCTGCGGGCTTGGGGACGACCAGTTTGGCAATGGAATTGCTCTTCTGTTTTTGAAGTTGTTCCGCCTGTTCTGCGGTGATATGGAGATAACCGTTTTTCAGGCAGTCTTCGCAAATGCCGAGACCTTCGTAGGCACTGGCGAAAATCTGTTTGTTTTTCTGATCTCCGCGGCTCCCGCAGAAGGCACAAATAAGGGTTTTTCTGTTGTTTGCCATAGGAATTATTTTCTTTCTCCGGGCTTGCTGACGACCTTATCGACCAGACCGTAGGCAACAGCCTCTTCCGCACCCATGAAGAAATCACGGTCGGTATCTTTTTCGATTTTCTTGAGGGATTGACCGGTATGGTGGGCAAGGATACCGTTGAGGCTCTGGCGCATACGGAGAATTTCTCTGGTGTGGATCTCAATATCCGTTGCCTGACCTTCGGCGCCGCCGAGGGGCTGGTGGATCATAATGCGGCTGTTGGGCAGCGCAAAACGCTTGCCCGGTGCGCCCGCTGCGAGCAGAACTGCACCCATACTGGCACACTGTCCGATGCAGTAGGTACGCACATCGCAGGAGAGGATCTGCATGGTGTCGTAGATCGCCATGCCGGCAGTGACCACGCCGCCGGGACTGTTGATGTAGAGGTCGATATCCTTCTTCGGGTCTTCGGCCTGAAGGAAGAGCAACTGCGCAACGATAAGGTTGGCGACTTCATCGTTGATGGGCGTACCCAGAAGAATGATGCGGTCTTTGAGCAGACGGCTGTAAATATCGAAAGCCCGTTCTCCCTGTCCGGTCTGTTCGATCACCATGGGGACCATGTAGGATTTTTCGTTCATTTCCACTTCTCCTCTGTTGTGTGGTTGCTTCAAGCGCAAAGAACCGGAGCGTTGACGGTCACCTGACTGTCCCACATCCGGTTCTGCGATTTTTATAAGAATGACTTATTTGGAGGCTGCCTCAGCAAGTTTGTCGAGGACCTTGGCATTGAGCAGTTCCAGCTGGAACTGCTCCATGCGGCCATTCTTTTCGAGCATAGCCCGGAATTCTTTGGCAGGATATCCGTACTGACGGCTGATTTCCTGCAGCTGGGCGTTGACTTCCGCCTCTTCCAGACGGATATCTTCGGCTTTGGCGATCTTGCGCAGGATGAAACTCTTGCGGAGAGATTCTTTTGCCGCTTTTTCGGCTTCCGCTTTGTGGGTGTCGATTTCGGCTTTGAACTTCTCTGCATCTTCTTCGCTTCTCACGTTCTGGGCGAGATTGGAGAGTTCGCGCTGGATTTCAGCCTGAAGCACCGTGGGGGGCAGTTCAAATTCTGCGACAGCGGCGTTGAGTTTGTCGTAGACGGCGGTCACGGCAGCCTGACGCTGTTTGGCTTCGTTTTCGATTTCCATGGATTTGCGGAGCATATCCTTGAAGGCTTCGACGTCCTTGACGTTGGCTTTTTCAGCCAGTTCGGCATCGGAGAGTTCGGCGCGACGCTGGATCGCCTGAACTTTGACGGTGTATTTGACGGTTTTGCCTTTGAGGGCATCTTCGCGGTAATCGTCGGCATAGACCGCATCGAAAGTGTACTCTTTGCCGATTTCAGCACCGGTCAGAGCGGCGATGCAGCCGGGGATGGTTTCGGGTTCGCTGAGCCAGACGAAAGCGTTTTCAGCGTTGAGCTGACGTTTGAGACCGGCGTTGGCATCTTCGGGAACTTCAAAATCGCTCTTGTAGTCAACTTTGAGCATATCTTCGGCTTTGGCGGCATCGGTGGCATCGACATAGTTGCCGTACATCTTGCGGAAGAAGGCGATGCGTTCATCGACCTGTTCGTCGGTGACGGCGTCGAGCGGAACTTCCACTTTGATCGCCTTGTAGTCGCCGAGGTCGAATTCGGGGGCGATGTCGGCGGCGAAAGTGAACTTGAATTCTTCATCGAATTTCAGTTCGGGTTTGCCTTCGACATCACAGGTGAGAAGATCGGCGTTTTCTTTGGATGCCAGTTCATAAGCGGCATACATGATACGGCGGTTCAACTCTTCTTTGACCTCGTTTTCATATTTTGCGCGGATCATGCTGGCGGGAGCCTTACCGGCACGGAAACCGGGGATGTTGACTGCACCGGCGAAATCACGCAGCGTTTTCTGAGTTTCACTTTTGACCGCGTCCGCAGGGACGGTAAAATCGAATTCCATGCGGCAGGCTTTCGGGTTACGGACTTCCATCTGGATGGAATCAACCAATTTGTTTGCCATTCAAGCACCAAACCTTTCGTGGGACCTTACGGGACCCGTTTTTATATCTTTAATAACGAAACAATACAAATCCATTATATAAATATAGCCCCGTTTTCTTGTTTTTTCAAACGCAAGCGGGTGGATTTTATAAAATAATTGTTAAAAACTTGCCGATGTCCCTTTTGAAACCGGATGCACCCCCTGAAAAGTTGATCCGGCAATCGGAAGAACGGTGTTTATATAAAGAAGAATAGCGATGCCCGTTTTATAAAGGATATAAAGAAGTGTTCAAAAAGAGGATAAACAGAATTGCCGGAAGTGTCCGGTTGCCGTTTTCTTATTTTTAAGGAGGAAACGTTTTGTTTTGCAAGGTGTATTGCAGAATATTATTGAGATTATTCTGAGAAAATTTACTTTCAGACTTGAAAATTTGCAAATCAGTGATATATTCAACACTTGTACAATTTCGTTATTGATGCTTCAAGGCATTTTTAATTTGGTTTTTATGTGTAACAACAGACAATATAGGAGTTTGAAAAATGGCTGTTCCGAAACGTAAAACTTCCAGAATGAAAAGACGTCAGCGCAAGGCTGCAAACCGTTACGAAGGCGTGCAGGCCAATTTCTGCACCAACTGCTCTGCCGCTGTTGAACCCCATCGGGTCTGCACCGCTTGCGGTTGCTACAACGGCAAACAGGTCCTCAACGTCGAAGCGTAATTTTATTACGGAATGACACAGGTATAAAAATGAAAATTGCCGTTGACGGAATGGGCGGTGATTACGCCCCCGGGGTGGTGGTTGAAGGTTTGACCATTGCCCTTGCCGACTTTCCCGAATATGAATTCGTGCTGGTCGGACATACGGCAAAATTGAAATTCTATCTGGAAAAGTACGGGATCGCAAATAATCCGAGAATTACGCTCGTCCATGCCGATACCGTCTGCGAAATGTCAGAACCATCCGCTGTTTCTGTACGTAAAAAACGCAACTCTTCCATTACGACCTGTGCCAAATTGCTTAAAGAAGGTGCCGTCGATGCCATGGTTACACCCGGTCATACCGGCGCAACTGTGGCTGCCACCAAAGTTCTGGTGCGCTCTCTCCCCGGCATCGACCGTCCCGGTCTGGCGGCAAGTCTGCCCGCCCAGCAGGGACGTTTTATTCTTATGGACGCCGGAGCCAACCCCGATTGCACCCCGGTCAATCTCGTGCAGTTTGCCATCATGGGTGAAACTTACGCCCAGTATCTCTTCAAGGATAAAGCCCCCAAAGTCGGTTTGCTCAGTGTGGGCGGCGAAGACAATAAGGGCAAAAGTCTCACCAAGGAATCCTTCTCCCTGATCGAAGAACTCCCCATCAATTTCGTGGGAAATGTGGAAGCTGATACCGTCTTTGAAGGCGCGGCAGACGTGCTGATCGCCGACGGATTTGCCGGAAATGTGATGCTCAAAGGGATCGAAGGATTGGCAAAATCCACCCTCTTCTGGCTCAAAAAAGTGTTGAGCAAAAATGCACTGCGCCTCGTCGGGGCAATGCTGGCAAAAAATGCGTTCCGGGAACTCAAAGCATTCGGAGATGCCGACGATATCGGCGGCGCACCGCTGCTCGGCATCAACGGCATCTGTATCATCGGGCATGGTTCATCCAGCCCCAAGGCCGTCCGCAATGCCATCCGCGTCGCCGGAGAATGTGTGGAATTTGATTTGAACGGCAAAATCATTGCCAAATTACAGGAAGCGCACGCTACTACCGAAGAACTCAGTGCGCGTTTACTCGAAGAAAAGTAACTCAAAACGCCAAAGGCGGGATTTTATGGCTATCAAAATCGCAGGTACCGGCTCATACGTTCCGGAAAGAATTCTGACCAATTTCGACCTTGAAAAAATGGTGGAGACCAATGATGAATGGATCCGCACCAGAACCGGTATTCAGGAACGGCATCTCGCTGCACCCGATGAAGCAACCAGCGATATGGCGTACAAAGCCGCCTGCCGCGCTATGGAAATGGCAGGAATCTCCGCCGCTGACCTCGATGCGATCGTGATCGCCACGATCACCCCCGACCATATTTTCCCCAATACGGCAAGCCTGCTGCAAAACCGTCTCGGCGCACCCAATGCCATGTGCTTTGACCTCTCCGCCGCCTGTTCCGGTCTGCTTTACTCGCTGGAAGTTGCCCACGCACTGATGACGACCCGGAAAAAATACAAGCATGTTCTGGTCATCGGTGCCGAAAAACTCTCCTGCATCACCGATTGGCAGGATCGCAATACCTGTGTGCTTTTCGGTGACGGTGCCGGTGCCGTGATCCTCGAAAATGACGGCTCCGACGGCTGTAACACTCTGCTTGCCGCCGACCTCCACGCCGACGGCAATTATACCGGCGTGCTGAATATGCCCGCAGGCGGTTCCCGCAACCCCGCAACGGCTGAAACGGTCGAAAAACGTATGCACTTTATCCACATGGAAGGCAAAGAGACTTTCAAACTCGCCGTCAACGGCATGGTCTCCGCCAGTAAAACCGTTCTGGCGGAAGCCGGAGTCGAGGCAAGTCAAGTCCGCCTCGTTGTGCCGCATCAGGCAAATCAGCGCATCATCGACGCCGTTGCCCAGCGTTTGGATGTGGAACCCGAAGTGGTGTTTTCCAACATCAAATCCTACGGCAATACCTCTGCCGCCTCCATCGGCATCTGTCTTGATGAAATCGTCCGGAATAAGAAAATCGACCGCGGCGATTATCTGCTGCTGACCGCTTTCGGCGGCGGCCTCACCTGGGGCGCACTGCTCTTCCGTTTCTGAGCCGTCGGCTGCACAAAAACTCTGCATAAAACAAGTTGGATTTATTTTTATTACGAGAGTTCATTTCACACGTTATTCATTTAACAATCAGATTGCTAAACGATGTGATTTCCTTTCCATCTATCTCTATATCCTTATCTGTCGGATTTGAAAGCATTATCGTCCCATCGGAATAAGTCGTTTTCAATGCTCCGTTAGGCAAAATCTCATAATCCTCAATAAATTCGTACTGCAGGTCTTTGATACTCTGGTAGAAATCATAGTCCTTCCGGATCGCTGCAACATCTTTTCGGAACTGTTCCTGTGGAAAATAGCGCAGATCTTCATTACCACACGGGTTTTCTCCGACAATGAACCGGTAGTTTACATAATTCAGCGGACGGCCACCCCAGGA
>JAFTUS010000002.1 GCA_017466125.1 Lentisphaeria bacterium | reverse complement strand
TGCAAAAAAAACAATTACAGTTTTTGCGGATGCAAAAAATGTAATTACCCGAAAGTTTTTGGAAAGGATAGAGGGGGTTCGGGGGAGAAAGGGAGAACCTTTTTCCAAAAAGGTTTCCCTTTCTCTCCCGGCACCGTTTACGCTTATTGAACTCTTGGTCGTAATTGCCATTATTGCTATTCTTGCGGGTATGCTGCTGCCTGCTTTGAATAAGGCGCGGGCAAAGGCTCATTCGGCTTCGTGTATCAATGTTCTCAAGCAATACGGTATGGCAAATACCATGTATGCGGGGGATTATTCTGTTCTCTGTCCGGTGGGGGTCGATACGGTTTACTACTATGGTACCCGCGGTGGTGCGCATGGGGCCTTTACCTACGATCTGACCTCCGGCGGTTTTCTTCATCCTTACATGGGAGAGGGGGGTGATGCTATGCTTTGCCCTGCGTTTGCTCCGCAGGCGGGGATTTCAGATGCAGCAAAAGCGGCAACGGTCGGCGGCATCGGTTACAACCGCTTGAAATGGAGCGGTACGACCGGCAGCGGTGATCTCTCCATCAGCAACGGTCTTACCGGACCGGACAAGATCAAACGTGCATCTGAAATCGTTATGTTCGGCGATGCCGCAATTGCAAGCGGCACCCTCGGGACCGGTTATCTGGTTCCCAACGGCGTCGGCATGGGTACGACCTACGGTTCTGCCCATTTCCGTCACAGTGACAATGCCAACTTTGTCCGGGTTGACGGTCATGTTTCCAGTGAACGTTTTCTTGATGGCGACGCCGCCTCCAAACTCGGTCACTTTGAACCCTCCTACCGTTATTTCTGGGATGGTTGGAGTGAAGACTCCCCCACCCCTCCTGAATCCAGATGATGTGAGGTCTGTATTATGAAAATAAAATTACTGCTTGCCGCTGCCGTCATCGGTTCTGCTGTGATATTTTTCGGTTGTTTCCGGGAAAAATCCCTGCCAAATCAGGCGGAAGTTTCTGATGCTGTTGCCGCAGAAGCCGTAGCCGCAGCGCAGGAGGTCCTGTCGCTGGCGCAGTCGAAAAAAGACCGTGATTTTGTCAAAAAAACGGTGGATTTCAAAAAAAATCGTGACGGTTATTACGAGTGTTATCTGCTTTTGCAGAATGTCCGTCCTGCCGCCGATGCCAAATGGAAGGTACGGCAGGAGAAGAGCAACGGCAACATCAACGTTATTTGTCCGCTGAATAAAAAGCGTGATCTTCTGATCGTGCTTCAGCGTCAGACGGATAATAAATTGAAGTTCGCTTTTGCCTGTACATTAAATTCATGACCCCTTGTGTTTCCTTCTGCCGGAGCGATCCGGCAGGGGGAGTTTTTCTCTATGATCGTTTTTATTACAACTGTTTTAATTCTTGCCTGTTTTCAGAGTTTCTGCAAACTTTCACTGCTTTCACAACGGTGGATCGCCGGAGCCGCACTTCTGGCAGGGCTGCTGCCCTTTCTCTTTGAAAAGCGCATTGCCGCATCCAGTATGCTGGAACTCAATGGCGTTATTACCGATCCCGCCGTATTGAACAACTGGTGTGCGCTTATCGTCATTCAGGAGTTGTTTGCTCTGGTTGCGGGGTTTTCACTGCTTGCCGATTATTCTGCTGAGCAGAAGAAAGCGGAAAAAAAATTTGTCCGCTGCTGCAAAAATCTGAAATATGCGGTTTTTCTGCCGTCATTTCTGCTGCCTGCCGGGATATTCTATTTTCAGATGTATCTTTTCAATCGCTGTACTCATTTGGATTTCAGGCAGTTGAGCTGGTGTACTTCGCTGTGCGTTTCGGGGGGGCTTGCTCTTACTGCGTATGGCATGAAGTTTATTTTCCGAGAGGAAAAGCGGCGTATTCTTTCTGTTTTTCACTCCGAATATTTTCTGCTGCTTCCTGCGATTTTTCTGCCGGTGGCGGCGCATGCAAAATTGGTTGAAGCAACCGAACCCTTTGATTTTTCCGCTCCCGCACTGCTGCTTCTGCTGTTTTTGTTCATCGTAACTGTTTTTACAATAATTTTTTATATTATAAGAAAATCAAAGGAAGGAAAATTTTATGTCGATCGTAACTCAAATTCTTAACTGGATCTCCAACAGTCTGCTTCTGCCGGTCATCGTGCTTTTGCTGGCATCGCTGGGGGCGGCATTGATTTCGCTGGGCGGTTTTTGCGCAACCAGTCTGACGTTGCTTCAGGAGAGAAAGAAACAACTTGTCCTTTTGAAAAAGATCCGTACTTCCGCAAATTTCAGCGAAGAGGATATTGAAAGTGACGGTATTTTTGCCGAACATCTGAAAGAGTTGTTTCAACTGGATTTCGATGAACTGGAATGTGAAAAGTATATCTCCGAAGTGGAACAGAGGTACGAAAAAGAGTTGGAACGCAGCCGTTTTCTTACCAAAACTGCTCCGATGCTCGGTTTGATGGGAACGCTGATCCCCATGGGCCCCGCCCTTGCGGGACTTGCTTCCGGTGATATTGCCAATATGGCGTACAATATGCAGATCGCCTTTGCTACGACCGTCGTCGGCTGTACGGTTGCGGGGATCGCTCTTTTGATCTACTCCGCAAAGAAGCACTGGTACATTGAAGAGATCTCCAATCTGCGTTATGTTCTTGACCGCAAACTTTCGGGGAGGTAAGATGAAACACCGCAACCGTTACAGGGCATTTGCCGATACAGAAGAGGTCGATCCCATGGGCAGTCTGGTCAACCTCTTTGACGTCGCGATGGTTTTTGCCGTCGCACTCATGGTCGCCTTTGTCATCCAGAGCCGCATGACCGAATTTCTGACCGCCGAAGATGCCACATTCGTCAAGAATGCCGGCAAAAAAGATATGGAGATCATCGTTAAGAAAAATAATAAAATCACCCGTTACAAATCCGAAAAAAGTTCCGGTTCCGGCAAAGGACGCCGGGTCGGGATCGCCTATCAACTGGAAAATGGTGAAGTGATTTATGTTCCGGAGGAAAATAAATGAAGAAAAAATATGTTGTAACTGCTGCGGCAATTCTGCTTGCCGTGACCTCGCTGGTGTGGGGATATTTTCAGTTTGCGTCTCCGACAAGGATCTGTCTGGTGAACTATCCCGAATACATCCTTGCTCCGCTGCTGGATCAGGAACTGAACTCTTTTCTGGATATCCGGCATTTGAAATGGACGGAAAATAGCGGAGAAGAGCTGCGCAGTGCCGATGGTGTGATTTTCTTCGGTATGGGGTTGCATTTCACCGAACAGCAGCAGAAACTGCTCTCTGAATTGCGGTGTCCCGTTTACACGACCGCTTCCACCCGGAAGGAGACGGCTCTCTCTGTAATGACGGCGGAACAAAAGAGTAAAATCGAAAATTATCTGCGTTTCGGCGGTAAAGCGAATTTCAAACAGATGTTGAACTATTTCCGTTATGAATTGGATGGCAAAAGGATTTTTGCCCCGAAACCACAGGAACCGCTCCCGCAGGAACGCAAACCGTTTTTCCATATCAGCGACCATGATAAATTCAAAACCGTCGAAGCGTATCAGACCTTTTACCGGAACAATAAATATTACAAAGCCGGTCAACCGCAGATTTGTATTTTGGGCGGCAACGGCGGCGGCAGTCTGGGGGAATTGATTGCTGCGCTGGAACAAAGGAACTGCAATGTCATTGCCGTTTCCGGTTTGTGGCCGGGGAAAGATGTTATGACAAAAATCGCTCCTGATCTGATCATCTATCAGCCGCACGGCAGGTTGGGCGATGAAGCCGTCGGATTTCTGAAAGAAAAAAACATTCCGCTTTTCTGCCCCATCAAAGTCAATCAGGAGTATGAAGAGTACCTGAAAGATCAGCGCGGCATGACCGGAGGAATGCTCAGTCAGAGTATCACCATGCCGGAACTGGACGGCGGTACTGTGCCGTTTGTCCTGTCTGCACTCTACCGCAATGAACGGGGTTTGCTGGAATTCCGGATGATCCCCGACCGGCTGGCAAGATTTGCCGAATTGGTACGGAAGACCGCCGACCTCAAACGCAAGAGCAATGCGGAGAAGAGAATTGCTCTGATTTATTACGGTTCCATCGGAAAAGAATCCGCCACCGCCGGACTTGGAACGTCTCAATCCATCCTGAACATCCTCCGCCGCTTGCAGAATGAGGGGTACAATACCGGACTTCTGCCAGACTCCGTTGAGGCGTTGGATAAGGAGATCAAAGAAAATACCGCCGTTTTCGGCAAAATCGGCGGCACAAAGCAACTTACTTTGAAACACATTCAAACCGTGACCATTACGCCGGAAGAGTATTCCGCATGGGTAAAGAAGAGTATGCCGGAGGATTTGTTCCGTACTGTTGTTGAACGTTACGGCGATTTTCCCGGTAAAATGTTCCGTACCCGTGAAGGAAACATGGCGATCGGCTGTATCCATTTCGGGAATGTGATTTTGATGCCCCAGTCCCTCCCCGGCGAGGGCGCGGACGAAAATAAACTTGTTCACGGCGTGAAATTTTCTCCGCCCCACACTTACATTGCCACGTACCTTTATTTGAGGCACGGTTTCAAAGCGGATGCGCTGATGCACGTCGGCACGCACGGCAGTCTGGAATTCACCCCGTGGAAACAGGCCGCTCTTTCCAGTTATGACTGGCCCGATGTGCTGATCGGCGACATGCCGCACTATTACTTGTATATCATCAACAATATCGGTGAAGCGCAAATCGCCAAACGCCGCAGTTATGCCGTGATGATCAGTCATCTGACCCCGCCGTTTATGAATTCGGAAAGTTACGGTTCTGTCGCTCAACTGCAGGAAAAATTGCACCACTTTGAAACGGCAGAAAATGCCGGATTGAAGGCTGAATACGGTAAAGCGATCATCGAACTGGTGAAAAAGGAAAATATCCACAAGGATTTGAAGTTGTCCGAAAAACTTATGCAGGGAGTTCTGACCGGTGAAGATTTGCTGAAAATCCAGGAATATCTGCACGACATCAGCGATAATAAAGTCAATCGCGGCGTTTATATCGTCGGACGTCCTTACAGCAGCAGCGAAGCGGATGAAACTGCCGTTTTAATGAGCGTTGATGCCATCGCAGAGGCTTTTTTTGAAGCAGATGTAAAAAGCGGCAAAGCGGACTCCGCCAAACGTCAGGATAAGGTTTTTTATCGGAACAACTACTTTCTGAAAGCCAAAAAATATGCGCAGGAACTTCTGAAAGCTCCGGCCAAAGTCAGGAAAACTTCTTCCCGCAGCCATTTCCCCGCAAAAATGCAAGCCAACAGGGATACCATGCGGGAAATGATGCAGAGCGGCAAACTTCCGGATGGGCGGCCCATCCCTCCGGAAATGATGGCGGCAATGCAAATGATGCAGGGAAAATCTGCGCCTGAAACCAAAGCGCAAATAAAACTTTCACCGGAAGAGATCCTGCTGAAAGCCCGCAAAGATCTTCTTGACTCCACTGCCGCTGAACTGGACTCCATTGTCAATGCTTTTGGCGGAGGATACATCGCCGCCTCCGCCGGGGGCGACCCCGTTCTTAATCCGTCAACAGTCCCGACCGGGAAAAATCTTTACGGTATCGACCCCGACCGCACTCCGACCCGTGAGAGTTACGCTGTCGGCAGGCAGCTTGCAGAAGAGTTGATCCGGCAGAAACTCAAAACGACCGGAAAATATCCGCAAAAAGTCGCATTTTCGCTCTGGGGCGGCGAATTTATCCGCACGCAGGGGGTGAATATCGGAGAGATTTTCTTTCTGCTCGGAGTTGAACCCGTATGGGATTCCAGAGGACGGGTCCGGGATGTCCGCCTCATTCCGGCAAGCGAACTCAAACGTCCCCGGATCGACGTGGTCATTCAGACCTCCGGTCAATTCCGTGGGGCCGCCACCGGCAGAATGAAGTTGATCGACAAGGCCGTTATGCTTGCCGCCGCCGATCCGGAAGGGGCTTTCGGCAACTTTGTCCGGCAGGGAACGCAGGAGATCATCAACGCTCTGATCGCACAGGGCGTTTCGCCGCAGGAAGCACGGAGTCTGGGCAATGCCCGTATTTTCGGCGGCGTGAACGGCAACTTCGGCACCGGTGCAATGGGCATGGCTCAAGATACCGGTAAATGGGAAGACCGCAAGGATATTGCCGAACTTTATTTGAATAACATGGGTGCAGTCTATACCGAAGGACACTGGGGCGAACATAAGCCGGAGATGTTCCGCGCCGCCGTGAAAAACACCGACTCGGTGGTGCAATCCCGCTCCAGCAACAGTTGGGGCCCGCTGTCGCTGGATCACGTTTACGAATTTACCGGCGGCATGAGTCTTGCCGCGCGGCATGTCAACGGCAAAGAGCCCGAAGCCTGTTTCAATGACTTGCGCACGCCCGGCAGAGCCAAAGTCCAAAATGCCGGAGAAGCCGCCATGGTGGAGGCGCGCAGTACCGTACTGAACCCGAAATATATCAAAGAGATGATGAAAGAAGGTGCGGCATCGACCGGATACTTTACTGAAGTATTCCGGAACACGATGGGCTGGGAGATCATGAAACCCGATATGCTGGAAGATCACTTGTGGCAGGAGTATAAAGAGGTTTATGTCGATGATAAACTCAAACTCGGCACACAGGAGTTTTTTGAGAAAAATAATCCAACTGCTCTCCATGAAATGACCGGGATCATGCTGGAAGCCGTCCGCAAAGGATTTTGGAAAGCCGATGCGCGAACCGTTGAGGATATCGCCCGTAATCACGTTGAACTGATGAAAAAATTTGATTTGCCGCCCGTCAATAACGGAAAGTTGCAGGAGATGATCAAAAAGAGTCTGAAAGACCCGCAACTGCGGCAGAGTTTTGAAGAGCAGATCAAAAAATCCCTTGAACTGAAAAAGGCACATCAAACAAAGATGAAACAACTCGATGAGGAAGTTTCCGGCATGAAACTGAAAAAACAGCAGCAGGAAACTCCTGCCGGTGATACCGCTTCAGCCCTGAAAATCATCGGTATCATCATCGCCGCTGCCGCTGCTGCCATGCTCACCGGAAATTTCCGCAAACGCAAGTAAGGTCATCTTCTGTATTTTTTCCGGTACTCCACCGGCGTTATCCCGGCAAGTTGAGTGAATTTTCTGGAGAAATAAAACGGATCGGCAAAGTTCATCTTTCCGGCGATCTCTTTGACCGCCAGACCGGTTTCCGCCAGCAGACGGCAGCTTTGCTGCAAGAAACAGTGATTGCGGTATTCGGCAAAGGTTTCGTCACCGTGATACTTGCGCCAGTAGCGGCGGAGCGAAGAGAGCGACATGTTGAACTCCCTTGCGAGTTCATTGCAGTCCATATCTCTGCCGATGGACTCTTCAAGCCGTTTCCGGATCGCCGGGATATGGGTGCTGTCAATGATCGTTTTCTGCTCATCCAGCCATGTTTCCAGAACGAGATCGTAGCAGAGAGAGTCGATCCTGTCTCCGCTCCACGGCGGATGCTGAAGCAGGTGGTACAATTCCAGCGTGCGTTCAATGACTCCGGCGGGGTTGTACATTTTGCGTACCGGGTCGTCGGGAGTGAAAAGTCCGGTCTGTTTCCAGACGGCAAATGTCTCTTCCGGATAGATGAAGTACATTTCGCACCATGAACCGTCCGCCCCGTAACTCATCGGTTCGCCCGGCCACTGTATCAGCATACAGGGAGCATGGACTTCATACCGTCTGCCGCGGAAAAGGTACTCCCCCGTTCCCTGAAGAATAAAGGAGAAGTTGCAAGAGTCGAATGTCTTTTCCACCCGTTCACGCTTTGCCGGAAGAAATCCCACATGCGCAACGTGCGGCAGCATGGAAAATTTCCGGTTGCTCTCTAAAGTGAATGCTGTGAAATGTTTGAACATATTTTTGACACTTTTATCCATTTTCAAAATTGTTTCTGCAGACTATATTATACACTGTAACAGCACTTTTATCAAGTAAACTGTAATTAAGGAGACGAAAAAATGCAGAAAATCGGTTTGATCGGTTGCGGAAATATCAGTTCCGCCTATTTGAACAACAACCCTGTGTTTCCGCAGATGCGCATTGTGAAATGTGCCGATCTGCGGCCGGATGCCGCCAACGCCGCGGCGGAAAAATTCGGTTTGGAGGCCGTTTCGGTGGAGGCTCTGCTGAATGATCCCGAAATCGACATTATTCTTAATCTGACAACGCCGGAGGCCCATGCGGAAATCGACCTGCGGGCTTTGGAGGCGGGCAAGCATATTTATTCCGAAAAACCCTTCGCCGTGACCCGCGACGACGGCAAAAAAATTCTTCAGACCGCCAAGGCAAAAGGCCTGCGGGTCGGCTGTGCGCCGGATACGTTTCTCGGCGGCGGACACCAGACCTGCCGCAAACTCATTGATGACGGCATCCCCGGTAAAATCACGGGCGGAAACGTTATTATGGCGTGTCCCGGTCACGAGTCATGGCACCCCGCTCCGGGATTTTACTACAAAAAAGGCGGCGGCCCGCTGATGGATATGGGGCCTTATTACATTACGGCACTGGTCAATTTGCTCGGCCCGGTCAAACAGGTCGCCGCGTTCTGCAGCCGTTCATCGGATCTGCGCTGCGGACTTAAAGTCAACCACGGCAAAACGTTCCCGGTGGAGGTCGATACCCATATTGCCGCAGTGCTGGAGTTTGCCTGCGGGAGCGTGATCAATATGACCATGAGTTTTGATGTGTTCCGCCTGAGCAGTCAGATGGCGAACTGCATTGAGTTGTGGGGCATCAACGGTGCGCTCCGCACGCCCGACCCCAATACGTTCAACGGCGAAGTCCGTTTTGCCCGGTCGGGACTGACTGCCGACTGGTGTACGGCGGAAAACAACTTCATCTACAACGAAAATATGCGTTTGATCGGTCTGGCGGATATGGCGGCGGCGATCGAACTGGGGCGTCCGCACCGCTGCTGCGGTGATCTGGCGTATCATGTGCTTGATGTGATGTGTTCCATCCTCGAAGCCAATGAGAAGAGGACGTATATCAGCATAGAGAGCAGTTGTGAACGTCCCGCTCCGTTCCGGGAAGGATTGAAAAAAGGCGAACTTGATTAAATAAAAGGAGACTGTTTCTATGAAAAAAGCACTTGTTTTTCGCGGCGGCTGGGAAGGTCATGATCCGGTCGAGAGTTCCGACATCGTAGCGGCAGAATTGCAGAAACGGCAGATGACGGTCGATATTTTTGACGATCAGGAGTGTCTGCTGAAGCGGGATCTTACCGCATACGATGTTATTATTCCGGTGTGGACGATGGGCGATATTTCAAACGAAGCCGAAAAAGCCCTGCTCGCCGCAGTTGCCGGAGGCGTCGGCGTCGGCGGCTGGCACGGCGGTATGTGCGATGCGTTCAGAAATCATACGGATTATCAGTTTATGACCGGCGGTCAATGGGTCGCCCACCCCGGCGGTGTCATTGATTATCAGGTCAACATCATTTCCGATGATCCGATCGTCAGCGGGATCCGTGATTTCGCCGTGAAAAGCGAACAGTATTACATGCACGTTGACCCCGGTAACGAAGTTTTGGCGACTACCCGTTTCAACGGGGACATCTGCCCGTGGATCGACGGTACTGTCATGCCCGTTGTCTGGAAACGCAAATACGGTCAGGGCAAGGTGTTCTTCTGTTCGCTCGGACATCAGGCGGAAGAGTTCAAAACCTGTCCGCAACTGCTTGAGATCGTCGTCCGCGGCATCCTCTGGGCGGCAAAATAAAAGCGGAGCAAAATTCCAAACTCTCTTTTTTGAAATGGCTCTGCACTAAACGTTGACTGATTTTTACAGGGGCTTCGGAATGCGTCGTCCGCTCAACGCCCCGATAAAATACGCTACGCTCTTTTTTCGAGGCATCGCTCCCGGCGAGTAGTATTGCCTCATGTGAGGCAATATCGACGCTGCGCTTGTACTTTCGCCGCCATTTT
>JAFTUS010000069.1 GCA_017466125.1 Lentisphaeria bacterium | reverse complement strand
AGGCTTCGCTTCATGGCTCGCCTTGTCCGCCGTAGCCTCTGGCGAAGGTGGAAGTGCCGCTTCATGGCACAACGTGCCGCTTCATACGGCGAAGCCGTGCTTCATAAAAGCCTGACGATGAAGCATTGTTTCGCTACCGCTCCACAATATGAAGCAGCTCCCGTCTTCATTTCATTACGCCGCGGCAAGCCATTTCATTCCGATATGAAGCACTTCGCTTACGCTCCGTATGACCTGTCATCCATAGCACTTCGTGCGACGGATGATGAGAAAATGGAAAATGAGAGTTTATCCGTTTGCAATACAACGCTATCCGCACTATATTATGACCTGCAATCCAGTCCTTTATGGCTGGATTTTTTTGTGTCTTGATTTTACCCAATGAATGACAGGCATTTATAGCGTAAGTTCTCCCAAACAGAGAACAAATAGAGAACGGCAAATTCTCTGTTTGGTAAGGTCGGCGGTCTTTTATGTTGGTTTATTTTATAATTTGCCGACCTTAACTTTAGAGACCAAAAGTCTTTTCCTTTTTTATTCTCTAAAATAGTCATTACTCGCTGATAGTAAACAAGATCATACACAATATCGGTCTCCGCCTGACTTTTTTGCGATTTTTTCAAAACGATATCAGGAGAATGACGTTGAAAAGTTGAAAAGTTGTGCTATTGTAATACTCAGTTTGGGATTTCGGGGGTGAATATTAAAGAATTCAGGTGTTTTTAGTATATAACCAATCCCGATAATTTCAATTAAAATCCGGTGATTTTTTTCCGGACTGCAGTAACCAAAATTATGGAAGGAGAAATGTTATGAAAATGAAACAAATCGCCTCGCTCCTGTTGTGCGTAATCAGTTTGTGTCTGCCTCTGAGTGCCAAAGACATCTTTGTTTCTTTAAGTACAGGTAAAAACAAAAATGCAGGTACCAAAGAAGCCCCGTACAAAAATCTGTGGAAGGCTCTCAATGTTGCCAAAGATGGAGATGTTATCCACGTTGCAGAGGGCAATTATCCCGGCAGAATGAAATGCGGCTGGTTCAAAATGGAAAAACCGGTATCCATTTTTGGAGGTTATTCTGCGGATTTCTCCAAACGCGATCCGCTGAAATACAAAACCATGTTTCAGCCTGCCAATGAAAATAATGATAAAAAAGTCGGTACGCAGGGGCTGCTTCATCTCGAATTTGACAAAAATCCGATGAAAGCCCCGAAAGGCTTCAATATCGTTATTGACGGTCTGATTTTTGATGACGGTTTTGCCTCCAGTTACCATGCGGTAAAAGGCAAACCTGCCGGATTCGATACCGGTATGTGGCTGGAAGGTCCGGCAAAAAACAAGGCTGACAAATTCCCCAGTGCCAACCGTTACTGTATTTCTTCTGCGACAGCTTCCCGCGGCGACGGCAATCTTACCATTCGCAACTGCACCTTTGTCAATGGTTCCAACTATGCGGTCAACCTGAACTGGTATAAAGGCAGCATTGCCATTGTCAACAATGTGTTCTGCAATAACCGTATGCTTGCTGTCAATGTCAGTTGTTCCAACGGCAGCGGCAAGATCAACTGGGAATGTGCAAACAATACCATTCTTTTCACCTGGAGCCGTCTCAACGACCTCGCTGACATGGGCTTTGCGATCCGCAACAATGAAAACTGCAATGCCAACATCCACAACAACATTATCGGTCTCAACGTGCTGACCGGTTTTGATAACACCAAGGGCAATCCCAAAAAGAAAACGACAAAACTTGACAACAATATTTTCTTCCTGAACCGGGAGTCCGATGTGCAGATGACCATGTCCCCCTCGGTTGTCAAAGTGCGTGTTGATTCTTTTGAAGATCTTGAAGAAGTTGACGGTATAGAATCCATTGATGGCAACATCGATCTCAAAGATCCCAAAATTTTTGCCGGCCGTATCAACGCCAGGTACCTCAACGCATTCCTTTCCATGAAGTACTCGGAAAAGACCAAACTTGATCCCAACAAATGCAATGCTCTGCGCAGTGTCCTCGGTCTGCCGCTTCAGGGAACCATTACCACCACCTGTGATATGTACGCCAACCGCTATCCGCAGGAAGATGCGTTGAAACTGTTTGGTGCAGTTGCGAACTACGGTGCCCAGATGCCAAAATAATCTCATTTACTACATAAGGAAATAAAAAATCATGGATATCAAGAAAATTATTGACACTTACCTCAACATTATCAAAACCAAATATATCTGCTTTGAAGGAACCGCTACTAAAGAGGAGTTCATCCATTTCATCGCAGTTTGGATCGCCGGTGCGATCGCGCTGGCTGTCGTTGCGGTGATTCTCGGAATTATCGGACTTGGTGTTATCGGTTCAATTCTCTGTGCCGTGTGGAATCTGGCAAACCTGATCCCCGGACTCGGCGCGCTGGTCCGTTTCCTCAATTCCAAAAAAGCAAACTAATTTAAACAGCCGGAATCGGCAGCAGTTCAACCGCTGCTGCCGATTTTTACAAATCCAAGAGGCGTTTTATGAAGCATAAAGTTAAATTTTTATCAATAGCATTGACAGGATGCTTTCTTGCCGGATGTACCTGTTATAACACCCATGTCCCCGGAAGACGTATTGATCACGGAGAAAATCCCAGTGGGATTGACAGATTTTTCTGCAATCTTGATTACATACTTTTTCCGCCAGAACAGGGATATATAGTTGCTCCGCCGCCAGAACCGGTAGTGGTTGCAGCTCCGGCAACCGTGGTGATCCCCGAATATGGTTATGACTGGTGGCAGGGAACCTGGGTTCCCCGTTATCGGGATTGGTATTGGTATCACGGAACCTGGGTCTGGGGCGGTCATGGCCGCCGTCCGGTGCCTCCGGCATGGGCTCCTAATTTCAAACGGCGTCCAATGCCTCCTGCTCCACCCCGTCCGGTAAATCGCCCGAAACCGCGCCCGGCACCGCGTCCGGCAAATCGTCCGGCACCGCGTCCGGCAAATCGCCCGGCACCGCGTCCGGTTATTGTGAACCAGAAAAACTCGGTTTCCTCGACAACTGTTATTATCAATAACAACTACGGTGATCGTGACAGCAAAGCTGGCAGCAAACCGGCAAAGATCCGCCGTGAGCAAAAAAATACTCCTGCGAATAAAGTTCAGCCTGTTAGCCGCCCGGGTGCCAATTCCGTGAACCGGAGCGGGGCTGCGAATAAAGTTGTCCGCCCGGGTGCTGTTATGCGGACAAGCTCCGGCGTAAAGAGTCCGAGAAACTGACAGTTGCCAATAAAAATAAAACCGATGAAAGTCTTTACAGTTACAGCGATATCATAATGCAGAATATTAAAGGAGAAAAGCTGGTCTTTACTGAAGTGCACCCCAAAAGTTATGTCCAACTTTTGGGGGGCACTTCATTCTCCTGCCGCCAAACGGACACCCTGTTATTCCATGCCGAACATCTTTTTCTGGTCTTCCCAGATCAAAGGCATCGCCTTTTGAGTTTTTCTGTGCTGATGCCTTTATTGTTCGATCCTGCAAAAACCGCGCGGATGCTCCATGGGATATACCCAAATGGTAATATTTTATCCGTATTTGGCAGAATAAAAACAAAGACAGATTTGAAAAAAATTCCATTTGCGATTATATTACGGAAGTGTTGTTTAATTTTATCAGGGTGTAAAATTTGTTTTAATAATATAAGTCCGGGGAATGAAAAATGTTCAAAAAAATTTTTAATTATTACTGTTCGGTGCCGCTTTTTCTGAAAATGGCTATTGCCTTTGTTTTGGGTATTATTGGCGGAATCGTGCTTTTTAAACTCGGAGAAAGCAGTTCAGCATCTTGTGCTGAAAAAATCATTCAGATCATTGCACCGTTCGGCACTGTATTGATTTCCATGTTGAAAATGATCGTGATCCCGATCATTTTCTTTTCTCTGGTCAGCGGCTCTGCCAGTTTGCCGATCAAAAAGTTTGGCAAAATCGGGATTTTTGTATTGTTATGGTATTTTACCACATCTTTGTTTGCAGCATTTTTCGGTTGTATTCTGGCACTTGGGATGAATCCTGAAATGCAGAATTTTTCAACTCTTTCCGGAAAATTTGCCAATGATGTTGCTTCAATGAAAATGAAAGGCGAATCCGGCGGCGGCTTTGCCCAATTTTTGAATGAATTGTTTATGAATCCTTTCCAGGCTCTTGCAGAAGGTAATTTTCTGCCTATTATTATCTTTTCCCTGCTCTTCGGACTGGCGATACGGGTTTTGATCGATAAAAATGGCGAAGAGAGCGAAATCGGTAAATCCGGCAATCTGCTGCTGCAGATCTTTGACATCTGCCAGAGAGCAGCCTTTAAGATCATTGACTGGATCATGGAATATTTTCCGGTGGGCGTTTTTGCTTTGACGGCGGTCAATTTT
>JAFTUS010000068.1 GCA_017466125.1 Lentisphaeria bacterium | reverse complement strand
TCCTGAAAAACGCTTGATTTTTGCTTTGAAAATAATGTAAAACAGTGCAAAAAAGAAAGCAATCAAAATTCAAAATCCGGATGTAATGATAGCTGAAAAGTTACATTTGGAAAAACGCAATACCCCTAACGATGTTATGAAAAGTTGAAGAGCATTGAAGAGCGTTGAAAAATTCAACACTCTTCAACGCTCAAAAGCGTTTTTTGTTGATTTCCAGCGTTTTCCACGCAAAAAGCGTTCAAAAGCGGCGAAGAGTATTCAATTAACGTAACGCCCCGTGTTATCGTTACATCCTGAAAAGAAAATGAGATTGCAAAAGAAAATTGCCGGTGCTAAATTGAAAACAGGAACATTGGAGAACTTATGCAAAAACGAAAATCAACACCGCCCTGGCGGAGTAAATTAACGCCATATCAAGACGAGATCCTGACCGCCTGGTATCAGGAGCGGGCGACTTTGAAAACAATTCAGAGCCGTCTGAAAAAGTATGGGATATCCATAACCTTATCGGGCATATCCCGTTTCATCCGCTGCCGGAAAACTTCGACCGATCCCCACCAGCCGCCACAGCCGATCAAATCAGCCGCGCCCCCCAAAGATCCGCTCGCCGAACTCACGGAAAAATCCGTCGCTCAACTGGAAACCGAATGGCAAGAGGAACAAAGAAAGAAGTGATACTGCAAGGACTTTTAACCGCATATGGGTTAAAAGTAAAAAACAAGGTTATATTTAAGAAACAGATGCAACGTGGAAATAATCAATAATATGCGTGGACTTGAGTTCAAAGGGACGAAACCGCCGGAGATTTCTGATTTTTCTTGATTTATTGAATTGAAAAATTGCTTTGTGCAGTGTATATTACAACATAGGAATAGAGACCATGAAAGACATTACCAGCAGCGTTTACAGTTTTGAAAAATTACGGCAGGAAGGATATCTTTATGTCGATAAGACAGAGTATATCTGGAATTTGATAAATCCTGCTGGAGGCTCCTATTTTCTTTCCCGCCCTCGGCGTTTCGGAAAATCATTGACCGTATCGACTTTAAAAGCAATCTTTGAAGGGAAAAAGGAACTTTTTCAAGGACTTGCTATTTACGATAAACCGTACGATTGGAAAAAATATCCGGTAATCCACTTGGATCTGAATGGGTGGAATTTTAACACCCTCGATGAATTGCGCAGTAGTTTATGCGGATTAGTGCGGGAAAGTGCTGAAGATCATCATATAGAAATTCAAGAAGATGTTCCGGAAAAAATGTTCCGGCAGTTAATCAGAACATTGGCTTCTGTTTCTCCGGTTGTGATTTTACTGGATGAATATGATAAACCTATTTTGAATAATATCGGAAATCCAGAAGTTTCACATATATTATCCGAACTCAAGGCTTTTTATTCTGTAATAAAAGCTTTCGAGAATAAATTACTCTTTGCATTCATTACTGGTGTCAGTAAGTTCTGTCATGTTTCGCTGTTCTCTGATTTGAATAACCTGACAGACATCACCATGGATGCCAGATATGCGACAATGTTTGGTTATACCCAGGACGAGTTGGAAGCAAACTTCGGGGATCGCATTGCTGCTCTCGCCGGTGATACGGATATTGATACTTATAAGAATAAAATAAAAGAATGGTACAATGGTTACCGTTTTCATAAAAATGCTCAAACGGTGTATAATCCGGTATCTTTGGCATATTTTTTTGAAAATAATGGTGAATTCAATAACTATTGGTTCTCAACCGGGACTCCATCATTTTTGCTGGAACTTATCAAAAAGCAGAGATTTGATCTCGAAAAAGTTTTGGAAACTCCGGTTTCCGGTTTTGCATTCAGTGCCTATGAAATTGACAAACTCAATCCTCTGACATTGCTGTTGCAGACCGGATATCTGACAATTGATAAAGCGGTTGAACGCTACGGTGACACCACATATATGCTTCGCTTTCCCAATCTGGAAGTCAAAGGCTCTTTTGAAGCATATCTTACAGGGGATTGCAGCGGACTTCATGTGGACCAGGTGAAAGATTCTGTTTACAAATTGGCAGATAAAGTTAGTGCCGGAGATGTGGATGGATTTCTTGAGACAATGAAAGTATTTTTTGCTAAAGTCTCTTATGATGTCCATATGAAGAATGAAAACAACTTCCAGCTGCTGTTTTATTCGATTTTTATGTTACTCGGCATAAGTATCGTCGCTGAATCCAAAACAAACAACGGCAGAATTGATGCCGTTGCGACAAATGAAGACTTTGTATTTGTCTTTGAGTTCAAATTAAATAAAAGCGATGAGATCGCATTACAGCAAATCAAGGATCGGGATTATTATCGCCGATATATGAACTCTGGCAAAAAGATTTTTCTGATCGGTGTGAACTTTGATCAGGAAGCGGGACAAATTGACAGTTGGAC
>JAFTUS010000067.1 GCA_017466125.1 Lentisphaeria bacterium | reverse complement strand
TGGAAGATGCTCTTTTTATGCATCCCTCCATGCTTTTTCAGGCGGACGAGTTCGACTGTATCTTCAATACCATGAAATACAGCAAGGATGCCCGTGGTGAATCCATCAACGAAAAACTACTGAAATTTTATGGCGCAGCCAACACGATCTATCCCATGCGTAAAAAGGCGATCGCAAAGAAAAAAGATGGCTCTGCGGAAGAGTGTTCCCATATCATCAACCCTAATCTGGTGGTGCTGGGAACGGCGATCCCAAAGTATTTTTATGAGTCTCTCTCAAAGCGTGTTCTGGAAAACGGCCTGGTCGCCCGCTGTATTATTATTGAAGCAGGAAAGCGTGGCGAAGCCGGGAACGCAAGCCCCATCACTCCGTCAGATTCCATCTTGCGGGCTGCGAAGTATTGGGCTGAATACAGTTTGCAGGGCAATCTGTCCAGTGAATACCCCCGACCGCTGATTATTTCTGAATCACCGGAAGCATCGGCAATGCTCAAAGAAGTTCAAATCGAGTGCGACAAGCGGTATTCTTTCTTTGAAAGCAAGCAGGAATCCGGGGCTATGGCTCTCTGGGCTCGCGCCTTTGAGAAAGTGTGCAAACTTGCCATGCTTCACGGAATCAGTACCAGTATCTACAGTCCGCAGATCACCAAAGACTCTGTAAAATGGGCGTGGAAGTTCGTGGATCACCTGACACGTCGTATGCTCTTTATGGCACACTCTTATATATATGAAAATGTGTTTGAGGAGAAATGCCGGAAAGTAATCAGAGCGTTGGATGATGCCGGAGGTTCAATGGGACACAGTGCACTCCTGCGGAAGTCCCACGAATCCAACGATGTGTTCAAAAAGGTCATCGAAACTCTCTATGAAGCCGGGAACATTGAGATCGACATCGACCGGGGCAAGACCAAACCGTCAAAGATCTACCGGTTAGTTCTCAGATAAATTGTTCCGGAAAGTTATCATTCACATTTTCAACGGGCAAAAGGAGACCGGGAAAAGATAAGTTTCCGGGGAAGTTGTGAATTATCTTGTGAACTATCTTTTTGAAAGAAAGAGTATATAATAAGTAGAAAATATATAATTTTTTATTCTTTCTTTTAAATAATTCACAAGTTCCAAGGGGTTCTCGCACCTCTCTCTGAAAGTGGGTGTGTATGTATAGAGCCCGGAAGAATCTTATTTTCTTTTTTCTGTCTGTTTCTGAAAACCTGAATTATGCCCCAAACGGCACATTTGCCCACATTTGCGTTGTGTCGCCAAGTTATCCGATGACCGCTGACTGCCCGAACTGCCGGGAGATGCCCCCTGAAAGGGCGTTTCTGGGCGTTCTGACGGGCTTCGTGCCGGAGGGGGTGATTATGAGGCGGCAAGGGTCGATATGTGCTTGATGATCAAATGGTTCCCCCCTATGGGGATATTTGAGAGGGCGCGCGGAAGGACTCGGCATATCAAGCAGAGTTGGTTGCGGACCGATAAAACGAGCGTAAACGCCGCGCCCACAACGCCCCAGAAATGCTCATGTAACGCCTGAAAGCACTTTCACCGATGACGGTTGCCCATTGACCGTAACCGCCGCCAGTGGGGCTGTGTTGCCCCGAAAAAGCCAAACAAAAACCAAAAGGAAACCTATGAATATTTCCAATATGAAAGTATCGGACATCCGTCCGTATGAAAAGAATCCGCGCCTCAATGAAGGGGCGGTGGATGCCGTTGCCGCCAGCATCAAAGAGTTCGGGTGGCGTGCGCCGATTGTGGTTGACCGTGAGATGGTCATAATCTGTGGTCACACCCGGTTGCTCGCAGCAAAGAAACTCGGTCTTGATGTTGTTCCTGTCCATGTTGCCGACAACCTCACTCCGGAACAGGTTCAAGCCTACCGCATCGCTGACAATAAGACCGGTGAAATTGCAGAGTGGGATTACTCCCTTTTGCCACTTGAACTTCAAGAATTACAGGATGCAAACTTTGACCTGTCGCTCCTGGGCTTTGATGCGGACGAACTGGACAAACTCCTGAACGGCGAAACGGAAGAAATCATCGAGGGAGAAACTGAACCCGATGCCATCCCGGAAGTTCCGGAAATTCCGTCAAGCCGTGCCGGTGAAATTTACCAATTGGGCGACCATCTCCTTATGTGTGGTGACGCCACAAATCCCGATGATGTAGCTGCATTGATGGGAGAAACGGAAGCTGACCTTTGGCTCTCCGATCCTCCGTACAATGTTGCCTATGAAGGAAGCAACGGACTTACCATTGAAAATGACAATATGTCCGACAGCAACTTCCGGGAGTTCCTGCGACAGGCGTTTGATAATGTGCATGAACATATGAAGCCAGGAGCATCTTTCTATATCTTCCACGCCGACTCCGAGGGGTACAACTTCCGGGGAGCTTGCTACGACATTGGGCTGAAAGTCCGTCAATGCCTTGTATGGAAGAAGAACTCTCTTGTGCTAGGCCGTCAGGATTATCAGTGGATTCACGAGCCCTGTCTGTACGGTTGGAAGGACGGTGCTGCTCACAACTGGTACACCGACCGCAGTCAGACCACCATTATGGAGTTTGATAAGCCCAAGCGGAACGATGTTCATCCGACAATGAAGCCGGTTGAAATGCTCATTTACCTTCTGAAGAACTCTTCTGAACGGGGAAATACGGTAATAGATACATTCGGCGGTTCTGGAAGTACACTTATTGCTTGCGAGCAGACCGGAAGAATGTGCAGAACCATGGAGCTTGACCCAAAATACGCCGATGTGATTCGCAGGCGGTGGGCAGAATTCAAGTATGGTGAAGGGTGCGACTGGCAGGCTTTGACACCTGCCGCCGCAAAAAATAATAACACAGCCGAACTTCCGGCAGAACCGCAAAGCGGCGATCAAGACTGACGGAACTTCAAACCGTGGAGGGGTGCGGCAGAAACCGCACCTCATAATATACAACTGAATCTTAAAAAATCAAAGGAACTTTTATGCGTAAAACTTCTGAATGGGTCAGCCTCGGTCATCCCGATAAAGTCGCTGACTATATTTCCTGTTACCTTCTTGATAGATATCTGGACCGCGATCCCTACACACGCTTTGCCGTGGAGGTTCAGATAAAAGATAACTTTGTCACTCTTGGTGGCGAAGTGACCAGCAAAGCCAATTATTCCCCGGAGGACATTGCTGCCTTTGTCCGCACCGCCGTCAATCAGATCGGTTACACATCTGAATATCAGAAGCGATGGGGCAAGGAGAACACAATCTGCGGCGATGAACTGATCATTACCCAACACATCGGGCAACAGTCCCCCGACATTGCACAAGGCGTTGATGCTTCCGGCTGGGGCGATCAAGGAATTTTTCATGGTATGGCGGTGAACAGTCCAGAAAACGACTATATGCCTGCCGACTGGTATCTTGCCAAGAAAATCGGTCAGCACCTCTACAACATCCGCTATGCCGGACTGGATATCAAGACTCAAGTCACGATGTTGGACGGCAAGCAGGAAGAAATCGTTGTCGCCATTCCTATGCAGATGAAGCACAGTACACAGGATATTGCCAATGCGGTACAGTGGTGTTGCGGAGGA
>JAFTUS010000066.1 GCA_017466125.1 Lentisphaeria bacterium | reverse complement strand
TCTGTTACATCCGCAAAAAATGTAATTACCCGAAAGTTGTTGGATTGGATAGAGGGGGTTCGGGGGAGAAAGGGAGAACCTTTTTCCAAAAAGGTTTCCCTTTCTCTCCCGGCACCGTTTACCCTTATCGAACTTCTTGTCGTAATTGCAATTATTGCAATTCTTGCCGGGATGCTTCTGCCTGCGTTGAACAAGGCGCGGGAAAAGGCGCGGTCGGTCTCATGTTTGAGTCAGATCAAGCAGAACAGTTCTTCGCTGATGATGTATGCCGATGCTCACAGGGATGTGATCCCTCACGCTTACAAGCACGGTACTTACACCGGAATAAACCGCCGCGGCTGGGGATGGCTGCTCAATCAGTTTGACAATTCTGTTGTCGAAGGGTCGTTTACGCTTTGTCCTACGCAAAGTTTTAAGACGAAATGGTATTTTACCAATACGTACGGCAAATTTATTCTTTCGCTCTACAACAACACTGCGGCATACGGCGTACCCTATTTTGCCGCAGCCGGAGAAGAGTCCACTGAAATGTTCTGGGGCAACAAACTCACCCGGATGAAAAGCCATTCCCAGATCCCGCTGCTGGCGGATGGCGGAATGACGGATCAGACCAATCATGCCAGTTGGTGGGAAATCAATTTCCAGAGTTACACTGCTTCGGCATGGACTCCGGTGGCAGCAACGCGACTGGCGCACGGCGAAGGCAGCAATATCTCTTTCATGGATGGTCATGCGGAGTATCTTACGCTGACAGAAATGCGTGCGGCACCGATCCCATTTACCAAGTTCATCACTGCAAACGACACAAAACTGGAGTTCTGAAGTTCTCTTTGCACGAAGACTTCTGAACAAAGCAGCAAAAAGGCTGTTGCCGCCCTTTTCGGTTTGGCAACAGCCTTTGGATTTTACCGGATCAGTTTAGAGACCCTGATCGATCATGGCATCGGCGACCTTGCAGAAACCGGCAATGTTGGCACCGGCAACGTAATTGATCGTGCCGTCAGCTTGTTTGCCGTTCTGGACGCAGGCGTTGTGGATGCCGGTCATGATGCCGTGGAGTTTGGCATCGACTTCTTCGGCGGTCCAGTAGCAGTGACCGGCGTTCTGGGTCATTTCGAGGCAGGAAGTGGCAACACCACCGGCGTTCACGGCCTTGCCGGGAGCAAAGGCGATCTTGTTTTCCTGGAAACAGGCAACGGCTTCGGGACGGCAGCCCATGTTGGAGACTTCGGCGACCAGCATGACGTTGTTCTTGGCGAGCATGGCGGCGTCATCACCGTTGAGTTCGTTCTGGGTGGCGCAAGGCATGGCGATGTCGGTTTTGACTTCCCAGGGTTTGCGTCCGGCGAAGAACTTGGCGTTGGGATATTTTTCAGCGTAGGGCGCAACGATGTCGCGGCCGCTGGCGCGGAGTTCGAGCATGTAGTTGACCTTATCGAAGTCGAGACCGTCTTCGTCGAGGATGTAGCCGTCAGGACCGGAAATGGTGATGACTTTGGCACCCAGCTGAGTGGCTTTGAGAGCGGCGCCCCAGGCGACGTTGCCGAAACCGGAGATGGCGACACGTTTGCCGGCGATCTTTTCATTCTTGAGTTCGAGCATGTGCTGGACGAAGTAAACAGCACCGAAACCGGTGGCTTCGGAACGGACGAGAGAACCGCCCCACTTCAGACCTTTGCCGGTCAGAACCCCGTGGAAGGAGTTGGCAAGACGTTTGTACTGACCGAAAAGATAACCGATCTCACGGGCACCGACGCCGATGTCACCGGCGGGCACGTCGGTATCAGGACCGATGTGACGGAAAAGTTCACGCATGAAAGCCTGGCAGAAAGCCATGACTTCACGGTCGGATTTGCCCTTGGGATTGAAGTCGCTGCCGCCCTTGCCGCCGCCCATGGGCAGAGTGGTGAGGGAGTTTTTGAAGGTCTGTTCAAAACCGAGAAACTTCAAAATGGAGAGGTTCACGCTGGGGTGGAAACGCAGACCGCCTTTGTAGGGGCCGAGTGCGCTGTTGAACTGCACACGGTAACCGGTGTTGATCTGGATCTCGCCTTTGTCATCCATCCAGGGAACCTGAAACATGATGACACGTTCCGGAACGACCATGCGTTCCAGAATTTTATTGGCTTCGTACTTGGGATTGGCTTCGAGGACATCGCCCAGAGACTCGAAGACTTCAGTCACGCTCTGGATGAACTCTTTTTCGTTGCCGTTGGTCTGCTGGAGGTTTTCCAGCACGCGTTTTGCATAACTGTTCATTTTTTTTGACCCCTTTCATTATGTGTTTTGCGGGGGGGCGCCCCGTCCGCAGGAGCGCACAATCCGACAGCATTCTGCGCTTTCTACGGAATTTTTGTTCTTATAATATATACGCAAAAACCTGAATTTTCAAATGATTTTTTTATAGAATATTATATTTTTTCAATTGCAATGCTTGTTAAAAAAAATGAGATTTTTTTCTTTTTTCAGATTGATTTTTTTAAAAAAAAGTATATTTTATGTGCAGAAAAAAATTAACCCCGGGAGACTCTTATGAGTAACTTAGTCAAAATTATGCCGTGTCTGGATATGCAGAACGGTCGAGTTGTCAAAGGGGTACACTTTGTGGATATTGCCGATGCCGGTGATCCTGTGGAGTGCGCCCGAGCCTACTGTGCCGCCGGCGCAGACGAACTGGCTTTGCTGGATATTACCGCTACCGTGGAAAACCGCGGTACTTTGCTGGAGGTCGTTAAACGGGTCTCGCAAGCATGTACCGTACCGTTTACCGTTGGCGGCGGCATCTCTGATGTGGCTTCCGCCGCAAAAGTGCTTGAAGCCGGTGCCAATAAAATTTCCACCAGCAGCGCGGCATTCCGCAAACCCGAAATCATCCCCGCGATGATAAAAGAATTCGGTGCTGATGCCGTTACCGTCGCTATCGACGTGGACGTTAATCCCGCCCTCCCCTCCGGATACGAGGTCTTTATCGACGGCGGACGCACCGGAACCGGATTCGATGCCCTCGAATGGGCGAAAAAAGTCGATGGATACGGTGTTAAGGTCATCCTCCCCACCAGTAAAGCCGGAGACGGCGCAAAAACCGGTTACGAACTGCCGCTGATCAAGGCAATGGCAGAGTGCTGTTCCGCTGATATCGTCGCCAGCGGCGGCGCAGGAACAATGGAACACTTCCTCGAAGCCGCTCAAGCCGGAGCAACGGTCCTTCTGGCAGCATCGGTCTTCCATTTCCACATGATCGATATTCCGGAACTGAAAAAGTACCTCCGGAACAACGGAGTGAATGTAACGCTGTAAAAGCCGTTGCCCGGTTCTTGCTTCGGAGCAATCCTTCCGCTCAACGCCCCCCGGAGGCTCAAGAGCCCCGCGGGGGACGACAGCCGACCTTTGCCGGGGCTGACGTTCGGCCGCCGTCCGCTCAACGCCCCGATAAAATACGCTGCGCTCTTTTATCGGAGCATCGCTCCCGGCGAGTGGTATTGCTTCATGCGAGGCAATATCGACGCTGCGCTTGTACTTTCGCCGCCATTTTAAGGCGGCGACCAGCGTTCCGCCGCTGGATCACGTCCGGGTACGACCCGGGGCGGGGTACGCGCTGCGCGCGAATTTTTTGTTTAGTACACAG
>JAFTUS010000065.1 GCA_017466125.1 Lentisphaeria bacterium | reverse complement strand
GCTCGCCGCACCAAGAGGCTCTTGGCTTATAGGGCTTATAGTGCTTATAGGGCTTATTCGCCAGCCGCAGCCAAAGTCCCCCGTGCTGCCGTCACTACCTGCCCGCGGGTGCTACCCGCCAAACGCCGACACCAAGTCCCTCTGCTCGCCGCACCAAGGCCATTTTGTCCGACAAGTCCGACTTGTCCGACAGGTCCGACTTGTCTGACATGTCCGACCTCTCCGCCGGTCGCAGCCAAAAACCCCTGTTTCTCTGACTTAAAGAGTGAACTGTTCCGCTCTTTTCTGCATGTTTTTATAGATAAGCTGCAACTGTATTCTGCTGCGTTTTGCGTTGATATAAATACCTTTTCGACAATTTCTGCATTTTATCGGATTTGCACATGCTCCGCATACTCTGTTACAGGGCATCGTTTCATAACTTCCGTCAAAACGGGGGGCACTGTAATAGCCGTTGCCGTTACAGCGTTGACATCTCTTGGTGCCATTGCATTCTTTGCAAGCCATGATACCATTTTTGCAATGACGGCAATCTCTTGCGAGATGACGTAATTCTCTGAATTGATAGAGGAGAGTGGTATCAGGTTCAGGAAGCATGATATTCAAAATGGCGATATATTTAACGACCAATTCATTGTACTTATTTCTGCTGCTGCCGAATATTTCATTGAAAGAATTGTTCAGTTCTTTGAGTACAGAAACGGCGGCAACAGGGTTTTTAATGGCACTTTCCGGAGTCATTTCCTTCAGAATATCTGCAAGGATTTTTTTGCAGCGGTCAGCTTTGTCTTTGGCATTTTTCAGTTTTTCCGCAATTACCCTTTGTTTTGCGTCGGCGCGACTTTTTTCTGCATTGGCGATATGATCTTCTGCTTCTTTGAACAGTTTGGTTATCATTTCATCGTTAAGATGTTTATATCCCGGACTTTGTTTCAGGTTATTCGCCAGCCGTTTCAAACCGTCACGATCTTCTTTTTTCTTGAAGTCACTGATATCGTATTGGAGAGAGTTGTGGAAAAATGTGATGATTTTTTCTTTTTCTTCCTTTGGAGCTTTTTCGGAAGTCCCCAGTACCGTCAGCAGTTCCAGATAATTGCTCCATGTCCGGTCTTTATCAAACTTCTTTTTGGCGTCCAGCAGTTTTTTGGTATCTTCATAGGCATCTCTTTCGACCCAGCTGTTGCCGATAAAGAGAAGTCCTGCTTTAATTTTTTTGACGATTTCGAGACTGTCGGGACGATAGAATTTTCCGTCAACTTCTTCAAACCCTTTCGGGCGCAGTTTATTTCTGAGGGAATCCTGATTCCATGCAGGATCAAGCCATGTCGGAGACGGAATATTCAAATCTTCCGGAGATTTGATGGAAAGTTCTTCTCTGGTGACCCAGCATTTTTCATCATTATTCCATTCTACGGGAATATCCTCGATATTTATCTCTTCAGACGGGATGCCCGGAGCCTCCTGAACCATTCGGAAGTCGAATTTTTCTTCAGGCAGAGAATTGCTGTATTGCCGGGCAATCTCTTTTTTGCCGAAATCGGTGTATTCTTTTCCCGGCGGCAGCAGAAAACGCAGTTCTACACCGTTGACAGGATTTTTGATGGTTTGGATCGTTTTGATTTTTGCTTTGATGGTGCTTTGCACCCGTTTACGGCTTTTTACGATCTTTCCGATTTGAACATCCTGAATTTCATATTTATAACTTACTGCCTGATATTGTCTGGTCAGACAGGCTCCCGACAAAGATAAGTCATCCTGAATTTTGAGATTTAAATCCAGTATATTCAGTTGTCCTGTGGTGATAATAACAATATGATATTTGCCGAAGCGGAATACATTGGAAGTATTGTTTGTCTGCTGAAAATCATAGCATTTGTCGAGCAGTTTCAGTTGAACGATGCCATCTGCCTGTTCTGCAAGATTGTCTTCACTCGGACCGCATCCGTTAAGAAAGAGAGCGGCAAGAACTGCAATAAAACTGTTTTTTATTATTTTTATCATTTTTATTTTTCCTCACATATTTTAATTGCCATTTCAAAATGGGCTTTTAAGTAATCTGCAAATACAACGATCATGAAACTGATAAGCAAAGCAAACAGGAATTCTTTGAAAAACAGATAGATACAATCTCGTCTGCATCCGTCCCATGCTTCTTCGAACTCTTCTTCTTTTTCGGTTTGCCGTTCCAGATAGAGCTTCAATTCTTTATCCAGTAACTTATAAGAAATATCAATATTCCAGCCTTCGTTCAGGCGGAGCAAAACAGAATATAACTCTTTTTTCCACAGATTCTCTTTGCCGAATTCAGCAGAAGCATCAATATTACTTCTGATACCTTGCAAATTGATCGTGTTCCCTTTATGTCTGAAAAGATATTTTTTAAGAAACAGTAATTGTCTCTTGAGTTTTTCCAATTCCGGAGCGGTTTTTATTTTCTGATCTGAAGTGTTCTTTTTAAGAACCTCTTGAAGTTTTGTGATATACTCCTTCATATCCGGAGTTTCGGGATAGAAGTCATAGCCGTTATCATCTTCACCCAAACGGAGTCCTTTACCCTGTGTTTTCCTTTTTACCGAAAAAGTTCCTGAATTACTGTCGAACTTGGCTATGATCTGATGATAGAAAATTTCATGAAGCTGCTCTATTTTTCCCTTCATCGTTTTCAATGAGGAGATGGATTCTTCGATATCTGCGCTGCTGATAAGATCTTCGTTAAAATAACAGTTTGCGTGGGTAAGATCGTTGGTTATCGTCAAACCTTCCGGTGTCAGCGGTTTCTTTTTGGAGGATTTATCAAATGGCTTTACTGACGCTTTCTGGACATTTTGCCGTTTTGTTAAGGCATTTACGCTTTTGCTGTAATGATCCAGCAAGGACTTTTGGAGGTCTTGAATATCTTTGATATATTTTCTCTTTTCATTGCTGTTGTTCCACAGATTTTCCATAGTACGGACTTCATTTGCTCTCTGCTGGATTTTCATAATGATCGTGAAGATGGAAAAAAGCAGAAAAATCAGAGCAACGACCCAGGAAATTCCTACAAAAGAACGCCCGAAAAAATATTTTTTTCTGAAATCAAAAAAACTCATGATTTTTGAAATTTTACTCCGGGTGGGAGCGGAAATTCTGAAATTTTTTCCGCAGGTGGGACAGGCGGCTTCCAAACCGATCCAGTCTGTCTCAGCTTGAATTTCCGCTTTGCAGTGCGGACATGAAGTTGTAAAATTTTTCATAAAACAGCCTTTCTGTTACAAATTAGCAGTTAAAATTGCGATGCCAACAAAAATTCCGACCAGAAGCTGGAAGAAAAAAAGCCCCAGTCCGATAGAAGAGAGAATAATTCCGGTCTGATATTTCTGTTTGAGAGAGATTGCCAGTCCGGTGATGGCAAGCGGCAGATCGAGACAGGGAACGAGCAAAGATAAAATCCCCAGAGTCAGAGGCAGTACGTGATCCTGTTCCGTCTGCGTCTGTTTCCGGATCGTTATTGATGCGCCGCAATGGGAACAGGGTACATTCTGCCCGACCATACTGTTTGTAACATAAAACTGTTTTTTACAAAAAGGACAGGTGAAAAGAAAATTATCCATGGTTAAAACTCCGGTAACATTATACCCGCGGATATGAAAGATAAACTCTGGACATGGCATAAAGCCAGAGACATGCAAAAACACCAGAACAGAGACTGAGCAAGACTGCAATCAGCATAAAAACAGTATAGGCTTCAGGTGAAAAAATGCCGGTTATGTTTGCCAGAAGTGAAGAAAATTGACTGCTCCATATAAAAATCGACATAAGCAAGGCATATAATTTTAATGGTGCAGTTGAATAATTCTGACACTTTTCGGAAAGTTTGCAGTATGCAACGTAAACCCAATACAGACCGAAAAACGGAATAAATAAAAATCCGACCGCTTTCCCCGGGGTTACACCATCTGATTCTTCGGCAGGAATTGCTTTCCAGAACTTGTACAGCATGATCATGAAGAGAACGATGGCACCGCAAGCTGACAGACCGCATGTGACGAGGGTTCCTCCCAGGCAGATCCAAAACCAGAACATGAGGTTTTGCAGAGTTTCAGCATCCTGTGCTGTTACGCTTCTGTTCCCCGCTGCGGGATCGGAAAGGCGTTTTACTGTTGCTGATTCCTGCGGAGTCGTCACCGTCTTTTTGCAGTTTTTACAGATTTTAGCATTGATTTTTATTACTTCTCCGCAAGAGGGACATTTGCGAGTAGCAGCCGGTGCTGCAATATGAGTTTCGCAGCACGCTTTGCACTCATACTCTTTTCCGTTCATGGAGACGGGCAGTTTTGCGACGGCTTCGCATTCAGGACAGATAAAAATAAATGTATCGGCAGACTGTTTTCCAAAGGAAGATGTCAAATCACGCTTGCAGTGCTTGCATACCGTTGCATGAAATTTGACCATTTTGCCGCAAAAGGGACACTCTCTGAACGTGGTTGCTTCAGCGATGTGTTTTTCAAAACAGACCTGACATTCGTAGGAATGACCGAGCAGCTCTTCGGATAATTCTGCAACACTGTCACAGGAAGGGCAGACGTAAGTGAATGTTTTTGATGTTGTTGCAACGATTGCGGCGGTGGGAACATCTTTCTGAATGATAAAACTTTTCTGACAGGAGGGGCACATTGCTTCAGCACCGACCCAGTCATCCTGAATTTGCAGTACAGTTCCGCAAGCGGGACATTTCGTATCAAAAACGCTCATATTTTCATTCCTTATAAAAATTTTCTGTTTCTATGTATATATTCTCTGTTTTTTCTGTAATCTTACAGCGTTTTCAGCAAAAAAATAAAAAAATCAAAAAATATTTTTTTTGGCATTTTTTCTGCTCAAAAAAAACCATTTTCTGTTTGCATTTTTATGGAGGTATGATATTTTAATTCTCATGTTTCAGCTTTTTGAGGAGTAAAAAATGCAAATATTGAAACCCGGTGAAATGTTTGCCGGATATAAGATCAACGCCCTGTGCGGCAAAGGGGCTTTCGGCGTCGTTTACCTTGCCGAAGATCCCGTCGGCAGAAAAGTGATCCTCAAAATCATTGAGTCTTCCCTTTACTCCGAAAGAGAACTCGAAGGTCTGCGCAACTATATGCAGGTCTCTGGAAAACATCCCAATCTGCTCCGCATTTTCCACATCGGCAGAACAGAGGGCGGTATCTACTATACCATGGAGGCCGCCGATAATTGCCGGGAAGGTGAAAATTATCTGCCCGCTACTCTCGGAAATCTCTTCCGCCTCAATCAGCGCATCTCTCCCGAAAAAGCTGTTCGCATCACAAGAGAACTCCTCGAAGGGCTCAAAGTCATGCATGACGAAAATCTGATCCACCGGGATATAAAACCCGATAATATCATCTTCGTCAACGGTCAGGCTAAACTCAGCGACCCCGGTCTGGTCGCCGAAGCAGGACAATCCGTCACATTCGCCGGAACGCTCGGTTTTATCCCCCCGGAAGCATTTGAAGACGAAATGAAACCGGACCCCGCCGCCGACCTTTATGCCATCGGTAAGGTCTTTTACTGCATGATAACAGGATACTCCCCCGGACAGTATCCGCTGCTGCCCGTGGATATGAGACTCGAAGTCTGCCGCCAGATCTACCCGTCTCTCAACCGCATGTGCAACCGCAACCCCGCAAAACGGTTCAAAAATGTCGATGATTTTCTGAAAAATCTCCCCGAAAAAATGGAGGCTCCGAACGCCTGGGAGCGCATGCGGGAAAATTTCCGTTCATGGCGGTACCTCAATCGGGAACTTTACCGCAATATCCTTCTTACTGCTTCCGGCTCCATTCTGCTCTGCGCCGCCGCCGTTTCCGTCTGGATGTACTGCGGAAAACTGAAACAGGAACAACTCATGCGCCGGAAACAGAGTGCAGACGAATTTTTTGCCGTCAACCGGGAACGGCACGAACTGGTGCGATTTCAGATGCAGGTTTTCCGCCCGGAGATGTTTCAGGAATACTCTCAACTGAACAAAGCATTTCAGGAAGCATACCGGCAGAAAGCATGGCAGAAAGCAGAAGAACTCAGTAAAAAACTGCGGCTTCTCCTCGGAACAGCCGCCCGTAAAATAATTCCGGAAATCCCCGAAAACAGCGGCAGTTTCCAAAAGGATTTCGATGCCGCCGGTGCCGCCCACAGTTTCCTCGATACCCCCCTCGCCGAATATCTGGAAAAAAACGAATTGCAGAAGTTCAGAAAAAGATTGGCAGAGCATGAAAAACGCCTCTATCCGAACTGGGGCGGCGTGCGCTGCGGCAGAGAGTGGATCTCCATGCAGGAGTATTACGCCCCGATGAGTTTTGTTCCCGCCGGTGCCGTAAAAATGGATCATTCAGGGGAAGTCGTTAAAATACCTTATCACTTCTGGATAAGCCAGAAAGAGATGTGTCACGAACAGTTTACCCGTGTTCTGAGCATTGCCCCGCAGTTCACCATCCACTCCAATACTCCTGTGGAACGGTGCATCTGGAACGATGTTCTTTTCTTCTGCCGGATCAAAACGGAATCGTGGCGCGATTCAGGTATCCTTCCGCCCGGGTACATCGTAAGACCCCCCACCGAAGCCGAATGGGAATATGCCGCCAAAAACGCATGGCTCGGCAAAGATGACACTCCGTTTGAGAAACGGGCGTTCATCAAAAGCAATTCAAAGAACCGCACCTGGCCATCCGGCTCCCTTGAACCCAATAAACTGGGATTATTCGACATTTACGGAAATGTCCGCGAAATGGTCGTGCCGTTCACCGAACCGAAACTGCAGAACTCCATCATCACCCGCGGCGGCTCCTATCTGAAAGGTTCTGAAAAACGGTGTCATCACCGGAAGCCCCATCTCAAAATGCAGAATATCCACTACGACGCGGGATTTCGCATCGTTATCGCCCCGGGGGATATGAGTTTCTTCGACAGGCATTTCTACTGCACCGACAAGCCCGCACAAGTTCGCAGCCGCGGCAAGGTTTATGAGGCTCTCGGCGGAAATCTCGGTTCCCTCTATTGGGAAAAATCACAGAAAATCTGCGAACTGCTCGGCGGAAGACTGGCGGAATTTGAAGATGCCGAACAAATGGAGTTCGTCCGCAAAGAGATCATGCTCGCCGGAAAGTGGAACACCTTTATCGGCGGCGAAAAAATCAACGGCAAATGGCGTTGGCTGCACAGCGGCAAAGAGATCGACTGGGGCGTATGGCAGCAATCGAGAAACAGTAAGAAAGAGGAGGATAAACTGGCGTTTTGCAGAAAAAACTGGATCCCCGTCAATGAACAGAGGTCAGGCGTGCTGCTGTGCGAATGGGATGAAAAAGAGTTCGGAAAACGCAATGAACACCTGAAAAAATCTGCAAAACTTCCCTTTGAGGCGACGCGTTTCGTTCACAAAGAGAAGATGTATATCCTCTTCGACTGTACGCTTGTCTGGTATATGGCACAGCGGGTCTGCGAACTGCTCGGCGGAAATCTGGCATCTCCGGATACGCCCGAAACGCTGGAATATATCCGCAAAAAACTGTCGGAATATGACCGCCGGAGTATTCAGTTGGGTGGTTACGCCAAATGGAACGACTGGTTCTGGCTTTCCGGCAAAAAAGTGGATTTCGAGCCGGAAAAGGATAAGGATCATCCGATCCCCACGCAGAACCGCAATTTCATCTCTCTGCGCAACGGTGTTTTTTACAATACGCAGTACGGTCAGTTGTTTTTGGGAGAGTTTCCCGCAAGTTCGTTCTCACCCAATTCGCGGTAGGCGGCGATGATGCTGCGGAGTTTTTTCAGACAGCGGGAGCGGATCACATAGATATTGTTCGGTGATTTGCGGGTCACGGCGGCGACTTCTTCGATGGGACGCTGTTGGATCGTGGACATGTAAAAGGTTTGCCAGATTTCTGTATCGACCTCATTTTTCAACTCTTCCAGAGCCTTTTCAAGCAGAAAATCCTGCCACTCTTTCATATAGTTCCAATCGATATCTTCGGGATATTCTTCGGGATACTCTTCGGGGAAGGGGACATTGACGGAATTCTGCTTGTGATTGCGGTTGAAGATGCGGAAAGCAGACAGATTGGCGATTTTTCCCAGATAACTGCGGAATTTTCCCCGCTTCGGGTCATAGAAAAAAGAATCCATTTTCCGCCAGAAGATCATCATTACATCGACCATGAGATCATCGCACTCTTCGGGGGTGAGTTGGCGTTTTTTGCCGATAAAATGGATCATTCCGACATACTTGCTGTAAAACTCCTTCCACGCCTCCTCGTTTCCTGCCTTCACCCGTTCCAGAAAAGAACTGCGGGTCGTGTAGGAAAAGGTTTTGCGGCGTTTGGAAAAAGAACCTGACTGCATATTGTTCTCCTTATTCTTGAAAGCCGATTTTGCAATATAACCTCTGTTTACCATTTTTCAAATCAATAAGCCGCAGAAAACCGAAAAAACATACGACGTTCCTGAAAAAAGCCGGTTCTGTTCCAAATGCGGACTGATTTTACCTTGACCGGCGTTCGGCTGCAACGGTTCAAAATCAGCATCACGCTTTTATTTTGCGGTCTTTGAAGTAAAATTCCCGATCTTTTTCTCCGATGGGGCGCAGCACTTTACAGGGATTGCCGACGGCGATGACGTTGGGGGGAACGTCTTTTGTCACGACAGAACCCGCGCCGATCACTGAATTTTCTCCGATGGTGACTCCGGGCAGGATGACCGCTCCCGCACCGATCCAGACGTTGTTTCCGATGTGTACGGCGGCGGTATATTGAAAGGCCTGTTTGCGCAGTTCCGGTTCGATGGGGTGGCCTCCTGCGATAACGGTCGCATTGGGGCCGAACATCACATGATCTCCGACAAAGATTTCCCCGTCATCCACCAGTGTCAGGTTGAAATTGGCATAGACATCTTTGCCGAAATGGGTATGACAGCCCCAATTTGCCCGCAGGGGAGGCTCCACATAACAATCTTCACCTGTTTCAGCGAGGATTTCCCGCAGAAGTTCCGCCCGCCGGGTCTGCTGTTTCGGTCGGGTGTGGTTGAAATCGTAAAGTTTTTCAGCCAGTTCGATCTGTTCGTTGACCAAAGCGGCATCTGTGGCACGGTAGAGTTCTCCCGCCGCCATTTTTTCACGGATGCTTTTCATCAGACATTCTCCTGTTGCGTTTTATTGTAAGGGTCTGTACGATTTACAGGGGCTTCGGAATGCTTCGTCCGCTCAACGCCCCGATAAAATATGCTGCGCTCTTTTATCGGGGCATCGCTCCCGGCGAGTGGTATTGCCTCATGCGAGGCAATATCGACGCTACGCTTGTACTTTCGCCGCCATTTTAAGGCGGCGACCAGCGTTCCGCCGCTGGACCACGTCCGGGTGTCAGCGAACCCGACGTTCGGGCCGGAGCGGGGTACGCGCTGCGCGCGGATTTTTTTAGTTTAGTACACAGCCTATTGTAATATAAAGCCGGAAAGCAGAAATTCAAAACCTTTTTCCGCAAATCGACGGCAATCTGTAAAAAAATCTCCAGCCGGGAGTCCCGAAATGCGCATTTTTTTACGGAGAACAGTTTTTTTTTATGGCAGAGTTGAAAAAAGAGATTTGTATGGTATATTATGAAAAAATGGAGATAATTTATGACAGACCAGATTATAAAAAGACTTTTGACGGACTATCCGGTGCTTGAGTGCTGCGCCGGAGAAGTGAAACGTGTTATTGAAGAGATGATCGCCCTTTACCGCAGAGGCGGAACGTTTTTCTGCTGCGGCAACGGCGGCTCGGCGGCGGACTGTGATCACATCTGCGGCGAACTTCTGAAGGGGTTCATGTCTCTGCGCCCCGTCGAGGCGGAACTGAAAGAGAAATTCTCCGCCGCCTACGGTGATGAGGGAGCCATTCTTGCCGGAAAACTGCAGAAAGGCCTGCCCGCCGTTTCTCTGACCAGTCATCCGGGTTATACCACCGCTTTCTGCAACGACGTTGACCCTGATTTGATTTTTGCCCAACAACTGTTCGCACAGGCGAAAGCGGGGGATATTCTGCTTGGCATCTCCACCGGCGGCGGCGCAAGCAATGTGCGCAAAGCCTTTATGACCGCCCGTATGCTCGGAGTGAAAACCGTCCTGCTGACCGGTAACAAACACGGCAGATGCGAAGAGTTTGCCGACATCGTGATCGCCGCTCCGGAGCGCGAAACCTACCGCATCCAGGAACTTCATCTGCCGATCTATCATGCGATTTGTCAGGCGGTCGAAGCGGAGATGTTCGGATGAGCAGCCTCCGCCACGTTGCGATCATCATGGACGGCAACGGCCGCTGGGCGGAAGCGCACGGCGTTCCGCGTGCGGAGGGGCACCGTCAAGGTTCCCTGCAAGTGGAAACGGTGCTTGATGCCGCCGGAAAACTTGGCATAAAATACGTTACGCTTTACGCATTCAGCACCGAAAACTGGAAACGTTCTCCCGCTGAAGTGCTGGCTCTGATGAAACTGCTGGAACAGTTTTCCACGGAGCGTCTGCCCCGTATGATGGAAAAAAACATCCGTTTACGGGTGATCGGCAGAATAACGGATATTCCGTTATTTGCCCGTCAAAAACTGCTTGAAGCGGTGGAAAAGACCTCAAAAAATGACGGAAACGTTCTCACATTGGCGTTAAGTTACGGCGGACGTGCGGAAATCGTTGATGCGGTCAACCGTATTCTTGCCGAAAAAAATGACGGAAAAATAACGGAGGAGTCGTTCCGCAATTATCTTTATGCTCCGGATATTCCCGACCCTGATCTGCTGATCCGTACCAGCGGGGAATTGCGCTTGAGCAACTTTCTCTTATGGGAACTTGCTTACTCCGAGATTTATGTTACCGATGTATTATGGCCGGATTTCGGCGAAGAGGAACTGAAAAAAGCAGTTGAAGCATTCAACAGACGCGACCGTCGTTTCGGAGGAAGAACAAAATAACGGAAAAATAACGGAAAAATAACGGTTTTGTAACAATTTGAAAACAAAGGAGATAGATAAGTGTTTAAGTACAGGGCAATCAGTTTTCCTATTCTGCTGGCGTTGCTTTTTTACATGGTTTGGGGTGAGGCCGCAGGCGGAAAATATGTGTATGCGGTATGCGCCGCATTGATGGTCGGGCTTGCCGTTTATGAATTGGGGGCAATGACGAAAAAGATCGGGTTCAAAAACAATCCGGTCATCGCCGGTATTCTCGGTGCAATTCCCATTCTTGCCTTTTTCTGCCTCAAGGAGCGTTTCAGCATCGGAATTGGCATTTTGTGTTATCTGCCGGTGCTTGCCATTTTTGCGGCATGGCTGCTGCTGTTGTTTGCCTATAATCAGAAGAACAAAGTCGTCGATGCCGACAAAGGATTGGTGGAATATTCTCCGGAAAAGACGGATTATCTGCTCTCTGTTTTCGGAAGTGCCGGAGTTGCCGTTATTTTAACGGTTCCGCTCTTTTTCACTGCAATAACCTATTTTTGCGGTGTATACTCCTTCCTTTTTCTTGCCCTTGTCACCAAAGCGATGGATACGGGCGGGTATATTTTTGGAAAACTCTCGGTTGTTTTCTTCGGCGGAAATCACAAGATCTGTCCGACATTCAGCCCGAAAAAGTCCTGGGAAGGCACGCTCGGCGGTCTGCTGTTTTCGGTGGGGGTTGCTCTGCTTTTCCGGAAATATGAACCGGTACTCGGCTCTGAGGTCTGGAAATATGTTTATTACGGCATCATCCTCGGGCTGGGCAGTTTTGCCGGTGATTTGACGGAATCCGCCGTCAAACGGATCTGCGGCGTAAAAGATTCCAACCACATCATTCCCGGCATGGGCGGCGCATTCGACGTGCTGGACAGTTTCATCTACAACGGTATTCTCTTTTTTCTGCTCAACATAATTTGGAGGTAGATAATGATAGAACAGATTGTAAAGGAGTATGATTTTTCAGCTCTCCGCTGGCGGGACGCGGATGAACCCGCCATTCTTGACCCGTTTTTTGCCGTTACTTTCAGGGCAGTTCCGTCACAATTGACGGATGGTCCGTTATTTTCATCTCCGGCGTTGAACCTTTCGGTGAGAAACAAAACAGAGGAGGATGTCAGCAATCTGGTTTTCAACCGCAGAGTGCAGAACTATTTTTCCCAAAAGTCTGCAGACGGCTCCTGCCGGGTGATGGAGGCATTTCTTCTTATGGAGGATGACAACAAGCCGTGGGTCATCGGTTTTCCGCTGGCGTTGATTGAAGATGCGGAAAAAGAGCATGATTTCACTCTGTTTTTCAATGGAGTTTTCTTCAATATTCTTTGTGACGGGGAGGTTATGGACCGCGAAGCCCCTGAAGGCATCGTTTTTCACGATTATAATCGTTTCGGCGGTCGTTTCACGCTCTTTTCCGACCGGATACGGGATTTCCGTTTTACCAATGTGATCGATGGTGTAAAACAGCACAAAAAGAGAGTTCAACAGGATATTTCCGCCGCCTACTGCACACCGTACGGCTTTAATACATGGATCGGCGACGTGGTGACTTTTGCCCATAATGGGGTTTTTCATATCTTTTATCTTCATGACCGCCGCCACCACGGAAGCCGCCGCGGAAAAGGAGCGCATGAATTCTGGCACATGACCAGTTGTGACCTTAAAAATTGGGTTGACCACGGTCCGGTACTGGAATTGACGGAGCAATGGCAATCCACCGGAACCGGCAATGCATTTGTTTTTGACGGAAAACTTCACCTCTCATTCGGCTGGCATACAGAACGGGCGAGAAAATGGAACGAACGTGCCAATATCCTGTTGGAAAATCATTTTCACCATTATGGAAACACCGGGTTGTTTGATTATTGTCAACTCGGCACCCTGACGCCGGGCGGAGCAAGTTACCTCTATTCTGGAGACGGGGTTCACTTCACTGCCTCCGACAAACTGATGCACTATTTGGAAAATCCAAGCATTTTTGTTCAAAAAGACGGTACGCTCAATCTCTATCAGGAGGGCAAATGGGAGTCCGATCATCTGGGACACTGGCGACTGGTCGATCCCGATTTCCCTCCGTGCGGGAGCAAGAGTTTTGCGCGGAACTGCCTTGACTGCCCCACCTTCTTTTCGCTGGGGGGCTGGGATTACTTCATGGTGGGGTTCACCGCCTTTTTCGGAAAACCGGCAGGTACGGAAGAGTGGATCGACTTCGTTGAAAAGGGCTGGGACCCTTACGACGGCAGCAATGTACCGATGGCGGCGGAATTCAACGGCCGCATGATCGAGGGCAGTTGGCCGGGCGGAAACGGCTGGGGCAGTTGTCTGCTGCTGCGGGAACTTATCCCACTTGGGAACGGACGCATCGGGAAACGCTGGATACCGGAAACGCTTCCCGCCTTCGGCGGTGCTGAAGCGGCAGATAAAGAACAACTTCTGCCGGAGTGCGATTTCTGCATGATTGAAGCGGAAATTGAACCCGGCCCGGAAAAATTCTCTGCCGTATTCACCGGAAAAACAGGCGAAACGCCGGTGGAATTTTCCTTTGATCCCGCCGCTCTCCGGGCGCAATGGTGCGGAACTCCGGGAAAATTTCTGAAAACCTATCGGACAAAGTTACTGGAGCATCCTGAATACAACCGCTCCGGCTGTTACAAAGATATTCCTTCCGACACCAGAGATTACGCCAGAGAAAATCTTATCGGACTGGAAGAAACATTCACTCTGAAAATGATCGTTTGCCGCACTCCGAAAATGGATACCACTCTGATCGATGTGGAATTGGGCGGCAAACACACCATGATAACGCACCGCTGCGATCTCCATGCAGATAAAGTGGTTTTCTGCGGCGGCAAAAATATCCGTATCCGCAAAGGCTGAAAAGAGGTTTGTTCTATGGCATTGATAAAAGTTCCCTACGGCAAAGAAAAAATGTCTGCTGAAATCGCAGAGGAAAATCTGCTCGGTGTTTATGAGGCATTTCTGCCGCCCCCGGCGGAAGATCCCTTCGGCGAAGTCATCAATGCCATGGATAACCCCATCGGTTCCCCCAAACTCGAAGAGATGGCGCGGGGAAAGAGGCGTATAACGGTCATCGCCAGCGACCACACCCGCCCCGTTCCGAGCAAATTCATCATGCCGGAGATCCTCAAACGTCTGCGATCGGGTTCACCCGATGCGGAGATCTCCATTCTGATCGCCACCGGATGTCACCGCGAAACCTCCCGGGAAGAACTGGTCGGCAAATTCGGCGAAGAGATCGTTGAGAACGAAAAAATCGTCATTCACGACTGTACCGATAAGGCGATGATGGTGAAACTCGGCACACTCCCCTCCGGCGGCGAACTGATCGTCAACCGGCTGGCGGCAGAAGCCGATCTGCTGGTGGCAGAGGGCTTTATCGAACCGCACTTTTTTGCGGGATTTTCCGGCGGACGCAAGAGTGTTCTCCCCGGCATCGCCGCCCGTGAAACGGTGCTTGCCAACCACTGTTCCGAATTCATCCAAAGCCCCTGTTCCCGTACCGGCAACCTCAAAAACAACCCCATCCACGAAGATATGCTCTTTGCGGGAAAATCCGCAAAACTCGCCTTTATCGTCAACGTGGTCATCAATAACGAAAAAAGGATCGTCCGCGCCTTTGCCGGAGATATGGAAAAAGCCCACGCCGCCGGTTGCGCTTTTCTGCGCGGAAACTGCTGTGTTACGGTTCCGGAGGCGGACATCGTCATTACCAGCAACGGCGGTTATCCGCTCGATCAGAATGTCTACCAGAGCGTCAAGGGGATGACCGCCGGGGAAGCGGTCTGCAAAGAGGGCGGAGTGATCATCCTTTCGGCAAGCTGCTGTGACGGTCACGGCGGAGAGGCGTTCTGCCGGGTGCTTTCCGAAGCGAAGTCCGCACAGGAGTTGTGGGAGCGTCTGCTGCCCGTCCCCCGGAATAAAACCACTCCCGACCAGTGGCAGTTTCAGATCCTTGCGCGTATTCTGCGGCGTTTCAAAGTAATTCTCGTCACCCGCGACTGCGATCATGAGATGCTCCGCCGCATGAAACTGGAAACGGCATCCTCCCTGACGGAGGCACTGGAAATGGCGTTTCAGTACGCCGGAAGAGCCGCCAAAGTTGCCGTGATCCCCGACGGCGTATCGGTCATCGCGGAATTGCAGCGGTAAAAGTCCGTATTTTGCCGTATAACAGACATCGCCTGTTTTTTTTGCCGCTTTTCCTTGTAAAAACAGCAAAATGCGGGTATATTATGTCAACTTCTATTTTCTTATACATATAAAACAGGTGTGTTTATGGCAAAACTGAACTATCAGTATCAGGCTGGCAGCCGGATGCGTCCCCCCCGTCGGGATGGCTCCGGCAAGTTGCGTCTGCTGCTGATTTTCGTTGTGACCGCCCTGATTACTGCGGGAATCATCTTCTGGCTCGTTCCCCGCAAGACGGCGGAAACGCCCGACGCCCCTGTGACCGATAGCGAAATCCGTTCCGCAGAAGAGGAAAGCTCCGCCGTTTCTTCCGGAGAAAAGGACGAAGTTCCCGTTCCTCCCGCCGCCGGAGAAGAGGAGAAAAAGGAAACAGAGGAGAAATCCGCCGTTTCTGAAACTCCGGCAGAAGAACGGATTGCGGAAAAGCCCGCCGAAAAGCCCGCAGGAGAAAAATTCACCCCGAACGATTTTCCCGAAAAGGGCAAGCCGTGGAAAGGCGACCCGCCGGAAACTCCCCCCGCCGTTCCCGAAAGCGGTGAAAACTCCGCCGCATGGCGCAGCGACGCCCGGGCTTTGACCGGAAAACATCTCTCTTATATCAATAAGCGCGGCGACGTTCCCGGTTTTTCCGTGCGTCACCGGGTCAAAAGCGGCGAAAGTTTCAGCAAAATCGCCGCCAAATATCATACCACCTATGAAATGATAAAACTTCTCAGCGGTTTTTCAGCAAAACACAACACCAATTTTTTGAATGTCGGACGCAATTTGCGTATCCTTCCCGGCCCGTGGCACATCGTTATCGAAAAAGAGGCAAAACTGCTGAAACTCTATACCCAAAGCAAGGGCAATGATGAACTCTTTGCCGTGTGGGATATCGGCATCGGACGGCAGAACAGCACGCCGACCGGAGAATTTGTCATTCTTCACCGTGCCGCCAATCCCCCGTGGACCGCTCCCGACGGCAGCATCATCGCATTCGGCAAGCCGGAAAATCCGCTGGGGACACGCTTTCTGAAACTGGCGCGCAAAGAGACGCCTTCCATCTCTGCCAACGGTCTGGGCATCCACGGCACCAACGATGATTCCAGTGTAACAAAATCCCTGAGCAGCGGTTGTATCCGCATGAAAAACAGTGACGTGGAGATGCTCTTTTCCATCGTCCCTGTCCGCAGCCGGGTAACGATCCGAAATTAAATATTCCAAAAAAGGAGTTTGCAATATGGCTGAATTTCATCTTGAATTTGAGAAACCGCTTGTTGAGCTGAAAAAGAAAATCAATGAACTGGAACAGTTTTCCCGTGAAAACTCCATTGACGTTTCCGCCCAGACTGCTGCGCTGACCGTCCGCCTCGAAGAGACGATGAGATCCATTTACGGAAATCTGACCCCGTGGCAGCGGGTGCAGCTTGCCCGCCACCCCGAACGCCCCTATGCGCTGGATTATATCGAACGCATTTTCAGCAACTTCATGGAACTCTCCGGCGACCGCCGTTTCAGTGACGATAAGGCTGTCGTGGGCGGTTTTGCCCGTTTTCAGGGCAAGCCGGTCATGGTCATCGGCACCCAGAAGGGGCGCGATATGAAATCCAACGTCTACCGCAACTTCGGCTGGCCCAATCCGGAAGGATACCGTAAAGCCATGCGGCTGATGAAACTGGCAGATGAAGCGGGCGTTCCGGTCATCACTTTGATCGACACTCCCGGAGCCTATCCCGGTGTCACCAGTGAAGAACGTCATATCGGCGAAGCGATCGCCGTCAATCTGCGCGACATGTTCAGTCTGAGCGTGCCTGTTATCGCGGTCGTCATCGGCGAAGGCGGTTCCGGCGGGGCGATCGGCATCGGTGTCGGCAACCGCATCCTCATCCTTGAAAACGCCTATTATTCGGTCATCACGCCGGAGGGCTGCGCCGCCATTCTGTGGAAAGACCGCAAATATGCTCCTCAGGCGGCGGAGGCTCTCGACCTTACTGCGGAACGGCTTATGGAACTCGGCATTGCCGACGGCATCGTAAAAGAACCGTTCGGCGGAGCCCAGCGCGACTATGACAAGGCGGCGGAATATCTCGCCGCGGCACTGGCGGAACAACTCGCCGAACTCAAAAAACTCTCCCCCTCCAAACTGCGGGATCAGCGTTATGAAAAATTCCGTGCGATCGGAGAATTTTCCGAACAGCAGGAAGCAAAAGCCGGGGCCGCCCAGTGAAAAATATGGTTACTGTAAGGCCCGCCGCCGAAAATGATGTGCCGGAGATCTTCCGCCTGCTGGAACTGTATGCGGGAACGGGGATCGTTCTGCGGCGCAGTCAGGATGACATCCGCTTTTTCCTCGGCAACTTTGTCGTTGCTGAATTTGACGGCAAGGTGTGCGGCTGCGGCGCGATGCGTGACTTCGGCGGAAATCTTCTGGAAGTCCGTTCGCTGGTGGTCGATCCCGCCTGTCAGGGGAAGGGCGTCGGCCGTGCCATCGTGGAAGCGATGATCTCCGGGCTGAAACTCCGCCGTCCGGAGTGGCGGCTTTTCACGCTGACGTTACAGGATAAATTTTTCAAACGTCTGGGCTTCTCTGAAGTTGACCGCCACATGTTTCCGGAAAAAATCTGGAGCGACTGCTCCAAATGTCCGAAACACTCCTGCTGCGATGAAATCGCCATGCTGTTGGAAAGCAAGGGAAAACAGGAATAGTTCTCCATGCGGCAACTGGCGGAAACCATTTCAAAAAATCTTGCTCTTTCCGAAAAAGAACTGCGGGAGAAATTCTGCACGCAGGCTCTTTTTCTGCGCCGAAAGACGGTCTTTCTGCCGCAGCGGGAAACGATGCTGGTCACGGCGGACTACCGTCAACTGCTCCCGGAAAATCTGGAGGGCGAAGAGTTCCCGCTGCCCGACGGCTGTTGCGCCATGATCTGCCCGATGAACAGCAGAAACATTGCAGTAATGCAGACGCTTCTGCCCTTCCTGAACCCCTGTCCGCCCTCCGGAACTCTTTCATTCGGGACGTTTTCGGCGGGAAAAATGCCGCTGTTTCAGGCGGAAAGTCAGGAGGAACTTGAAAAGATCACCGTTTCGGTTTTCTGTTCGGGCAGAGAGGAGGGGTTTGCCGTCTGTTCGACCGCTCTTTCCGGCGGGAACATCCTGCCGCTTCTTGTTCCGGAGGAGTCCGGGGCAGAACCCGATGAACGGCAGAAAGTTGATTATGCCGGTCATACGTTTGTTCTCGATAACACAAAACTCTTTTTCTCTGCGGAGGAACTTCTGCGCTGTACCCGCCGGTACAGCGGGGTACTCCGTTACCTGAGCAGCTGCCGCAGACAGACCGTTCTGGCGTTGCCGGAAGAGGCCGCGCCCTGCGAACTGCTTTTCATCAACCGCGAACTGTGGCTTCTCAAAGCAAAACAGCCCGTGATCCTGCTGCCCGCCGACGCCCCGGAACTCTTCGGTGCCGTAAACCGCACCTACGGAAACGGCAGTACGGCTGTGCGGCAGTGAAAACAGTGCAAAGTTTGAAAAAAAATCCATCCGGAATGGCAAATTGCAAAAGTTGTGCTATATTAACACGTTGAATGTGTATATCAATCACAAAAACAGGATATAAAAATGAGCCAATATCGTACCAACACATGCGGTGAACTCCGCAAATCCGATGTGGGAAAAGAAGTCCGCCTCTCCGGCTGGATCCACAGTGTCCGCGACCACGGCGGCGTTATCTTTATCGACCTCCGCGACCATTACGGCATTACTCAGGTGGTCATCGACCCCGAATGTGCCTTCTATCAGGAACTGGACCGCTGGCGGGTCGAAACCGTCGTCCAGTTCGACGGCAAAGTCGTCGCCCGTGAAGAGGGTACCATCAATCCGAAACTTGCCACCGGTGAAGTGGAAGTCTACGCTACCGCCATGGAAGTTCTCGGCGAAGCCGATGTGATCCCCTTCCAGATCGCCAAAGACGATCAGGCCCCCGAAGCCATGCGTCTCAAATACCGTTTCCTCGATCTGCGCCGCGAAAAACTTCACAATAATATCATGCTCCGCAGCAAGGTCATCGCTGAAATGCGCCGCTATATGACCGAAAACGGTTTCAATGAGTTCCAGACCCCCATTCTGACCGCCAGCAGCCCCGAAGGTGCCCGTGACTATCTGGTTCCCTCCCGTCTGCATCCGGGCAAGTTCTACGCTCTGCCGCAGGCTCCCCAGCAGTTCAAACAACTGCTGATGGTCGCCGGGTTCGACCGTTACTTCCAGATCGCCCCCTGTTTCCGTGACGAAGATGCCCGCGCGGACCGCAGTCCCGGCGAATTCTATCAGATGGACGTGGAGATGAGTTTCGCCGATCAGGATGAGATCTTCGCCGTGATCGAAGGCCTTTTCGATGACGTTTTCGGCAAATTCACCTCCAAAGAATACACCAAGCCCCCGTTCCCCCGCATCCCCTTCCGTGAAGCCATGGAACGTTTCGGCTCCGATAAACCCGATCTGCGCAACCCGCTGGAAATGATCGACGTCAGCGACCTCTTCCGCGACTGCGACTTCAAGGCTTTCGCCGGAACCGTCGCCAACGGCGGCGTGGTCAAAGCCATCCGCGCCCCCAAAGTAGCGGGCAAGCCCCGCAAGTTCTTTGACGATCTTATCAAGTTCGCCCAGGAGAACGGCGCAAAGGGTATGGCTTACATCATCTGGAACGGCGATGAGGTCAAGAGTCCCATCGTCAAGTTCCTCAATGACTCCATCGTTCAGGCTCTCCATGACCGCGGCGGCGTCGAAGACGGCGATGCGCTCTTCTTCCTTGCCGACTCCCTCAAGGTCGCCCAGAAGATCGGCGGAGCCGTGATCCCCGAACTCGGCCGTCAACTCGATCTGATCGACAAAAACGTGTTCAAGTTCTGCTGGATCGTGGACTTCCCCATGTTTGAAGAGGACGAAGAGACCGGTGCTGTGATCTTCTCGCACAACCCCTTCTCCATGCCCCAGGGCGGAATGGATGCTCTGCTTAATAAAAGTCCGCTGGATATTCTCGCTTATCAGTACGACATCGTCTGCAACGGCATCGAACTTTCCTCCGGTGCCATCCGCAACCACCGTCCTGAAATCATGTACAAGGCGTTTGAGATCGCCGGTCATCCGGCAAGCACCGTCGATGAGAAGTTCGGCGGCATGATCAACGCTTTCAAACTCGGTGCGCCCCCGCACGGCGGTATCGCCCCCGGCGTTGACCGTACCGTGATGATGCTCGCCGATGAACCCAACATCCGCGAAGTCATCGCCTTCCCCTTCAACCAGCAGGCGCAGGATCTTATGATGAATGCCCCGGCTGAAGCCACCATCAAGCAGCTCCGCGAACTTCATATCGAAGTCAAACTGCCCAAAAAGCAGCAGGAAAAAGCCGCTGAAGAAAAATGATCCTGTGGAGCCGGAATGAGTAGAAAAATTTTCATGCTGTTTGCCGCAATGCTGTTCCTTTTGACGGGAACGGTTTTCGGCGCAGCATTGGAACTCGTTCCGGCTTCTGCGGTCTATCAGATGTCGTTCGATTTGGAGCGCATCGCCGCTCTGCCCGCCGTAAAACAGAGTTTCGGCGCAGATAAGAATGACGTTACCGATGCCCTCAAAGCCGCCGGTTGTTCCCGCATAACGCTTGCGGGCGGGGAAACGTGGGCTGTCGTGCTTGCAGATTTCACCTGTTCGCAGGAGGCACTTCTCGCTCTGCTCGCCGCCAACGGCGTAAAAACAGAAAAAGTCACCGTTGCCGGAAAAAACTGTTACAGAGCCGATCACTGGCAGCTGGGCAACATTCCGGCAATGGAAAAACCGCTCTTTTCTTTCATTGCACCCAATACGGTCGCCGTGATGGAACAGAAACGTGCCGCCGGAGTTTTTGACGCCCTGAAACAAACACAGACGATCCGTCCGGGCAAGGAGATTTTGTGGTGCAGTGCCGTTCCGCGCCGTGTTTCAGCCCGGAAGATCCCTCCGTTGCGGGAAGTTATGAAAATGTTCCGCAACTGCCGTTTCCTTACGCTGAAACTCGACTTGACCGGGGAAAATCAGGACAGCGTTTTTGCGGAATTGGGGGCGGTATGCAAAAATGCCGACGCCGCCAATTTTTCCGCTTTCATGCTGCCCGCCGGAATGGTGATGGCTCTGAATTATCTCTGCTCTGCCGATGCGGAACTCTGCAACCAATTGGCAGGCATGGTGGAACCGGAAGTTTCCGGAAACACCGCTTATGCCCGTTTGAAACTTACTCCTGAATTATCCCGCCGCTTTGCAGAAGCAATGCGCAAAACGGCGCAGGAACAACTCGCAAACTCCGCTGTTCAAAGGAAGTGACATTTGACCTTGTATCTGCAAAAACGTTCCCGCCGCTCTGCTGTGCCATGGTGCATTGCAGCAGCGGTTTTGCTGCTTTTGGGGCTTGCGGCATATCTGGAACGCAACCGGGTGCGGGATTGGGTCGTCGATGATACCAAATTCAGCAGAGAGATTACCTTTTTTGCCGGAAGACACGGCATCGACCCGCGGCTGGTGCGGGCTGTGATCTTTCAGGAGAGCCGCTTTGATCCGGACTGCAAAGGCAGCAAGGGCGAAGTCGGTCTGATGCAGATCCTCCCCAAAGGAGCCGCCGCCGATTATGTGATACGTCACAAATTGCCCCCATACTCCCGCAGAGCGTTGGCAAATCCGAAACTCAATCTGGAAATCGGCTGCTGGTATCTGCGGTGCGCCCTCGACCGCTGGGAGGGGCATCCCGACCAACTGCCGCTGGCGTTGAGCCAGTACAATGCCGGAGAAAGCCGGGCGGCAAAATGGGCGGCCGCCAAACGAACTCCTGCGCAATACCCCATCCGCAGTACCCGCATCTATGTCAGCCGGATCATGAAACGTTATGAAAAATATATGAAAGAAAGTCTGAAACAATGATGTGTTTCCGGAACATCCTTTTTATCTTTTTGACCTCTCTGGCGGTTGCGGTTTCCGCCGCAGACGGCCCGTCGGCAGATTGCGCCTGGAAAGAGATTTTCAACGATGACAGGCAGTTCAACATCGACTGGCAGCCGGAGGGAATGCACGTTTTTGTTCCGCATACAAAATTCTATGTGGCGGAGATCCCCTCTGCCGGAAACGGCAAGGCTCTGGTCATCGAAGCCGCCCGTTCCGCCGGAGCAAGGGTGATCGCCCCTCAACACATCGACTGGGAAAAGACCCCGGTTCTGCGCTGGCGGTGGCGGCTGGTCCGCCCCGTGAAACTCAAAAAAGGTCAGAAAGAACCCGACGACCAGCCGGGAGTCATCTATGTCGGGGACGGTACGCTTGCCTCTTCGCGCTGTATCGCTTACCGTTGGGAGAAAACACGCCGCATCGGTGAAGCCAAATGGTGCAAGTACGCCGCCGGACGCATCAAAACCTATGCCGTCTGCGCCGCCAATGATACCGTTCCGCTCAACGAATGGCGGGTCGAAGAGTTTGACGTGGTGAACGACTTTATCAAAGCATTCGGAACTCCCCCGAAACAGCGTTTTATGCTTTGCCTCGGCGGAAACAGTCAGTACAGCCGCTCCGAAACCCGTCTGGAAATCGACTTTATCGAGTTTATTCCCCGTCGGAGCGGGGCGAAAAATGAGTAGAAAAACGATCGCCGTTGCCGGGGCGGAAGGGTTTATCGGTTCGCATGTGATGAAAGCGGGCGGCAGAACAAACGATATGAGAGCCGTTCCCCGCGAATTGTGGCAGGATAAAACCGCCCTTGCCGGATTTCTGAAAGAGTGCGATGCCGTTATTATGCTTGCGGGGCTGAGCCGTTCCGATGACGGTGAAAAACTGTACCGGGTCAATATGGAACTGGTCCGGAAACTGGCCAATGCCGTTGAGGGAAGTGCTTGCAGGGTTGTCTTCGGTTCCACGACCCACGAAGCCAAAGAGAGTCCGTACCACGCCTCCAAGCGTGACGGAGCCGCACTGCTTGCGGCAATTCCGAACGAAACAGTAACCGTCTTGATGCCGAATACATTCGGGCCGGGCGGGAAGCCTTTTTATAATTCCGTTGTCTCCACCTTCTGTTATCAGGCGGCGCACGGGGAGACGATGAGCGTATCTCCCGATGCCGGAGAGGTGCTGCTGATCGACGTGCAGACGCTTGCGGCTCAACTCATCGGTATTGCCGCTGGTGCATATCCCGGCAGACGGGTGGTGCTGGAACACCGCTTTGCCGTACCGGTCCGTCAAATCGCCGGACTGCTCACCGCTTTTCAGAAAGAGAGCGCAGAGATCGTTTGGGATGAATTCGCCGTATTGCTCCGCAAGACATACGAAAGTTACAGACGTAACAGCTGAAATTTCAAACATTCTCCTTTTGAAATCTTTTGAAAGGGATAGTTTTTTCCGAAAAACCATGAAATTTTTTTTGAATATTCTTGACTATTTCGCCAAGTGGAGTATTATATAATAATGGTATCTCTTTAAGCAACTTTGAAAGGAATTTTTGAAAAAATGAAACAATCCGGAAAAAATACGTTGATCTTTCTTATCCTTGCGATCCTCGGCGTTGCCTTTGTTTTGCTGATGAACCACCAGTTCTCTGCGGGCGGTGCTGTTAAAAATCTCTTTGTCGGTTCGAGCGGAACAGAGGCTCTGGGCAAAGTTGCGGCAAATTCTCCGGAAAGTCTCGCTTCCAGAGATGAGTTTTTCGGGCGTATCTCCATGCTGCTTTTCAGCATCATCACCTGCGCGCAGTTCTTCGCTTTTGCGCTGGCGTGGATGGTTACGGCAAATATCAAAAACAGTGCGGAAAGTTTCAAACTCCGTCTTCAGAAACTGGAAAATGCCGATATTTTCTTTGACGTGCCGCTCTACGTCGGACTTTTCGGTACGGTATCCGCCTTTCTGGTGATGACCTTCTCTCCCCAGAACAGCCGTTTGATCGCCTATTCTTCGACCCTGATCGGTATTATTTTCAGTCTGATCCTGCGGTTGATTTTGCTCTATCCCCTGCGCCGGGAACTGCTTGCCGGAAATGAAAACAGTGAGGCTGCCAAGTGAACAGAGCCGTACTTATCGTCATCTGCGACTTTCTGGTCTCCTCCATGCTCTCCATGCTTACGGGCATGGTCCCCGCCGGCTTCAACGGAGCCGACGGGCAGGGCGGCGGCGGAACCATCGGCGCACCCGGCATCGGTTTGGATGCCCCCACTACTGCACTGATCCTCAATGAATTACGCATCCGTGAGGCCCAGTTGGAAGAACTCCGCCGCCGTCTGCGCGAAACCCAGCGAAAACAGGGTTTCAGCGCAGAACGGGAAAAGGAGATTGAACGTCTCGCCAAAGAACTCGCCGCCGCAAAAGTCAAGGCGGAACAGATGGAACTTCTTGCCAAAAACAGCCGCAGAACGACCGCCAAAATGACTCCGGCTGAACTGAAAAAACAACTTACCGAAGCACAGATCCAACTTCAGCTTGCCGAAATGCGGCTCAAAGACTCCAAGGAGTTGACCGCCGATCTGCGTAAAGAACTCAAAGAGAATATTGACGCCGTCAGTTACGCCCGCCAGAAGGGTTCTGTCATCCGGGAACGGCTGAACCGCGCCGCCGAAGAGGTGCGCCGCACCAAAGAGACCCTCGCCATCAATGAAGAGGAACTCCGCGACCGCGATAAACGGTTGAAGTCCGTTTCGGAAGAACTGCAGAAAAGCCGTGCCGATGCCGCTGTGCAGAGGCAAGCCATCACCAATTTGCAGAATGCCCTCGCCGCCGCGATGAAACGGGGCGATCAGGCAGTCAATGAAAACAGACAACTGGAAAGCAACCTCTCCTTTGTCCGCGGCAGACTCAGCACCACCGAACAGGCGTTCGCCGCTGAACGGGATGACAATAGCAAAAACCGCCAGCTTGCCGCCCGGCGGGAACTGGAGATCCAGCGTCTTACCCAGCAGCTTGCCGCAACCCGTTCCGTCCTCAAAAAAGCGGTGCATGACCGCTCCGAAAGCCGTCAGGAACTCGCCGCCGCCCAGAAGACCGTCCGGGATTTGGAACGCAAAGAGATTGAAGCCCGTGTGAAGGCCGCGTCGGTCGAAAAACAGTATGCCGTCACGACCAAAATGCTGGAAAATGTCGGCGTCAATGTCCGTACCAAAGCCGATGTGCTTTCCTGTTACGCCGATGCCGCCGCACTCCTGCGGCTCTCCATTCTGGAAAACCGCCTCGTGGTCGATCAGCAGTCCGATGCACTTTACTGTATTCCTCTGGTGGAACTCGGCGGAAAGACGGTCATGCTGACCAGTTTCGGCAATATGAGTGGTACTGTTCAATCTCCGCTTAATTTCCGTGAGATCAAAAAACTTTCTTACCGTGCGGCCCTCCCCGGCGGGAAGGAACCCGTTACGATCACAACTCCGCTCTACGTCGGCAAGGCCGACCCCCGTGTGGCGGCTCTCGAAGTCAAACTTGCCGGACGCAAACCGCTTAAAACGATCTACGCCGATGCCATCCGCAAGCGGGGCGTGGAAAATCTCTACCTCTTCAAAACCAATTCCAGCGGCAAGGAGTCTGCGCCGCTGGGCGACCGCTGTTCGCTGGATTTTGCCTCCGGCGGCGATGTGCTTTACATCCGCAACGGCCGCTCTTCCACGGAGCTGAAGGCTTCTCCCGGAGATCTTGTTCTGACCCGCGAGGGCGAATTTGCCGGGGTGGTCATCGCTGCGGAATCCCCTGTTTTCAGCAGCCGCGAAAATGCCCGCTGCATGCTTTTTACCAAAGATTTCTCCTGGGATAAAGCAATGACTGCGATCCCCGTGGTCAAAAAAGCCAATGAAAAATATTATTCCGTATTTGCCCGCGAAATGGGTAAACTGTATCAGAAAGTCCAGGAACTTGATCTCAAAGGCCGTTGACAGGAGAAACAGACATTGAGCGATCAATTCATTACGGATCATTTTCAAACCCGCTCCCGCACCCATGCGGAACATACGGATGTATCGCAAACGCTGCTGTACGGCAGTTCCGAAAAGCCCAGCAGTCTGACGACGGAAGAACTGCGTGCCGGGCTGGGGCTCTCTTCCGGGGAGAACATCAGCGATTACAAGTCCCTTTACGCCATCGGTGTCGGCGGCATGGGGACTGTTTTCGGCGGCTACGAACCGGGGCTGAACCGGCAGGTCGCCCTGAAACTTCTGCGTCCGCAGTACCGCAACCACGCCGACCGTATCGAAGACTTCATCCGTGAGGCGCGCACCACCGCACAAATCGACCACCCCAACATCGTGCCGGTCCACCGGCTGGGGGTGTTTGAGGACGTGGGAGTCTATTTCACCATGAAAAAGGTCGCCGGTGAAACGTTACAGGTCATCCTGAAAAATCTCCGTGAAAACACCGCCGATTACCGCCGCCGCTACACTCTGCGGCAACTGCTCAATATCTTTTTGGGGTGCTGTCACGGCGTATCTTTCGCCCACCATCACGGCATTTTGCACTGCGATCTGAAACCCGGCAATCTGATGATCGGTAACTACGGTGAAACGTTCGTCATGGACTGGGGCATGGCACGCTATATTCCGGAACTGGATGAAGAGGGCGATGAAAGCAAAATGGCTCTCGATCTGGAGTGTCAGCTTCAGCAGGAGCCGCGGGATGACAAGAAACTGGGCGGCACATGGGCGTTTATGGCCCCGGAACTGCTCTCCGGAAAACAGGAGATCCCCTCCGTAAGTACCGATATTTACGCGCTCGGCGCGATTTTGTACTGTATTTTATCATGGCGTTCCTCCCCGGTGCCGGAAGGGGTATCCGTGGATAAACACCCCGCTTTTATCTGTGCCGGAAAAGTACCGTCTCCCCGCAAAGCCGCATGGCGCAATACGGTCGTTCCGCGCGAACTGGAAGCGGTCTGTCTGAAAGCCATGAATTTTGAACCGCAGGAACGGTATACTTCGGTGGAAGAACTGCTGAACGATGTGAAGAACTATCTGGATAACTACCCGGTCAAAGCGTACTCCCCGACGCCGGTCTACAAATTTTTGAAATTGATCCGCCGTCACCCGCTGATCCCGGTAACGCTGCTGGCGGCGGTGTTCACCTGGTGCATCTACTGGGGATACTCCTCGTCGCTGGAACGCTCACGGCTCAACTCCCTCTGGACACTGGCGCAGGATTGCAGTGTGCAGGGAAATCTCAAGGCGAACCAGTTGAAAAAACAACTCGCTCTGCTTCAGAATTCCACTGACCGTACGCAGAAGAAGCACACCCTCTATCAGATGCGCCGTCAGATGTATGAAATGATAAACGATTACTCGGCGGCTCTGGACTTTCTCTCCCGTCTGCCCGAAGACAAGGCGGCTTCCGCCGAAGTGGTCGCAATGACGGCGAAAATCTTTCACGATATGCTGGCATTGACGGTGAAATTCAACGTACCTTCCACCTCCGACAGTATTTTAAACAACATCACCGCCCGCTGGAAGGAACTTTTTGCTCTGGCGGCGGAAAAAGAGCCGCAACTGAAAACCTGGGTGGAACTCATCCGCAACGAAACCGGGATGCTCGCCCTCCGTATTCCCGACGGGAAAGAGTGGAACATCTCCATTTTCAATGCCAGAGGAGAGTATGCCGAAAGTCTGACGCAGGAGCCGGTTCTCTGCAAAAATCTCTCGTACTCCGGCGGCAGATACGGTTTTATTCTGCCGGTGGGGGATTACCGTCTCCGCATCACCGGGAAAAATCAGTCCCCGGTCTTCATCCCCTTTGCGATCGAACTGGCACAGGAACTTCTGCTGACGCCCGAACCTCCGGCAGCGATCCCCGCCGGATATGCACTGGTGCTTGACGGACAGCGTTTCTCTGCCAAAGATACCGGTTCGTTCCGGCGCATTTCCTCCAAACAACTGCCCTCGTTCTTCATCGGCAGATATGAAGTCCGTTTCAAAGATTACATCCCGTTTTTGAAATCCCTCCCCCCCGCAGAGCGGCAGAAGTTTACGCCGAAAGTCGGCGGAAAGAGCCTCTGGGATGCCAAAAAAGGTCTTGATGCCAAACGCTGGGGCGAGCTGCCCGTTGTCGGCATATCGCCCGCCGCAGCGCAGGCTTTCTGTGAATATCAGGGCAAAAAACTGGGGCTGAAAGGACGTCTGCCGACCCGGGATGAGTGGCTGCATGCCGCCGCCGGTTTTTACGAACGCAACTATGTCTGGGGAAATGAGACCGATCATACCGCTTCGCTGACGGCCCATCACCCCGATGCCGCCAAATATCCCTTCGGTGCGCCCCGCAATCTTTTTCCGAAAGATGAGTCTGTTTACGGTGTACGCAATCTCTCCGGCAATGTCCGTGAGATCGTTATGACCGACGGGCCGCAGGGGCCGCTCCCTGTTCTGGCGGGCAGTTCGTTCCGGACGCCGCTTTTCGCCCTCGGAGATGAGTGTATGAACTACGGAGTATGCCAGACCCGTGATGCGGGTTTCCGCTGTCTCCTTGAACTGCCGCAGGATGCGGCGAAATAAGATTTAACTTCCCATGATCGATTTCAAAGATGTGACAAAGTGTTACGGCGGGGAGCCGATCCTCGACCGTGTAAGTTTCCGTATCAATCCCGGTGACCGGGTCGGCGTTGTCGGGCCGAACGGGGCGGGCAAATCCACGCTTTTCGGCATTGTGACCGGCGATGTTCCGGCGGATCACGGCACAGTGGCACTGCCCAAAGACCACCGTATCGGTATTCTGCGCCAGATGCTCCCGACGGGGGCATCGGAGCGGGAACTGCTGGAGTTTACCTGCGATGCCATTCCCGAACTGGCGGAGATGACCGCCGAACTTCACGCGCTGGAACAGCAGCTCCACGAAGGGTTTGACGACAACGACCGTCTGCAAAGCGCATTGAACCGCCACGGTCATCTGCAATCGACCATTGAACACCTCGGCGCATACCGCCTGAAAACCGAAGCGGAACAGGCGTTGACCAACCTCGGTTTCAACCCGGCGGATTTTCACCGCCCGCTGAAATCCTTTTCCGGCGGCTGGCAGATGCGTGCCGCCATGGCGCGGGTGCTTATTTCGCAGCCGGATATCCTCATGCTGGACGAACCCTCCAACTATCTGGATATTCCCGCTGTGGAGTGGCTGTGCAAGTTTCTGAAATCCTTTCCCGGAACGCTGCTGCTCATCTCCCACGACCGTTTTCTGCTGCGGAAACTGACCAATATCACGCTGGAAGTCAACAACGGCAAAGTGACCCGTTATCCCGGTGATTATGACTACTACCGCCGCGAACGGGAGAGCCGTTTCAAAAATCTTGAGGCGGCAAAACGCAACTCCGACCGCAAACGGGAACATATCGAAAAGGTGATCGACCGTTTCCGTGCCAAAGCGACCAAGGCGGCACAGGCGAAAAGTTGGCAGAAGGCACTGGATAAAATGGAGGAGATCGAACTGCCCGATGATTTGAGTTACAGCGGGGCGATCCGTTTTCCCGAACCGCCCCCCGGCGGAATTGAAGCGGCACGCATTGAAAAAATGACCTTCGGCTACGACCCGGCAAAACCCATTTTGAAAGATATTGACCTGACCATCGATGCGGGCGATAAGATCGCCTTTATCGGTTACAACGGCATGGGCAAGACCACGCTGCTGAAACTGCTCGCCGGACGGCTGAAACCGCAGTCCGGCAGGGTCGTGCCGGGGCATCACAGCGTGATCGGTTATCAGGCGCAGGAGTTTTCGGAACTGCTGGTGCCGGAACAGACGGTATACGATGTCGTCCGTGGAAATCTCCCTGCGGGGGCATCCACGGCAGGACTGATGAACGTGCTGGGGAGTTTCGGTTTTTCGGGGGAGGCGTCGGAGAAGTGCTGCAAGGTGCTTTCCGGCGGCGAAAAGATCCGTCTGCTCTTTGCCCGCATTTTCGTAAATCCGCCCAACTTCCTCATTCTGGACGAACCGACCACCCACTTGGACGTGGCGGCGCGGGAACTGCTTCAGGAGGCGTTGCGTCAGTACAAGGGAACGGTTTGCATCGTCAGTCACGATATTGAATTTGTCCGTAATGTGGCAACGACCATTATCGCCATGGAGTCTCCGCATATCCGCAAATATTTCGGCAACTACGACTACTATCTGGAAAAATCGGCTCAACTCCGCAGTGAAAAAGTTACGACCACCCCGGAACAGGGGCCGGAGGAGAGTGCCGACCTTGCCAAAAACCGCCGCCGTGCCAGAGCGCAGGCGCGCGCCGCCCTTGCCGATGATAAGAAAAAAGCGCAAAAGAGCGTGGATGAACTGGAAAGCCGTCTTGCCGCACTGGAAAAACGGCAGGCGGAACTGCTGGAAATGGTCGCCGTTCCCTCGCTGAAAGTGGATTTTGCCGAAGCGGGCAAAGAACTTTCGCAGGTGCAGAAAGAGATCGCCGCTGTGGAAACCGCCTGGGAAACTGCCGCTGAAACATTGGAAAATATCCTCAAAGAGATCGAAAAGATCAACCAGAGTTTGTAACGCCGCTGTCCCAAATCCGGCATCATATTTTTGCCGGTCGCATCTTTCCGGAGAAATTACTGAATATCTGCGTTTTTTAATGGGATTTTTCTTGAAAAATCTCCTTCCTGTGGTAATTTATAGAACGAATGGAGATGTCTTTCAAACAACAGAAGTTACCAGAGGGAAGTCATGCGGAAGTATATTCCAGTTTTATTGCTGCTTGCGGTCCTGTGCGGCTGCCGCTCTTTCACGCCGGAGGAGCTGGCAAAGGCCCGGGAGATCGCCCGGGATACTTTCCCCGACCTCTATGAACGGTACAGAGGTACTCCGGCGGAATATATTTCCAAACGTTTCTACAAACTGAAAGATTTGTGCTGGAGTGTACGGGAGCCGGAAGTCTGGCCGCAACGCTATCAGACCGCTGTTCCGGCACTCGCTTCTTTCTACGATGAACTCCATAAGGCGGACGGCTGGTCTCTGCCCGGAAAAGTGACCGTCCCGCAGTTGAAAAAAATCCCGGTCATCGACGGAAAAATCACCCGGGATGAATGGAATTTGGCCAAAGTCTTTCAGGGGGAATACATCCTTGATGAGCAGACTCCCGACAAAAACAATACAAACACACGCTGGTATCTCGGGGTCGGCAAAGAGGCGTTCTACATCGCTTTCTGCTGCAAAGATACAGATATCATCCCCTTTACCATGACCAACGAAATTTTTTCCGGAAAGGAAAAAAATCCCGTTTATGAGGGCGATGCACTGGAATTTTTCATCCGTCCCGACCGGCAGAAACCTTACTATATCGAAATTCAGGTCAATGCGGACGCTCTGATCTGGCCGCTCCGCCATAAACTCGCCCCGGTCGATGGCTGGCAGGTGGTCGATTCCAAAATCAGAAATCACGGAGTTTCCGCAGTAAGTTCCCGCACGGCAGACGGTTATCAAATTGAAATGCGCGTGCCGTTCACCCTGCTGCCGGAACTCGACTTGAACAACTTTACTTTCATGCTGCTGCGCACGCACCGCGATTTCTCCGGAAAAAACTGGAGTTCGGCGGTTTGTCCTTTGATTTACAATGCACATAACGTATACGGGTTCATCCCGGCAAACACAGGAGAATAAATCATGAAACTGCACTATTTCAACTCGACACACTGGGATCGTGAATGGTATCTGCCCATGCAGAACTTCCGTTACCGTCTGGTCGCAACCATGGAGCGTATTTTAGACGGACTGGAAGATGAAAAAGGGTTCAATAAATACACCTTCGACGGTCAGACCATCGTGCTGGAAGACGTCTGCGAAATCAAGCCGGAAGATGCTCTGCGTATCTCCAACGCCGTGAAAGCGGGCAAACTCAACATCGGGCCGTGGTATGTGATGCCGGATGAATTTCTCGTTTCCGGCGAATCCCTCATCCGCAACTTGCTCATCGGCAAAGAGGTTTCGGCAGAGTTCGGCGGCAAGCCGTGGCCCGTCGGTTATATCTGCGATATCTTCGGTCATATCGCCCAGATGCCCCAGATTTTCAAAGGCTTCAACATCGACGTCGCCGTCCTGTGGCGCGGCATGGATAAGGATTGGGAACCCTACTTCTTCTGGCAGGCTCCGGACGGCTCCCGCACCGGCGTGGTGAAACTTCTTCCCTTCACCGGTTACGGCAGTTTCTCTCTGCACGTCACCGGCAGTTACGATCTGCCCCTCAATGAAGCCGACTTCAAAGCCCGTACCGAAAAATTCATGCAGCGGCTCACCAAACACTACGGCGATGAGATCATCATGACCGATGCCATCGACCACAGTGAACCGCACCCCGATGTGGCGTCGATCCGCAAGTGGCTCGAAGAGATGTACCCCGGCAGTGAATTCATCCACTCCGACTATACCGAATTTTACGACTTCTTCAAGCAGAAAGCCGATCTGCCCACCCGTTCCGGTGAATTCATCATCACCGAGAAGCCCGAGGGAACTCCGATGATCCCCCACACCCTTTCCAGCCGCTACGACATCAAGTCCGGAAACGACAAGATCCAGAATCGCTACGAACTGATGCTTGATCCGCTCATGGCACGGGAATTTGCCGCCGGACGGGATTTCAGCGCGCCTTTCTGGAAATATGCGTGGAAACAATTCATCAAAAATCATCCCCACGACTCCATTTGCGGCTGCTCCGTGGATGCCGTCCACCGGCAGATGCTCGCCCGTTACGAAGAGATCCATCAGGTGGGCGACTCCATCTGTGACGGCATGTACGATGCCGACTGGGAGAATGTGACCGGCAGAAATATCCGTTATTTCACCAACAATCTCTACGACCGTGAGCAGCCCGGCGCAAAAGAGAGCAACTATGCGGAAGACGGCTGCTACACCTTCCGTATTTTCAACGCTCTGCCCTTTGAAGAGGAAAAAATCGTTTCACTGGAACTCCCGTTCCCTGCGATCAAACCCTATCCCAAACAGTGGCAGGAGCCTTTCGGTTATCAGTTGCTCAACGCTTTCCGCATTTACGACAGCGAAGGCAATGAAGTTCCTTTCAAACTGACCTCCGTAAAACGCAATCAACTCAAGCGGTTCTACTATCAGGACTCCCGTAAGTATGATGTCTACTCCGTCACCTGCCGCTGCAAACTGGCGGCCTCCGGCTGGACCGTCCTTCAGGTGAAGCCCTCCGACAGTGCGGTGCGGTATTTCGGCAGTCAGCTGGTCAACAACAACGGAGCGGAAAACGCTCTGCTCAAACTGACCGTGGAAGATGACGGCTCACTCACCATTTTCGACAAAGTGCGCAACAGAAGTTACTCTAAACTGAACCTCTTTGAAGTCGATCGTGACATCGGCGACGGCTGGAACATGGTCCACCCCGTGGAAAACCGCATCTATCAGAAAGGTGTCTGCACCGGCGTTTCCGTCGTGGAAGACGGCAGGGAACGAACCGTTTTCGCCGTGGATTTCGCCTATCAGGTCGCCCGGGAGATGCTTCATACCGCAACGGTCAATGAAGTCTACTCCGGCATCCGCGAAAGCGATGAATATGTGACCCTCAAACTCCGCAGTTTCGTCACCGTCGATGCCGGCAGCGATGCGGTAAAGATCCGTACCGAAGTTGATAACAACGTCCGCGACTGCCGTGTGAAAGTGCGCATCCCCACCGGCATCGCCGGAAACTATTACGCCGCACAGGCATTCACCTTTATCGAACGTGAACCGGGACGCGCCTCCGGCGATGAGACTGCCGCATGGACCGAATCCGAACCGCTCGAAAAGAATATGGCAAATATGGCGGGCAAACGGGACGACAAAGGCGGTATCGCCTTCATCGGCAGATACGGACTTCATGAAGTTGCCGCCTCCGAAGGAGCGGACGGCACACTCTTTGTCACGCTCTACCGCTGTTTCAGCCATACGGTCGCAACCAACGGCGAACCGGATGGACAACTGCAGAAACATCTGGTGTTTGAATATGCCCTCAAACTGACCGGCAGCGACCCGGATTATCCGGCTCTGACCAAATTCGCCCAGGGCTACCGGACGGATCTCTTTACCTACATGCTGCCCGCCGCTCTGGTGAAAAACACCGGCGGTGATGCCGGTTTCGTCACTGTTGACGGCGACCTCTCTTACAGTGCGCTGAAACCCGCTCACGATTTGAGCAGAAAGACGGTCATTCTGCGTCTGGTCAACTTGAGCGGCAAACCGGGCAAATCGCCGGTCAAACTGGCGGCTTCCGCCAAAATCACGCCGGTCAACCTCGCCGAAGAGGTCTGCGGCGAAACCGTCTCCGGAACAGAATTCACCGCAGAGGCATCCCCCTGGCAGGTCGTCTCTTACAAACTGGAGTTTTGAGGAGCGATATGGAAGCCGGACAGGAATTTCAGTGCGAAATCGAAAAGTGCGTTTTCGGCAGTGACGGATTGACCCGTATCGACGGCGAAGTGGTCTTCATCCCCGGTACTCTGCCGGGGGAGAAACTCATCGCCAAAATCACCGCCCCGAAGAAAAACTTCTCCCGGGCGGAGGTGGTGCGTTTCGGCGTGACCAGTCCGCACCGTCAGGAGCCGGTCTGTCCCTATTTCGGCCGCTGTCCCGGCTGTCAGTATCTCCATACGGACTACGCATACGAAACGGAACTGAAACTCGCCCAGTTGAAAGACCTGCTGGCAAGTTCCGGGGTCGAACCGGAAAAGATGCTTGAACCGGTTTCGCCGCAGCCGTCGGAGGGCTACCGTAACAAGGTGGTTTTGCACGTTCACACGATCGGGGCGGCGGTGAAGTTCGGTTATGTGATGCAGGACAATCAGACGGTGTGCGACATCGACCACTGTCTGCTGGCGCATCCGGCGATCAACGAGGAGTTGAAACGCCTTCGTGGAGACCGTTCTTATATGGCTTCATTGCGTGAGGGGATGGATGTGACCATCCGCAACACCGCAAGGGGGGTGCAGAGTTGGCGCAATGCTCCGGCAAAAAATGCGACGTGGCTGCGGGAACAACTCTCTTTCGGGGAGTTATCCGTACCCTGCGGCAGTTTCTTTCAGGTCAATAAGGAGGGGGCAGATGCCCTGCTCTCTGCGGTGGGGCGGATCATCGACCGCCTTGAGCCGAACCGTTTCATCGACCTGTACGGCGGCGTGGGATTTTTCGGTTCTTATGCCGCCTCCAGAGGAGTAAAAGACGTGCTGGTCGTGGAATCCGATGCGGCGGCGGCTGAAGCGGCGAAGTTCAATCTGAAAAAGTTCGGCATCTCTGAACCGCAGGTCATCGCCGGAGATGCGGGGCTGGCTCTCAAAGAACTCAAAAGCACCGAGGCCCCTGACACGCTGCTTCTGGTCGATCCGCCCCGCGGCGGTCTGACTTTGCGTGCGGCGATGTGCATTACGGGCAGTGCGCTTGAGAACTTCATTTACATCTCCTGCAATCCGGCAACGTGGGCGCGGGATGCTGTGCGTCTGCAAAAGGGCGGCTTCAAGTTGAGTGAATTGCAGTTGGTAAACATGTTTCCCCGTACCGAACACTTTGAACTGGTGTCGTTCTTCTGCCGTTAAACCCGGATACGCCCTCCGAAATCGTGTAAAAAAACTTGTATAAACTCTTTTTTGTGTTATATTAATAAGATAACGAAAAGAGGTGCTGCAATGAAAACTGATATTGAAATCGCCAATGAATACAAACCCGTAAACATCCGGGATATCGCCGTCACCCGTCTGGGACTGAAAGAGGAAGATCTTGAACTGTACGGCAAATATAAAGCAAAAGTCGATCCCGAAACCGTCCGGAGCAATAAGCAGGGCGAACTGATCCTCGTGACCGCCATCAACCCCACCAAGTACGGCGAAGGCAAAACCACCGTTTCCATCGGACTTGCCGATGCGCTGAACAGACTGGGGAAAAATGCAGTGCTGGCTCTGCGTGAACCCTCCCTCGGGCCGGTTTTCGGCATCAAGGGCGGTGCCGCCGGCGGCGGGTACAGTCAGGTGGTTCCCATGGAAGACATCAACTTGCATTTCACGGGGGACTTTCACGCCATTACTTCCGCCAACAATCTTCTGTGCGCCATGATCGACAACCATATCTTTCAGGGGAACGCTCTGCAGATCGACCCGGCGACGATCACATTTAAACGTTGTCTGGATATGAACGACCGGGCGTTGCGTGACGCCGAAGTTGCCGCACCCAATACCCGCACCGATCACTTTGAGATCACCGCCGCTTCTGAAATCATGGCGGTCTTCTGCCTCTCCACCGATTTGGATGACCTCAAGAAAAATCTGGGCGATATCACTGTGGCAAAAAACGTTGAAGGCAAACCCGTTACCGCCCGTGATCTCCATGCGGACGGAGCGATGACCGTTCTGCTCAAAGATGCCTTCGCTCCCAATCTGGTGCAGACGCTCGAAGGCAATCCCGCCTTTGTCCACGGCGGACCTTTCGCCAATATCGCTCACGGCTGCAACTCCATTGCCGCCACCCGTACCGCCCTCAAACTGGGGGATTATGTCGTTACGGAAGCCGGGTTCGGCTCTGACCTCGGCGCAGAAAAGTTCCTTGACATCAAGTGCCGCCGCACCGGGCTGAAACCCGGCTGTATCGTCCTTGTCGGCACCATCCGTGCGCTGAAAGTCCACGGCGTCGCCGCCGACCCCAAAGCCGAAGATGCCGGTGCTGTGACCAGAGGGTTCTGCAATTTGCTCCGCCACTACCGCAATCTGACGGAGAAATTCGGCTGCAATGTGGTCGTTGCCCTCAATAAATTCCATTTCGATACCGATGCCGAACTTGCCGCTTTCGATGCGGAGTGCAAAAAATACGGTATCCCCTACGCCCTCTCCAACGGGTTCGTAAACGGCGGAGCCGGATGCGTGGAACTGGCGGAAATGGTCATGCAGAAATGCAAGGCGGAAACGCTTCATTTCACATACGCAGACAACGACCCCGTGCTGGAAAAGATCCGCAAGGTCTGCGTCAATATCTACGGAGCAGAAGAGATCGGGTGTTCCGATGAAGTCCGCGCCAAAGCGTTGGAGTATACGGAAAAATATCCCGATTACCCCATCTGCATTGCCAAGACACAGTATTCTTTCAGCGCAGATGCCAAACTCATCGGTGCGCCGGAAGGATTTACGATCAAAATTACCGATATGGCAGTCCGCTCCGGAGCGAAGTTCATCGTGGTCTATCTCAACAACGTCATGACCATGCCCGGACTGCCCAAAGTACCCAACGCTGAACGTATCGACCTCGTTGACGGAAAAATCGTCAACCTTTCATAATCAACAGGAAACAGTATGAATATCTATCAGGAATTGAAAGAACGCGGGTTCTGCTACCAGCAGACCGATGAAGCCGCAGTGGAAAAACTTCTCACCACCGAAAACGTCCGTTTTTATGTGGGGTTCGACCCCACGGGCAACAGTCTCCATGTGGGGCATCTGCTCCCTGTAATGGCGATGCGCCTGATGCAGAAAGCCGGTCACACGCCGATCGTGCTTGTCGGCGGTGCGACAGCCCAGATCGGCGACCCCTCCGGCCGCAGTACCGCCCGCCCCATCATGACCCTCGAAACCATTCAGGAGAATGTGAACTGCCTCCGCAATCAGCTCAAACGGTTCATTGACGACAGCGACGGCAAGGCGATTTTCGTCAACAATGCCGACTGGCTCTGCAAGATCGGCTATATTGAAATGCTCCGTGAAGTGGGGCATATTTTCAGCGTCAACCGTATGCTGGGGCAGGACTCCGTCAAATCCCGTCTGGAAAACGGCCTCTCCTTTCTGGAATTCAACTACTCCATTCTGCAGGGCTATGACTTCTATATCCTGAACCGCGATTACGGCTGCAAACTGGAAATGGGCGGTCAGGATCAGTGGGGCAACATGGTCGCCGGTACGGAACTCGTCCGCCGCAAGAGCGGCAATGAAGTCCAGTGCATGACCATTCCGCTTCTGATGAATCCCGCCACCGGGCAGAAGTTCGGCAAGTCCGTGGGCGGTGCTTCCGTATGGCTCGACCCCGAACGCACCACCGTCTTTGACTACTACCAGTTCTGGCGCAACTGCGACGACTCCATTCTGCCGGAACTGATGATGAAGTTCGCCGTTGAACTGCCGCTGGAAGAGTGCCGCGCCCTCGGAAAGTGCGAAAATATCAACCGCGCCAAAGAGATCCTCGCCTTTGAAGCCACCAAACTGGCACACGGCGAAAAAGCGGCACAGGAGGCGTTCGTCGCCGCCGGGACCCGTTTCGGCTTCGCCGATCCGGAAAAGAAAGTGAAGACCACCAGTACCATTATGCAGGTGGATGCACAGAGCGTTTCGGCGGATTTCCCGGTCGCAGAGATCGACCCCGCTGTTTTCGATGAACCCACCGGCTTGACCATTCCGAAACTCATCGTGCTTGCGGGACTTGCCAAGACCAACAGCGACGGCCGCCGTCTGATCCAGGGCGGTGCAGTTTCCATCGACGGTGAAAAAGTCACCGATCCGGCACAACAGTTGACGAAGGAGGATTTTGCCAACGGTTCTCTGACCCTCAAGGCAGGTAAAAAGAACTTCCGTAAAATCGTTCTCAAGTAACAATATGAGGCGCATCATGAAAAAATTTCTTCTGCTGTTTTTCACAACTGCACTTATCCTGAGCGGAGTTGCGGCTGAACCGCTGCAACTGGAATTCTGGGGCAATACCGACAAACCGTCCATCTATTACAAAACAGGCGAAAAGATCCGTTTTACTCTGGAACTTCTGCACAAGGGCGAAGGGACTGTCTCGCCGGACTGGGTCGTAAAATGGTCCTGCCGCGGCGATGACGGCAAGGCGGAACTCAAAGGAACTCTCCCCGTTGCCAAAATGCCGCATACGATCGAAACGACCCTTGACAAACCCGGTTTTATCTGGGTAACGGCGCAACTTTATGACAAAAACGGCAAACCCGTCCTCACGCCCAAAGGCAAGCGGAAGATCCCGGTGGAATACACCGGCGGTGCCGGTGCTGCGATCGATCAGATCAAAGCGGTTCCCGAACCCGGAGATTTCGATGAATTCTGGAAAGGGATGAAGAAAGAACTCGCCTCCGTGCCGCTCCGCGTGATCGAGAAAAAACAAATTCAGGATAACGGTATTTGCGATATTTATGCAATGAAAATCGCCTGTGCCGGGCCCCGTCCCGTTACCGGTTATCTGACGGTTCCGAAGGGGGCGAAGGCAAAATCCATGCCTGTCCGTGCTGAATTTTACGGTTACAGCTGGCGGAAGATCCCCGTACCGAAAAAGACGTCTGCTGACCGCATCACGTTTTACGTCAGTGCCCACGGCGTCGAACTCGGACAGAACAAAGCCTATTACGACAAGTTCTTCAACGACCTCAAATCCAACGGTCATACCCAGGGACTTGACCCGGAGGACAACCGCAAACCGGGAAAATCGTTCCTCTCTTTCATGTCTCTGCGGGTCATGCGCGCCATGGAGTACCTCAAAACACTGCCGGAATGGGACGGAAAAACACTCGAAGCCAACGGCGGCAGTCAGGGCGGACTGCAATCGGTCTGGGCGGCATCACTCGTACCGGGAGTTTCCCGCATCAATGTTTCGATCATCTGGTGCTGCGATCTGGGCGGGGCGACGGTTTACGGCAGACTTTGTGCGCCGGTATCCAAAGGGCCTTCGCAGACAGTTCCGTGGCGCATGGCATACGTTCCCGAACTCGGTTATTTCGATGCGGTGAACCATGCCAAACGTATTCCGGAAAGCTGTTACGTCAACATCATCACCGCCGGGCTGGGCGACTATATCAGTCCTCCCTCCGGTTTGGCACTTTTCTACAAAAACGTCCGTGGAAAAGCGTTGCTCCGTTACTTGCAGAACGCTGGGCATGTCACCCGTTCTTCCATCCGTAAGGGAAAAGTGTTTGAACTGAAAAAGTGACGGAAAAATAACGGATTATCCGGCAGATACAAAAAGGCTGTTGCACTTGAGGTAAGCAACGGCCTTTTCTGTTAAGTACTGTACGAACCGAGACTGATTTTCGCCGGGGCTTTTCGGAGGCTCGAGAGCCCCGGAGGGGCGACAGCCGACCACTACCGAGGCCGACGTTCGGCTGCCGGTCATGTCACCCGTTCTTCCATCCGTAAGGGGAAAGTGTTTGAACTGAAAAAGTGACGGAAAAATAACGGAAAAATAACGGATTATCCGGCAGATACAAAAAGGCTGTTGCAAACCAGAGGTGAGCAACAGCCTTTTGCCGTTATATGGAGTTATCAGTCGCAGATGACAGCGACTTTGATCCCGGTCATGGCAAGGTTGGTCTTGAAGGCTTCGTCGATCTCATCGAGTTTGAAGTGGTGAGTGACCAGCTCTTCCACGGGAAGACCGATGCCTTTGGCACGCTGGAGGAAAGCAAACGTGGTGGGGTAATCCTGCGGAGAGTAGACCCAGGAACCGACCACGGCGATCTCTTTGTTGCAGAGGTCATAGTGCGGATTGATGGTGCAGTCGCCGCCATCCATGAAGAAACCGACTTCGCAGAGACCACCGCCGCGGCGGACCATCTTCCAGGCGTTGTGGGCGGCAGCCGCCACACCGGTACACTGAATGACGAATTCAGCACCGAGACCGTCAGAGGCTTTTTTGATCTCTCCGAGCATCTCTTCAAAAGAGGCGTATTTGGTGAAGTTGAAGGTGTGGGTCGCACCGAGACGCTTGGCAAATTCAAGGCGGGCATCGTTGCCGTCAACGGCGATGATGTTCTCAATGCCGAGCGTGCGGAGAACCGCCATGACCATCAGACCGATCGGTCCGCAGCCCTGAACGAGAACTTTGGTGTCGAAACGGAGAAGGCCGGTCAGTTTTGCGCGTTCCACGGCGTGAACAGCAACGGCGGCGGGTTCAACGAGCATGCGCTGGTCGATGGTCATTCCGTTGACCTTGAAGACGGTGGAACCTTTTTTGACCAGCATGTATTCGGCGAAATAACCGTTGAAGTGGATGTCGTCATCGGGGTTGAGACCGTAGATGCCGGATTTTTCGCACATATTGGTACGGGCGGGGGTGTTGCGGCAGGCGTTGCACTCTCCGCAGGGGATGATGCAAGTCACGATCTGGTCGCCGACGGCAAGCGGTTTGCCGGTGAAGTCGGCCTTGATGTTTTTGCCCATCTTGACGATGGTGCCGCTGCCTTCATGACCGAGAACGGTCGGGCAGATGCCGAAGGGGTCGCGTTTGTATTCGTGACCGTCCGTACCGCAGATACCGCAGCCTTCGACTTTGATGAGCATTTCGTCGTCACCGACGGCGGGAATGGCATACTCCTGAAGTTCCACTTTTCCGGGAGCAACGAGCATGGCAACACGGGCTTTTTCTGGAATATTCATTTTTTTCTCCATTGTTTATTAAAGTTCGTTATAGAGTAATATAACGCCTGATTTGAAAAATGCAAGGCGAAAACCGTAAATAATTCTTATTGAATTTTCTGTTGTTTTTTCCGGTAATAGAGGCACAGCACGGTATCGGTCGCCACCAGAAGTCCGTTGAGCAGATAGAGATAAAAGACAAAATCAAATTTTCCCGTCAGCTTGTAGAGGCATCCGGCAGCGTAGCCGATGATGACCAACGCAAGAAAAATATAACTCTTTCCGGTCGGATTTTTGACCTTTACCGTCTTGATAATGGCAAACGGCCAACTGAAACCGAAACAAATCAGCATCACTGCTTCAAAAAGGGTGGAAATGGAAATGGTCATGTTCAACTCCTGTTACTCTTCTTTGATATGAACTGTCAGCCCGGCGGGGGCGTGACAGGAAACTTTTACTTTTTTCTCTTCGAGATGCCACCGGACATCCACAGCCCCGGCGGGGGTCATGAAATTTCCCCTTGCCCAGGTCAGTCCCGACGGAACCACCGACAGGGAAATCGTGCCGTCCGCCTGCGGCTGTACGCCGAAAACCAGCCGGGCGATGAAGTAAAGCAGCATCGCTTCACTGGCATTGCCGCTGCCGAAGGTGGTACATCCGCTGTCGAGCCGGTCGGAGAACTCCTCCAGCAGTTCCGGGATGATGCACTCTGCGGAACCGAGTTTTTCCAACGCCAGAAAGCGGTTCATCTTCTCTTCCGCAGTTCCGGGCAGACGCAGTTCCGGGCGGGGAGAAAGCACGTTGGAGCGGGTCATGGGCAGCAGTTCTTCCGGAACAGCATCGGCAAGCACCGCCAGAACGTTGGTCGCCACAGAGTAGGAACTGCCCTCAAACGGTGTGTCGGGCCACGCCAGAAAACGGGCATCCCAGACGGCGGCGAGGGCGGCGAGAAGTTTCTGCCGCGCCTGACCGTAGGAGACCTCCATATCCCCGGCCACGGGGGTAAGTCTGTCGGCGGCTCCCAATGCCCCGGCAAGGCGGAAACTGTCGGCAATAACATCTCCGGCAAGTCCCGACGGGGAAAGGTTCGCAAGTTGTCCGTCCAGAATTTTCCGGAGCGGATGCCACATCTCCCGCACAAAGGATTTGTCGCCGGTGTAATTGTAATAATCTTCCAGAGCCGTCACCCATGCCGCCGGACAGGAACTTTCCGCCCCCAGTTTCAGGGTGCGCCGCACGAGGTCGTATGCTCCGCAGCTTGAGAGGGCGAACAGTATTTCGTTTCTGCAATCCGGCCCCCACGGAACGGCATCACAGAAGGTGTCTTCCATCGCAAGTTTCAGTGTCCGTTCCGCAGTCTCCCACGCGCGGGTCAGTTTGTAGTCACTGCACAGAAACATCCCTTTGACTGCGGGATAGGTGGATTCCGCCAGACGGACGGACTGGATGCGCACTTCGCGTTTCATGTTTTTCAGCACCAGTTCAAGTCTGCCGCCCCGGAAACGGGTAAAGGTCGTGTAGCGGTTCACCCCCTCCCGGCAGATGAGATGCGCTTTGGCGGTTCCGCCGGAAGAGATCACCACTTCCGTCCCTTCTGCCGCCGACAGAACCAGACTCCAGTAGCCGATGCTTTCGGCGGGCAGGGTGTATACAAGAAGCATATCGCTGTTTCCGGCAGGGGAAACGGCGGTATTGTCGAAATCCGGATAGATCAGAGCCTCCGCATCGGAAACATCCTCTTTTTCTCCCGGCAGGACGGTGTTATTTGCGCTGTCCAGCCGGTAATTCCCCTGAAATCCGGAAAGCAGAAACTCTCTGCGGGTCATCATTCTGCAATCCCGCTCCGGCAGAACAATTTGTCCGTTCTCCGGGACGCAGGCGTTCTGAAACTCCGGGAACTGCGAACTGCGGTTGTCGAAAAATTCCGTATCATCGGAAAGTTTCAGCGGGAGCGCGGCGGTCTGCCACTCTCCGGAGGAAGAGACTTCCGCCGTACTGCCGTCGGCATATTCCAGCAGCAGTTCCGCCCACAATGCCCCGACCGCAGTCACTTCGATCACGTTTCTGCCGCCGTGGAGCAGAGAGTGTACTTCCAGCGTGTCAACGGAGGCACTGCCGGGCACAGAACGCCCCGGGCCGTCACAGAGCCAGACGCCGTTTATTTTGAGGCGGAAATATCTTCCGGCAGTAATACGGACGGCTCCTCTCTGCAAAGTTCCGTTCAGAAGAAACTCTTTCCGGAAAAGTGCCGGAACATCGCTTCCTGCCGGGTGGGTGATCCATACTGCCGTCATAGTCAACTCCCTATTTCCACGGCAGAACGCCGCTTGCCGCCAGCGTCACTTTGTGGACGGTGTAATCGTGTTCACGGGTATAGGAGTCAGAAGCAGTTCCGCGGACGATACCGGCAAGTTCGGCAAGTTGAGCGCAGTAGCGGTCGGGCGTTACTCCGTAGTTGATGATATGTTCCCCGGCGGAGAAAAATTCGTTATCCTCTTTGAAGAAGAACCGTGCCTCAAAATCCTTGCCGTCGAACCGTTCGATGGGCATTGCCTCAAAAGTTCCTTTGGTGCCGACCAGACGGAAGCGGCGGCGGGGAGTGTTTTCCGGGTCCATACTGCAGATGTGCGCCGTTGCGGTCGCATGGGGATAACTCAGAATTGCCACGCAGTTGTTTTTGATGCGGTCGGGATAACCGGGAGCGGATTTCAGGAAAGTGACCACCTCATCGGGCGCACCCAGAAAAGAGACGAAAAGATCGAAAAGGTGACAGCCGAGATTATACATGATGCCGCCGTCAAGTTTGCCGATGTACTCCTGATAGGGTTCGCCGCCGTAGCAGTGGTTCATGCTTGCTTTGATTTCAAAGATGTCGCCGAAAGCCCCTTTGCGCGCCAGTTCAAGAGCCTGATTTAAAGCGGGATTGCCCCGGAACATGTAGCCCATCTGGAACGGCACGTCTGCGGCCTTGCACCCTTCCACCAGTTTCTGATAACGGTCAAGATCGGGGCCGCCGGGTTTATCCATGTGCATCGGGATACGCCGTTCGAGGCACATTTCGGCGATGGGGACGAGGTCGTTGTTCGGCACTTCCACTGCCGCCAGGTCAAGTCCGGGATAATTCAACGCCTCTTCCAGCGAAAGGCGGGGGATGCCGTTGAAAATCTCTTTTTCAATGCAGTTATCACTCAGACGGGGGGTGTGGCAGATATTGGAATCATCGACGACCCCGACCAGTTCAAAGGTATCTTCCATCCGCCGGATGGTCTGCATCTTGCCGTCCGCATGTTCGTGAGAACAGCCGATCTGAACGATTTTAAGTTTTTCCATAGAAAACCCCTGATTTAAGTTTACAGAGGTCTAATATAGCATTATCTGAACCAAAATCAAGTTGTTTTCTCTCCGCGCGGGGGAGTGTTTTGAAAAAATACAGGTCAGTTGTGAAATAAAATTTGTAATTTCCCTCAAACCGATATATTGTATACGGCAAAACAACAGAGGAAGTTTCAGAAAATCATGTGGGATTTTATCATTCGCAGAACGTTCTATTCCGTATTGATCCTGCTCGGGGTCGTACTGTTGACATTTCTGCTTTTCAACGTCAGTGCCGGGGACCCCGCCGGGGCTGTGCTGGGCAAAAACGCCCGCCCCGCCGAAGTGGAGGCTCTGCGCCGGAAACTGGGGGCGGATCTGCCGCTTTTCTGGGGGCGCAGATGCACGACTGAAGCCTTCGGCAGAGACGGCAGACGGCAGTTTCAGACGGACAATGAAACAGTGGTCTGCACTTACAAAAGCACCGGAAAATATACAGAAATTTCCATTCCGCCTGAAACAGATGCCGTTTCCCTGCCGGAAGATGCGGAAAACGTGCGCTTTTTCCGCTTGCAGGAAAAACCGTGGAACTCTCAATTCCTGCGGGCGGTTCGGGAACTGATTTCGTTTGAAAAAGAATTTCCGTATGTGCGGGTACTGGATTTCGGCAGAACGCTTACGACCGGCGAAAAAATCAGCGATATCCTCCGGCAGGGTGTCGGGCCGTCGCTGGCTCTGATGATCCCGGTCTTTCTCGGGGAACTCTTCTTCGGTATTCTGTTTTCACTGATCGCCGCCGCATGCAAAGACACCGTTATCGACCGCACGATCGTCTTTCTGGCGGTGGCGGGAATGAGTGTCAGTTATCTGGTGGTGATCATTGCGGCGCAGTGGTATCTGGGTTTTCACTGCGCTCTCTTTCCGGTCTGGGGGTACGAAGGGGTCCCCTCGCTGGGGCTGCCGATCCTCGTCGGGATCCTCTGCGGCATCGGCGGAAACGTGCGTTTTTACCGTTCGGTTTTCGTCAATGAACTGCGCAAGGAGTACCTGCGGACTGCCGCCGCCAAGGGCGTTCCGCCCGCTGCGGTTTACGGCAAACATCTGCTGCGCAATGCCGCATTGCAGGTCATCACCCGCGCCGGAGCATCGCTGCCGTTCCTCTTTACCGGAAGTCTGCTGCTGGAGTCTTTTTTCGGCATCCCCGGTCTCGGCTTTGCGGGGGTGGATGCGCTCTACAACTCCGATTTGCAGCTGCTCAAAGCACTGGTCGTTGTCAGCGCACTGCTCTTTGTGGTGATGAATTTTCTGACCGACATCGCCTACGCCTGGGCGGACCCGCGGATCCGCCTGACGAAAAACCGGTGATCGGGCGTTACTGTTTTGCCTGCTGCCACAACTCTTCCAGGAGCGTGATGCCCGCCTGTTCGACGGGGATGCCGCGTTCGGCAAGCATCTTCTCCACCTTCTGAAAACGGCTGATGAACTTCCTGTTTGCCGCCCGGAGCAGCTCTTCTGCCGTGGCGCGTTTGCGGAAACGGGTCAGATTGGAAACGGCGAAAAGCAGATCGCCGATCTCTTCGTCAACGTGAGTTTCGTCCCCTTCGGCGAGGGCGGAACTCACCTCATCGAGTTCTTCCCGGATCTTGTCGATGATGCCGTATTGATCCTGCCAGTCAAAACCGGCTTTTGCCACTTTTTTCTGGATGTCCTCCGCACGGGTCAGAGCGGAAAGGGTCTGCGGCAGTTTGCCCAGAATGGAGGGGTTTTCCTCTGCGGAGCCCCGTTCTTTTTTCTTTACTTCCTGCCAGATTTTTGCAACATCTTCGGCGGTTTCGGCTTTGGCATCTCCGAAAATATGCGCATGGCGGCGCACCATTTTATCGTTGATATTGCGGAAGACATCTTCGGCTGTGAACTCCTGCTGTTCGGCGGCGACGACCGCCTGAAACAGTACGTTCATCATCACATCGCCGAGTTCGTCACAAATCGCCGCCGGTTCGTTGCGGTCGATCGCCTCCAACAGTTCGGCGACCTCTCCTGCGAGGTGGCGTGAAAGTGTTTGCCGGGTCTGTTCCCGATCCCACGGACACCCGTCCGGAGCGCGGAGTTTTTCGAGGATTTTCAGCAGTCCTTCTGCTGTCGGTTCGTATTGCATCATCTTATCCTTTTCATTATTTTTTGATGTAACGGGGGTCAAGAAGGTATTCCAGCTGAACATTGCTGAGCGAACGTTTCATCTGGGAGCGCAAATCGGGGATCCGCACAGAAAGATTTTCCAGCAGTTCCTGAAAGAAGAGGCGGTCGCCCTCTTTGAGCCGCTCATCGTAGTGGCACTTGCCCGCCTGCGGCAAATCGAGCGTTGCGGCATAGCGGCGGATCAGCTCCTCATCGGCGAGGGCGAGCGGACGGATGATCCTCAAATCGCCCTCTTGGTTCGGCACATTCGGCCCCATGGTGGTCAACCCCTGCCCCCGGAAAAGGCTCATCAGAAAGGAGGAGGCGATATCGTCGAAGTGCTGTCCGAGGGCAAGTTTATTGCAGCGGAGTTCTCTTGCCGTTCCGTATAATTTCCCACGGCGCAGACGGGAGCAGAGGACACAGGGAGTGCCGGTATAGTTCTTTTCGGTCAGGATCGCGGGAATATCCAGTTTGACAACGGCGTGTTCCCAGTTCTGTTCCCGGCAGTAGCGGCTGATGCCGCCGATGTTGAATTCGGGGAAACCGGGGTCGAAAGTAACGGCGATGACGTCAAAACGGACCGGGGCTTTTTTCCGGAGGTGATGAAGCACATGGAGCATGGCAAAACTGTCTTTGCCGCCGGACAATCCGGCAAGGATACGGTCGCCCTCTGAAATCAACTCATAACGGCCGATCGTTTCGCCTGCCGCCTTGACAAGTTCTCTGAAAACATCCATCCGTTATTTTTCCGTTATTTCATCCGTTACTTTTTTAAGTCCTTGCAGCGTAAAGTCTGCCGCAGCGGGGAAACTTTCGGGAAAATGAGGCGAAAACCACGCCGCATCCCCGCCGGTGAAAACAACCGTTATTTTTCCGTTATTTCCGAATTGAGCCGCTGCGCAAAGGAGCAGTTCCCGCACAAGACCGATCACGCCGCGATCGATGCCGAAGGCGATGGAAGAGGCGGTATCCACCCCGGCGGCGGAGGGGATCTGCGAAAGTAACGGGATATCCGGCAGTTGTGCCGTTCCTTTTGAAAGTGCCTGCCGCATCAGTTTCCGTCCGGGGGCGATGGCTCCGCCGCGGAACACACGGTTTTCATCAACGATCTCCAGCGTTACGGCGGTGCCGCAGTCAACGCAGACGGCGGGCAGCGGATAGAGTGCGGCAAGTGCAACGGCATTGGCGACCCGATCCGCCCCGGTGGTGGAGGTATCGACTTGAGTAAAATCGACAAAACTTCCGGCGTTGGCGGCAGAAAGCCAGAAAATATCGCACTCTTTGAGCCGCTCCTTCACAGCGGGAACGACACAGCAGGCGGCGGCCTTTCCCGGCGGAATATCGGCAGGACAAAGTTCCGCAGTGGGAACGATCCGGCTCTCTTTGCCGCAGACGATGCGGGTAAATGTGTTTCCAATATCAAGCAAAGTCATAAAACCAACCTTTTTTAATGTATAAGATAGCATCTATTTTAAAAAAATCCAACAGAAGAACTGCTGCCGGTGCAGAAAATAATTGCATTTTCTGAAAAGTGTGGTATATTATCTACTTTTCAATAATTCAGGAGATTTTTTGCTATGGAAAACTTCAAAGATACGCAAGACCGTTACAGCAAGTATGTTATGCCCACTTATGCGCCGAAGATGCTCTTTACCCGCGGACAGGGCAGCCGTCTCTGGGATGCTGACGGCAATGAATATCTGGATTTCGCCACCGGCATCGCTGTATGCAACCTCGGCCACTGTCACCCCGGCGTGACCAGAGCCGTTCAGGAACAGGCGGAAAAACTGGTTCATGTCTCCAACCTCTATATGAATGAAGTCATGCCCAAACTGGCAGAAAAACTTGTCACCAACTGTTTCGACGGCGTGGTCTTTTTCTGCAACTCCGGCGCAGAAGCCAACGAGTGTCTCACCAAACTCGCACGCAAATACGGCAATGCCACCGGACGCAATGAGATCATCTCCATGAACGACTCTTTCCACGGCCGCACCCTCGCTACGCTCGCAGAGACCGGCCGCGCCAAGTACCGCAAAGGTTTTGAACCCGACACCCCCGGATTTTCCCAGGTGCCGTTCAACGATTTTGAGGCTCTCAAAAACGCCGTCACCGACAAAACCTGCGCCGTGCTTCTCGAACCCGTTCAGGGGGAAGGCGGCATCATCCCCGCCGATGTGGAATACCTCAAAAAAGTCCGCGCTCTCTGCGATGAAAAAGATATTCTGCTCCTCTTCGATGAAGTCCAGTGCGGCTGCGGCCGTATCGGGACACGTTTCGCATGGCAGAGTTTCGGCGTCGAACCCGATGCCTTCGGCATGGCAAAAGCCCTCGCCAACGGCCTCCCCATGGGGGCGGTCATCGCCAAACGGAAATTCGCCAATGTCCTCACGGTCGGAATGCACGCAAGCACTTTCGGCGGAACCGCGCTGGTCAGTGCCGCCGCTCTTGCCGTACAGGAGGCTTTCGATAAAGAAAACGTCCTTGAAAACTGCCGCGAAATGGGCGCATATCTGCGCGAAAAACTGACGGAGATCTCCAAACCTTACAGTTTCGTCAAAGGAGTTCGCGGCATGGGGCTGATGATCGGCGTTGTCCTCGACCGCGAAGCCGCAACGCTCTCCGGACTCTGCCTGAAGCAGAACCTCGTCACCCTGACCGCAGGAGAGTGCGTACTGCGCTTGCTCCCCCCGCTGAATATCACCAGAGCCGAAGCCGATGAAGCCGTTGAAAAAATCGCAAAGGCTATGGCTGAACTGAATAAAACCCTCTAAAACGGAGTTATTGTTATGAAAAAGGATCTCGTGACCCTTAATGATATCACATTGGAAGATCTCCATGTGATCTACGACCTCGCCGAAAAACTGAAACGTGACCGGGGCAGTGTCCCTTATTCTCCGCTCGCCGGAAAAAGCATCGGTCTTATTTTCGCCAAGTCCTCCACCCGTACCCGCGTTTCCTTTGAAGTCGGTGTTCACGAACTCGGCGGCAACCCCCTCTATCTGGATGCCGGTAAAATGCAGGTCGGCAGAGGCGAAACCGTCGCCGATACCGCCAATGTGCTGAGCCGTTATCTCCACGGCATCGTCATCCGCACCTTTGCCCACGCTGACGTGGAGGAACTGGCACGGGTCGCCACCATTCCGGTCATCAATGCGCTGACCGATGATTACCACCCCTGCCAGATCCTGGCGGATCTGCTCACCATCAAGGAACACTCCGGCCGTTATGCCGACAGTTCGATCAAAATGGCGTTCTACGGTGACGGCCGCAGCAACATCTGCAACTCCCTCATCCTCGCCGCCAAACTGACCGGTATGCAGTTGGTCATCGCCGCCCCCGAACAGGAACGTCCGCACGAACACCTCTTCGCCGGATGCTCCAACATCCGGTGGGAAGCCGATCCGGTCAAGGCCGCCAAAGATGTCGATTATTTCTACACCGACGTCTGGGTCAGCATGGGATTTGAAGAGGAACGGGAACGCCGTATGCAGATTTTCCGTCCTTATCAGATCAACGAAAAACTTTTCGACGTTGCAAAGAAAGATGCCAAATTCCTGCACTGCCTGCCCGCCCATCGCGGCGAAGAGGTCTCTGCCGGAGTTATGGATGACCCCAAACGCTCCATCGTCTTCGATGAAGCGGAAAACCGTCTGCATGTCCAGAAAGCCGTCATGTCGCTGCTGATGAAATAATACCATGGGTATTTTTTCCATATTGCTCCTGTCGCTCGGGGTTTCGGTGGATGCGTTTGCCGTATCTGTTGCCGGGGCCCTCTGCGACCGCTCAAAGAACCGTTGGCAAAAGATTTTGCTTGCGGCTCTTTTTTTCGGCGGATTTCAGTTTCTCATGCCGCTTGCCGGTTACGGGGCGGCGACGCTCTGCGCCGGTTTTGTCAAGGCGATCGACCACTATCTTGCGCTTTTCCTTTTGCTTTACGTCGGCGGAAACATGATTTTTGAGGCGTGCCGCAAGAAGGAGGAAACGCCCGATGTCTGCTGTGGTCTGGAGCGTTTTTTCACCCCGAAACGGCTTTTTCTGCCCGCTGTTGCCACCAGTCTGGATGCGCTGGCGGTCGGGGCAAGTTTGCGTTTTTCCGGTGAAATGATACTGTTTCCGGCACTTGCCATGGGCGTTGTTACCGGCGTCATCAGCGGCACCGGGGTCTGCATCGGGGAGCGTCTGGGCAAAGCCGCCGGAGAAAAAGCAATGACCATCGCCGGAGGCTGTACGATCATTCTGATCGGAATAAAGATATTTCTGGAAGACATCGGCTTTCTGTAACATAACCAAAGGAGTTTTTTTATGAGTCGTGAACTGAAACAGAAGGTACGCAACTGTGAACACATTTGCGGTACGCACATGGCACTCAATTTTTGTGCGATCACGGAGATCCTTGCCGGAGTCGGTTTTGACTTCGTATGGATCGATTCGGAACACGCTCCGCTGGCGTGGGAAGACCTCCGCCTTCACCTGGTCAGTTGCAAGGCAGGCGGTTCGCCCGCATTTGTCCGGGTGCCGATGCTGGACTTCAACTTTACCAAAAAGGTTCTTGAAATGGGTCCGGACGGCATTATTTTCCCGCAGGTGGAGACGGTCGAACAGGCTGATTTTGTCATGAAAAGCACCCTCTATCCGCCGGAAGGCAACCGCGGTTTCGGTCCGCAGATGGCGGTCGGTTACGGCAAGCGGAATTTGACGGACTACATCGAAAACGTCAATCATGAACTCTGCCGTTTTATTCAGCTCGAAAGCGAAACGGCGATTAGAAATCTTCCTGAAATCGTCAAAAATCCGTGGATCGACGGTTATATTTTCGGACCGATGGATCTCTCCGGCTCGATCGGCCGCCTCGGAGACCGTTTCTGTGAACGCAATACCGCTTTGATGAAAGAGGGCGTCCGGATTTTGCAGGACAACGGCAAAACGATCGGCGTTTCCACCGGTTCGGTTGACCCGGAGGAACTGCAGTTCTGGCATGATCTCGGGGTGAACATGATCTCCACCGGAGTCGATTACGCCTATATGCGCACCGCCGCCGTAAAAAATCTGGAAAACATCCGCCGCATCCAGAAGGGCTGATTTTTATTGGGGCTTCGGGATGCGCCGTTTGCTCAACGCCCCGGAGGCTCGAGAGCCCCAGAGGGGCGACAGCCGACCACTACCGAGGCCGACGTTCGGCCGCCGTTCGCTCAACGCCCCGATAAAATACGCTGCGCTCATTTATCGGGGCATCGCTCCCGGCGAGAGGTATTGCCGCGTTGCGGCAATTTTGACGCTTCGCTTATATTTTCGCCGCCATTTTAAGGCGGCGACCAGCGTTCCGCCGCTGGACCACGTCCGGGTACGACCCGGTGCGGGGTGCGCGCTGCGCGCGGAATTTTTTATTTTTTTATTTTTTTTATCCGATGTTCGGCCGCAGGCGGCGATCCATTTCAGGAAACTGTTCCTGCTGACGGAAGTAACTTTCAGCATGGGAGTTCCGCGCAAGCTGCAGAAAATCGCTGAAATCCGTAAGCGTTGAAAGAGCGGAAATCGCCGCTTTGACGTTGGAGTGAAAACCGCGCCCGCGAATGTAATCGTATACCACTTTGCGGGCAATGCGCATGGCTCCCTCTTCGCCGTAGAGCGAAACCATGCCGTGAACATGCTCCTGCATCACGTCGAAAAGTTCATCCAAATCAGGCGGCACAAATGCTTCACCCTCCTGAAGTTCTCGGAAAAGCCACGGGTTGCCCATCGCTCCCCGTGCCAGCATGACGGCTCCGCAGCCGGTCTCCCGCCGCATTTCACTGTAACTTGCAAGCCCGGTCACGCCGCCGTTGGCGATGATCTGCACCTGCGGCAGTGCCTCCCGCACCATGCGGATAAAATTGAAATTCACCGGCCCGGAATAGAAAACCTCTTTGATCCTGCCGTGAATGGTGATGGCTCTTGCGCCCAGTTCCGCCAGTCCGCGGCACAGACGCAAGGTCGGTTCGGGATCGTCCGCAGAGAGGATGCGGATTTTGGCTGTGAGCGGAAAACGGCTGTACTGTTTGAGGATCTCAAAACAGCGGAGGGCTTCGTCGATCCTGCGCCCCAGTTCTGCGCCCGCCCCCTTTTTTGCCACTTTCGGCACCGGACAGCCCAGATTGAAGTCCAGCAGAGAAAACTCATATTCGTTGGCGACTTCGGCGGCACAGCGGAGAAAATCGTGGTTCGCACCCACGATCTGAAGTCCGAGAAAACTCTCCTCTTCCCCACGGAGCAGCATCCCTTCGGAACGCTTTCTGGCATAGGTCAGTGATGCGGCATCCACCATTTCGGTAAAGGCGTAACGGCATCCGCAACGCCTTGCGGCGCGGCGGTACGGCAGATCGGTATAGCCCGAAAGCGGAGCCATCAGCAGCGCATTTTCATCGTAGAGAAAGGAGGTCTTTTCCATAGTTGATATACCGTTGTCCGTCAGCAGGGGAAAAAGAGCAGTTTCTGCTGATCGAATTCCACTTTGACCCCTTTGGCTTCGTCAAAATTGCCTTTGAGCAGTTCTTCTGCCAGCGGGTCTTCGATGTAACGCTCCACCGCACGGCGCAGAGGTCTTGCACCGAATTCGGGCTGATAGCCCTGGGTGATAAGGTACTCTTTGACCTCTTTGCTGACTTTCAGAGAAAGTTTGCGGCTGCGGAGCCGTTCCTTGAGCCTTTGCAGTTCAATGTCGATGATGCGAACCAGATCGGATTTTTCCAGTTTGCGGAAGATGATAAGATCGTCCACGCGGTTGAGAAATTCCGGTTTGAAATGCTTTTTGGCGATGGCGAGTATCTTTTCGCTTTCCGCCTGATTTGCGCTTTCGCTGTCACTGCCGAAACCGAGCGGAGCAAGGCCTCCGGCGATCTTCTCTGCGCCGACATTGCTGGTCATGATGATAATGGTGTTGCAGAAGTCGATCTTGCGCCCCAGCGAGTCCGTGATGCGCCCCTCTTCAAGAATTTGCAGCAGCATGTGCAGAACGTCCGGATGCGCCTTTTCGATTTCGTCAAAAAGCACCACTGAATAGGGGCGGCGGCGCACTTTTTCGGTCAATTCGCCCCCGTCGCCGTGACCGACATAACCCGGAGGTGAACCCACCAGACGGGAGACGTTGAATTTTTCCATATATTCGGACATATCCACCTGGATCAGCGCATCGGCATCGCCGAACATAAACTCCGCCAGAGCCTTTGCCAGCAGGGTTTTCCCCACGCCGGTCGGCCCGAGGAAGATGAAAGAACCGATGGGCCGGGCGGGGTTTTTCAAATCCGCACGGGAGCGGCGCAACGCTTTGGAGATGACGGAAACGGCATTGTCCTGACCGATGACACTCTTTTTGAGTTCCTCTTCCATACGGAGAAGTTTTGCATTTTCGCCCTCCTGCATCTGCCGGAGAGGGACACCGGTAAGTTTTGCCACGACAGCGGCAATATCGTCTCTGGTAATGGAGGTGCGTTTTTCTTTGTTGGAACGGCGGTACTTTTCCTGTTCATCCCGGATCATTTTTTTCAGTTCCCGTTCCCGGTCGCGCCAGCGGGCGGCATCTTCAAATTTCTGGTCGGAAATGGCATTTTCCTTGTTGCGGCGCACCTCTTCGAGTTCAGTTTCCAGAATGGAAGTATCCGGCGGCGGTTCGATGCTCGTGATACGGGCATGCGCCCCGGCTTCATCCATGATGTCGATCGCCTTATCGGGCAGGAAACGCCCGGAAATATAACGGTCGGAAAGCCTTACTGCCGCCTCCAGCGAACCTTTTTCATAAATCACATGGTGGTGTGCTTCGTAGGTTTTTTTCAGTCCGTTCAGAATACGGATGGAGTCCTCAATGTTGGGCGGATTGACGATGACCGGCTGGAAACGGCGTTCCAGAGCGGCATCTTTTTCGATGCCCTTGCGGTATTCATCGAGGGTGGTCGCACCTACGCATTGGAGTTCTCCGCGCGAAAGAGCGGGTTTGATGATATTTGCGGCATCCATGGCACCTTCGGCACCGCCCGCTCCGACAATGGTGTGCAGTTCGTCGATAAAGAGGATGACTTTGCCGGAGTTGCGGACTTCGTCAATGACCGCTTTGATGCGTTCCTCAAACTGTCCGCGGTACTTCGTCCCTGCGACCATCAGGGGCAGGTCGATGGCGTAAATGGATTTGTCTGCGAGGATCTCCGGTACCCGCTGTTCTGTGATCGCCTGTGCCAGACCTTCCAGAATGGCGGTTTTGCCCACCCCCGCTTCGCCGATCAGAACCGGATTGTTTTTGGTGCGGCGGCAGAGGATCTGGATCACCCGTTCGATCTCTTCACTGCGGCCGATGACCGGATCGAGTTCGCCTTTTGCCGCCAGTTCGGTCAGATTGCGCCCGAAGGTGCTGAGGGCGGGCAAATCTCCGTTCCCCATCGGCGGCGGATTGGGTATGGCGTTGCCGAAGTTGGGGCTGCCGAAGTTGGGGGCTCCGGGCATCTCCTCGTCGCTCTCCGGCAGAAAATCCGGGTCAAGTGCCCGTGAAACGGCATCCAGCACCATATCGGGATCGATATTCAAATTGGCAAGGATGCGCGCCGCCGAACTCTCCCCCTCGCGGAGGATCGCCAGCAGCAGATGTTCCGTGCCGATAAAGTTGTAGTTCATCGCCTGTGCCTCTTTCGCCGCCATGAGCAGAACCCGTTTCAAGCGGGTGGTCAGCGGGCGCGGGCCGTCGATCTGGGTCGCTCCGCCGACGCCGAAACTCTTTTCCACCTCCATACGGAGTTGAGGAAGATTGAGTCCGAGCGTCTTCAATACTTCCACGGCGACGCCCTCATTGAGAGCCAGAATTCCCAGCAGCAGGTGTTCTGTGCCGATATGGTCGTGGTTCAGCCGCTCCGCTTCGCGGTTGGCAAGCAGTAAGATCTGCCGTCCGCGCGGAGTGAGATTGCCGAAAACATTGTCGTCTGATTTTGCCATAAATTTTCTCCTCTTGTATTATAATGGAATAATATAATACATTTTTTGCTGAAATCAACCTTGAAAAATCGTTTATGACGGGGCATTTTATATATTTGGAGGTTTTTTTTATGAAAAATGCAAAAAAAGTGGTCGTTGCCCTCTCCGGCGGCGTCGATTCATCGGTTGCCGCTGCTCTGGCAAAAGCCGACGGTTGTGAAGTCGTCGGAGTCACTCTTCGTCTGAAACATCCCGACCCGGAATTTTCCGCTTCGCAGCTGTGCGCATCCAAAAACGATGAGGATGCCGTTCTGCAAACCTGTGCCAAACTGGGCATCGAACACCATTTTATCGAGGGCTTTGCCCGGTTTGAGGAAAAAGTTCTGCGCCCCGCCGCATTGGAATATATCTGCGGCAGAACGCCGAACCCCTGCTGCGACTGCAATTTGCTGGTGAAGTTCGGTATGCTTGCGGAATTTGCCGAACAAATCAACGCAGATGAAGTTCTGACCGGACACTACGCAAAACTGGAACGTACTCCGGAGGGAACTGTACTCTACCGCGGCGATGATCTCCGCAAGGATCAGAGTTACTTTCTCTACCGGCTGGATCAGCGGATTTTAAGCAAAGTGCGTTTTCCTGTCGGAAATCTGGAAAAGAGCGAAGTCCGCCGCATCGCCGCCGGATACGGGTTCGTCACATCGGATAAGCCGGACAGTCAGGACGCCTGTTTTCAGGTTCCCGGGGAGAGTTTCGGGGAGACGCTCCGCCGCCTTGCCGGACTGCGCTATACCAGAGGTGTTTTCATTTACAACGGCAAAACAGTCGGCAGACACAAAGGCATCCACAATTACACGCTCGGGCAGCGCAAGGGGCTGAATGTGGCACTGGGCGTTCCGGCATACATCAGCCGTATCGACCCCGACGGCGGCGTGATCGAACTGGTCACGGATGAAAAAAAATTGGAGTGTTCCTCGTTTCTGGTGAAAAATGTTTCATGGCAGAGCGGCAGCAGACCCGAAAGCGATGAAATGGATGTGCAGGTGCGCTACCGCAGCCGCGCTGTCCGCTGCCGCATAGCGGAGGAAGACGGCAGTATTCGGGTGTTCCCCGCTGTTCCCCTGCGGGCGGTCACGCCGGGACAGGCGGCAGTCTTTTACAACGGAAACCGTCTTCTGGGCGGAGGAGTGATCGAAAATGTTGATTAAAGCCGTTCTGATCGGAAAATTGAAGGATAAATCCATTCAGGCACGCTGTGATGAATTTGTCAAATGGCTGGGGCCTTACGCCAAAATCGAAGTGCTGGAACTGCCGGATTCCACCGTGGAAAAGGAGGGACAGGCTCTTTTGAAAGCGATCGAAAAAGAGAAAAACGCCGCCGTTGTGGTGCTTTCGGAGGAGGGAAAGGAGTTCACCAGCACCGGATTTGCCGACGTGCTGGGAAAGTTCGACCGCAAAGTGCTGTTCATCATCGGCGGCCCTTACGGGCTTGCCCCCGAAGTCAAAGCAAAGGCGACACTGCTCTGGTCGCTGTCAAAACTGACCTTCACCCACGAACTTGCCCGGCTTCTGCTCTTTGAACAACTCTTCCGCGCCGTCAATATCCTTCACGGCGGCAGTTATCACAATCCGTAGAAATTCTGACGGGCTTTGCCGACGTTTTCAGCGAGATCATCGGCGGTGATACCGAAACTTCCGCAGGGAACGAGCATTTCTCCGGTCGCTCCGTGCAGAAATGCTCCGCAGCGGGCGGCGTTGAAAGCGTTCATACCGTTCGCCAGCAGTGCGCCGCAGATACCGGTGAGAACATCTCCGCTCCCGGCTGTGGCAAGGGCGGGGCATCCGCTTAAATTGATGGAACAATCCCCATCCGGTGAGATGACCAGTGTCCGGGGCGATTTTGCAAGTACGGTGCATCCGGTCAGCATGGCGAGTTTACGGGCATCGTTGTCTGCGATATGGAAGCCCTTGCAGAGACGGGCGAGTTCTCCTGCATGGGGAGTTAAAATGGTCTCTTCCGGGGCATGTTCGAGTATTTCGGGGTGTTGTGCAATGATGTTGAGTGCATCGGCATCCAGCACTGTGGGCAGTCCGGCGGAAAGCAGTTCTTTGAGTTTTTTTACGGCACTTTGCGCCGTACCCATGCCCGGTCCGGCGGCGATCGCCTGTTTTCCTGCGAGCAGTTCCGCCGCCTCTCCTTTACGGACGATCAGGGCTTTCGGAACGGAGCAGAATATTTCCGTATCTTCCGGGATATTGACCGTCACCAGCCCCGCCCCGCAGTAAAGAGCCGCTTCTGCGCTCAGAAACGGTGCGGAAGCATAGAGGGGCGAACCGCCTGCGACCAGCAGGTGTCCGCGGCGGTTTTTGTAGGTGTCGAACGCTTCACGCCTGAAAAATGCTGCGGCATCTTCTGCGCCGAAAAGTTCCAGCGGGCCGCCCGCCTCTTCCAGATAGGCGTCGGGAATACCGATTTTGACAACTTCCAGCCTGCCGCAGGGGGCGGGATTGAGGATCATTCCCTGTTTGACGCCCGCCATAGTCACGGTAAGATCCGCTCTTATGCAGAGTTCCGCAGAGCCGTTCGTGCCGTTCATGCCGGAGGGAATATCCACCGCAACGACCGGACATCCGGAACGGTTGACCAGTCTGATCCAGCGGTCGATCGGGGAACGGGGCAGACCCGATGCACCGGTTCCGAGAAGACCGTCCACAACGACCGTGCCGGGGTGGAAGTCCCCGCTGCGCAGTTCTCTTTTGATTTCCAAAGGCGGCATCCGGCGGAAGGCTTCGGCGGCATCTCCTGAAAGTTCATCGGGGCCGCAGAGCATACAGAGGCGGAAACGCACCCCTGTTTCCGCCATGTGGCGGGCGAGTACAAAAACATCGCCGCCGTTGTTGCCTTTGCCCGCCAGCAGCAGAAAATCGGGCATGAAAAAGTTTTTGGAAAAACGCATGACGGCGCGGAACAGACCGTATCCGGCCTGTTCCATCAATTCGATACCGGAGGCAAATCCTTCTGCAACGGTACGGCGGTCAAGTTCCCGCATTGCTTGTACAGTATAACTCTTCATACGGTTAATATATATGGAATTTTAAAAAATTCAAGCGGCATTTCCATCGTTCTGTTATTTTCTCCTCAATCATCATTTTTTCATAATATAACGTTATTTTTTCAAATGGTGAACTATTGCTTTTTTGGTGTTTTTCCAGTATAATATACACTATGTAAAGGTTATGGCGGTCTGTCGGGTTTGCAGACGGTTCAGATACCGGAAAATAAAAAATCAATTTTTTACAAAAAGGGAACAGTAATGAAAGAACATAAGTACAACCGGTTTTTCACCCTTATCGAACTGTTGGTAGTAATTGCAATTATTGCAATTCTTGCCGCTATGCTTTTGCCCGCACTGAATAAAGCACGTGCAAAAGCACGGGCAGTTTCCTGCGTCAACAATCTGAAATCCTGTACCCAGGGTGCAATTCTTTATGCCAATGATACCAATTATATAACTGTTTCCGGCGGTTCCGGCTATCTGCACTGGGCAAACTTTTACGGCGGGAAATTCCCCGGTCAGTACTTCGCACTGGATAAATATGATGCCGGCGGTACAAATCAGTATTGGAGTCAAGGGGTTCACTGTCCCTCTCTGCTCGGTCCCACCCGCGATGCCCAGATGGCTTCTCATACTTACGGTATGATCTCTTATATCGCCTACGGTCAGGGTGCAGGAACCCGCCGCTGGGACGGCAATGGATTTTTCGACTATAAAAAGGCTTTCGGTGATCCCTGGGTCATGGGTACTACAAACACTATGCAGTTTCTCCAGTTGGAAAAAATCAAAAATGCTTCTGAATTTATCCTTTTTGCTGATTCCGCCTGGGCAACGGCGTCAACGGCCAGAGACGGTTTCGGCCCTTATCCGGGAGCAGCCGTCAATCGTTTCCACCTGCATGCTGACTGGAGCGGATCCAGTTACGGTATTTCCACTCACCACAGCGGCCGGGCCAACATCGGTTTTGCTGACGGTCATGTGGAATCCCGTACTGCCGGTGAACTCCGCGGCGGTGCGATGCCGGTCAAAATCGGTATCAATGAAAGCGGCACTTTCGTCGAATTCAAATAAAATTCCCGCAATACAGGTTTTTCCCTATGAATATGTCTGAAATTTCTTCAGGCTGGCGCGAGCTGTGCCTTATTTCGGAGGGGTGGCAAGTGACGTTCTGTCATCCTGTTTCCGGAGCAAAACATACCATTGCGACCACTGTTCCCGGCAATTTTGCCAAAGACCTTGCCCGTGCCGGACTGTTGAAGGAAGAGGAGATCATGCACCCCGCCACATCTGCGGCGATCCGTGAGTTTGAAAAAGTTCCGGAGTGGGTCTGTACGACCGTTTTCGATCGTCCCGAACTCTCCAAGACTGCCCGTCAGTTTCTGGTGTTCCACGGCGTTGACACCATCGCCGATGTCCGGCTCAACGGGGAACTTATCGGCGAATGCCGCAATATGTTCATCCGTTACGAATTTGATGTGACCGATAAACTTCTCCCCTCCGGCAATCTGCTCGAAGTCCGGATCATCGACCCGGTGCGCCATGCCGAAACCATGGAACTCGATGCACTTGCCTACTGGACAAGTCTGGACTCCTTCACCTCCTACATCCGCCGCGCCCGCTGTCTGATGAGTTGGGACAATGCTCCCCGGCTTCTGACCGGCGGATTGTGGCGCAATGTCGCCCTCTGCGAGAAAGAGAACTGCCGGTTTGAAGATTGCTATATCTACACCCGCAATTTGAGCGAAGATCTTTCCTCTGCCAGTATCGGCGTTCACTTTTTTGCCGAATTTCCGGAAGAACTGCGCTGCCGCCTTACGGGAAAAGTGATCTTCTCCTTTCAGGGAAAAACCGTCCACGAAGAGGTCGTTCCGCTGAACCGTCACTACTACACGCTGCACAATATCACGATCAACTCCCCCGAACTCTGGTGGCCGCGCGGATACGGCAAAGCCGCTCTTTACGACATCGCCTTTGAAATGTATGACGGCGAAACGCTGCTGTGCCGTAAAACAGAACGTTTCGGCATCCGCTTTGTGCTGTTTGAGTTCACCGAAACCATCCGCCCGGACGGTACGGGAGAGTTCGCTTTTTACTGCAATCACCAGCGCATCTACTGCCGCGGCACCAACTGGAAACCCATCGACGGCATCTTCAGCGACATAACTTCTCTACGCATCCGTCAGGCTCTTGACCTTGCCGTTGAATGTAACTGCAACATGGTGCGCGTCTGGGGCGGCGGCATCTACGAAGAGAAGGCTTTCTTCGATTACTGCGATGAAAACGGCCTCATGGTCTGGCAGGACTTTATGATGGCTTGTGAATTTCCGCTGCAGTCTGAAGAAAATCAGAAGATCATGGCAGAAGAAGCCAAAGCCGTCATCAAAGAGTTGCGCAATCACCCCTGTATTTTCCTCTGGTGCGGTGACAACGAAGTGGATAAAGGCGTCTTCCGCCCGGTGCGTTTCCCCGATGCGGTTGTGCCCTCCGACAATATCATTACCAGAGTAACTCTGCCGCAGACCGTCAAGCGGTTCGACCCTTTCCGCTTCTATCTGCCCAGTACGCCTTATGTCAGCGATGAACTTGCACGCAACCGCAAACAGGATTATCAACTTTTTGCGCCGGTGCTTCATCTCTACATGGATTATACGGTGTTCCACGACAGTCTGCGCCGTTATCCCGCCCGCTTTATCGCTGAAACCGGTCCTATCGGTTTCAGTGCTTTCAGTGAAACCAAAGCGATCACCGATCTGGAACAGGAACGGATGCGCCGCTTGTGGGATGCCGCGCCCTCCGGACCCAATCCGCCGGGAATGGGGCATCAGGCGGACTGCTATTTCGCCGGATGCCTCGCAAGAATGCGTCAGGCTCTCCAATATGAACTGGGGCGCGATTTCACGCCCGATGATTTTGAAGAGTTTGTTCCGGCGGTCAATTTCATCTGCGCTGAAATTTTCAAAGATGCCATTGAATATTACCGGATGTGCAAACCCGTCCGCACCGGGGTACTCTGGTGGTCACTTCTGGATATGTTCCCGATGATGTTCAACTATTCCGTGGTCGATTACGCTATGCGCAAAAAACTGCCGTTTTACTGGATCACCCGGTCGCAGCAGACATTGTGTTTTATGATGGATGCCGATGAGAACGGTTTGAAACTCAAATGTGCCAATGACTCATTGCAGGAGTTCCGCGCACTTTCCTGCCGGGTTTACCGCTGCGATCTGGAAACGGGCGCAAAGGAACTGCTCTGGGATCTGCGTGCCGATGTTCCGGCGAACTCTGCGGTCACGGTCGCAGAAAATCTGCAAAGCACCCATAACGGCCTTTTCCTGATGGAGTGGGAAGAGAACGGCGAATACCGCTGCAACCACTTTATCCGTCAGGCGCGCCCCCGGACACTGACGTTTATCAGCAAAGTATGTGAGCAACTCAAAAATTATTATAAATTTTAAGGAGGAAAAATGAAAAAAACAGCCTTCAGTCTGCTTGGTGCATTGCTTTTCGGCTCAAGCACCTTTGCCGCTTCTGCGGAACTCAAACCCGTCTCGCTTGAGGCGATGGACTGGAAGATCCACCAGTCGAAACTGATCTACTGGCGGTGGGTCAATAACACCATGAGCAACTTTTCCGGTACGGATTATGCGGTCAATATGACAACGCCTTATTCTGTGACTTTCGATGCGGAAGTCTGTATCACCCCGCGGGAAAACCGCAGTATTGCCCGTTCCGAAGCGGCTCTGGCTCTGGTCGCCCGCGAAAACAAAGCGGCATTCCGTTTCGCCCTCGTCGAAAAAGATAAAAAACGTTTCGCCGATTTGAAACTCTTTTTCGGAAATAAGGAAGCCAACGCAAAACAGTTCAAAACCGAGGCCGTTGCCGGAAAAAATTTCCAGTGGGAGTATAACAAAACCTACCGGATGCTTCTCCAGACCCGTCCCGGCAGTGTCACCGGCAAGATCTTTCTCGGGAAAAAACTTGTCTGTGAACTGAAAGCCGATACTTCTGCTCTCAAACTCCCCGCCATGACGTACGCTTTTTACACCACTGCATTGAGCAGTGAATTCAGCGCACCCAAAGCGGCGTGGGGAGAAACGGCTCCCGTCCCCGCTCCCCGGAAAACCGTCATGCGCAAACCGGTCTACAAATCCCCCGCCAACGTGCTGAAAAGTTACAGTTCCCACGCGACCGGATATTTCCGCGTGGAACAGGATAAAACCGGACGCTGGCACTTCATCGACCCGCTCGGCAAAGCCTTTTTCGCCTGCGGCGTGGATCGCCTCTACATGGGCGGCCGTTTCTGCGAAGCACTGGGGTACTCCCCCTATCTGCGCAATATGCAGAGAACGTTCAAGACCCGTTACAACTGGGAACAGCACACCATGAAACGTTTGCAGTCGTGGGGCTTCAACTACGCCTCCACCACGACCGGCGGCTTTTACCTGATGCTGCCCTACTCCACCAATCTTCAGGTCGGCAGTACGTTCTCCTCTTTCGGTGAAGAGTACGACATCTGCCCCTACAAAGGTGCTGTCGGCTCTGCGCTGCCCAACCCCTTCCACCCCCGTTTTGAAGAGTGGGCAAAGAGATGTTACGATGACTGGGCGGCTCCCGATGTGGAAAACCCCTACTTCCTCGGTTACTTCTGCGACAACGAACTGCGCTGGCGCGGTATGAACTTCAGCGAAGACGGTTCCGGTGTTTTCGATACGGTCGTCGAATACAAGAAACCCTCACACCTCGCCCGTGTCGCTCTGAAAAAGATGCTCAAGGAACGGTTCGGAAACGATATTGCCAAATTCAATGCTTTCTGGAAAACCTCCTTCAAGAGTTTTGACGATTTCGACAAGTGCAGAAAACTGCCCCATACCAACAAAGAACAGTTGGAAATGAAACTCGATTACCTGCGGCTCGTGGCAGAAACTTACTTCTCCCGTCTGCGGCGGGCTCTGAAAGAGGCTGACCCGAATCACCTTTTCCTCGGCAACCGCTACGCCGGTATCGGTTCTGTGCCGGACCCGGTCTGGGAGATCACCGGCAAATACTGCGATGTCGTTTCATTCAACGAATATCCCACCGGCGACCGGGAACAGAATAAATTGTACAACGGTCATAAAGAACTGGTCTCTGACTTCAAGCGGGTCGCCGCCCTCTGCAAACGCCCCATGCTGATCACGGAGTGGTCCGTCCTCGGGCTTGACAGCGGTTTGCCCTGTCAGGTGGGGGCGGGTCAGCGGGTCCGTACCCAGACGGAACGCACCTGGGTCGCAGAACACTTTCTGCGCACCATGCTCAGTCTGCCCTTCATGGTCGGTATCAGTTGGTATCAGTACAGCGATGACCCGAAACTGGGCGTCCGCAAGTCTCATCCGGAAAACTGCAACTTCGGTCTGGTTTCAGAAGAGGATAAACCCTATCAGGAGTTGACCTCCATGTTCGCCCGTTTGCAGAAAGATCTTGATGCCACCCGCAGTGAAGGCGTGAAGCCCCCCCTGCCGACAACGGCTTACGGTGAACTTTACAACGCTTTCAACTCCCCCGTTCTGCCCGAAAATGCAAAAACCAATCTGGTCTGGGAACAGAAAGGCAGAAAAATGCGTGCCTCCAACGGCAAAGTGACCCTCTCTTACAGCGGTAAGGGCGGTGCGCTGGATTTCGCAGTTGACGGCGTGAAGATCGGTAAATTCATCGTGCGCACGATGAGTCTTTATGACGGCGAAAAACGCGCATGGCCGCACAGCCGCGATTTCAAGGACTTCAAGGCGGTCAAACGTACCGGCGGACTTGAGATCCGTTTCACCTCCATCCACAGAGATCCCCGCATCGGCGCAATGGAAATGACCAACCGTATCCTGATCCCCTCCAAAGGTGATTACTACATCGCAGAGATCACCGGGGCGAAAAACACCGGAAAGAAATTCTTCTCCATCTGGAACTACATCTTTGAAACGCCCCCGGCTTTTGAACCGGTCATCAAACACAACTATCCGGACAGATGGCTGCTCTACTGCAAGGATTTCCTCTGGGAAAACAACGATGGCATGGTCTACGGAGCAGTTGCGACTTTGAGCCGCTGGCAGTTCCACTTCTTCCGCCCGAAAAAAGGAGAACTGCGTTCCAACGGTACCGGCCATGTCCGCTATCCGCTGAACCCCGGTGAAAGTTACAAGGAACCCAATCCCTTCTATGCCATCTACTTCGGCGGAAAAAACATTGATGCACAAAAGCGCATCAATGAGTTGAGAAAAGCCGATATGGCAAAAATCTACGGCATCCGTTAAAGCGGTTTCGAGCTATGAAAAAAATCCTCATTTTCGCCGGATTTCTTCTCGCCGTCTCCATTCAGGCGGCGGAACTCGCTGAAGTTTTCACGCTGCACAATGTGTACTCCGACCACATGGTTCTGCAGCGGGAGCGGGATATCGTTATAACCGGAACCGCAGAGCCCGGACGCTCCGTCCGGGTCACGCTCGCCGGAAAAAGCACCACCGCCGCCGCCGGAGAAAACGGCATCTGGCGCGCAGTCCTGCCGCCGATGAAAGCGGGCGGCCCCCACACGCTGACCGTCAGCGGGAAAGACGGTCACGCCCTGACGGTAAAGGATGTCCTCATCGGCGAAGTCTGGCTCTGCTCCGGACAGTCGAATATGGCGTTCATCCTGAAAGATGCCGCCAACAGCGATGCAGAACAGCAGACCGCACGGAACCGGCCGCAGCTGCGTATGCTGGATATCAGCCGCATACACTCCTTTGTCAAAACCAAACCGGATATCCAGACCAACGGCTGGATGGTCGCCGCTCCGGTCGCCGCCAAGTGGTTTTCAGCGATCGGCTATCTGTTTGCCCGTGATTTGCAGCAGGAACTCCAAATTCCGGTAGGCATCATCAACGCCTCTATGGGGGGAACGCCCATTGAAACGTGGATGAGCCACAAGGCTCTGCTGCTGGCAGGCACAAAGGATATCGCCGCTGTTTCCCTCCGCTATCCGTCACTTCATTACGCAAAACTGCAGCAGATCCGCGCCCCGAAACAAGTGGCGTGGGAACACGCTTTTTTCAGAAATCACACAAAAGAGTTTGAGGCGGCAAAGGATTTCCACAAGGAAAAAATCTCCGGAGAAAACCTCTGGAAAGATACCAAAATGCCCGTCCGTTTCGACGAGTTGCGCATCTACCGCCCTGCAATCGTCTGGTTCCGCAGACAGATCGACGTTCCGGAGGAACTTGCCGGAAAAGATATGATCCTGCACCTCGGTACGATCGACGATTGGGATGAAACCTATTTCAACGGCCGTCCGGTCGGGGCGACAGGGTACGGTTATGCCCGCCCGTGGTGGGTTCCCCGCGCCTACAAGATCCCCGGCTACGAAATCAAACCGGGGTTGAACACCATTGCTGTACGCGTTATCAACTTCGCCGACAAGGGCGGATTTCACGGCTGGCCGAACCACCTCTATCTGGGGCGCGGCCCCCACCGTCTGCCCCTCTCCGGGAAAGGGTGGAAGATGAAAGTCGAATTCCAGCTGTCGCAGAAATTCACCCCCCGGCCGCGCTCCCCCTACGATACGACGCCGCACTATCCGTCGGCTCTCTACAACGGTATGATCCACGGTTTGCAGCGTTTCCCCATCCGGGGCGTCATCTGGTATCAGGGCGAAGGAAACACCTCCAGAGCGGAACGGTACGCCAAGTTGTTCCCCGGACTGATAAAATCGTGGCGCGCAGAGTGGAACGACCCGGAAATGCCCTTTATTTTCGCTCAACTTTCCAGTCTGGAAAAACATGCTCCGAAACTGAAACTGCCCGCTGATTTTTACGAAAAACTCCAGCCCCGTGAAAGCAACTGGGCAAGAGTGCGTGAGATCCAGTCCGATGCGCTGAAATTCCCAAAAACCGGTATGGCAGTCACCACCGATGTTGGAAATCCGGTGGACATCCACCCGACCGACAAGCAGACCGTTGCAAAACGGATGGTCAATGAGGCGATGCGGATCGTCTACGGTAAGAAGTGTTCCGCCAGTCCGCAATTTGAGAAAATGATCATTGAGGGAAATAAAATCCGTATCCGCTTCAAAAACGCCGAAAACGGTCTGACTGCCAAAGGCGGAAAACTGCGCCGTTTCGCCATTGCCGGAGCGGATAAGGTGTATCACTGGGCGGATGCGGTCATTGAGGGCAGTACGGTTTTGCTCTCATCCCCGGCTGTGCCGTCACCGGTCCATGCCCGTTATGCGTGGGACAACAACCCCATTGACGCCAATCTTTACAACAAAGAGGGACTTCCGGCGGCAGGCTTCCGCACTGACCGAATGAAGAAATAAAAAAAATTCCGCGCGCAGCGGCCGAACGTCGGCCTCGGTAGTGGTCGGCTGTCGCCCCTGCGGGGCTCTCGAGCCTCCGGGCTTTAAGTAAAATTCCGCGCGCAGCGTATTTTATCGGGGCGTTGAGCGGACGGCGGCCGAACGTCGGCCCCGGTAGTGGTCGGCTGTCGGCCGAACGTCGGCCTCGGTAGTGGTCGGCTCTCGAGCCTCCGGGGAACGCATCCCGAAGTTCCGGTAAAAGCAGTCAATGTTTTGTAAAAAGGCAAAAATAATATATAAGAGGAAATAAGAAATGGGCAATTTCAAAAAAGGTATCGTTGCAGTACCCGATGATTTCAAAGGGGTCGATTGGATCGGCAAAGCCAAATCCGCCGGGCTGAATACGCTCGGCATCCACTCCGGCGGCGGGGCGGCGCACGATATTTTTGTCAACCTCGGCGAATATGCTTCAACGGAATTTCAACAGCGCGTTGCCGCTTCAGGGCTGGAACTGGAGTATGAACTCCACGCCTCCAAAAACCTGATGCCGGAAAAGTGGTTCGATACGCATCCGGAATATTTTCAGCAGACCCAGCGTTCCATGGAACGGGTCAAGGATTTCAACTGGTGCGTCTCCAATCCCGATACATTGAAGATCATCGGAAATTCCGCTGCGGACATCATCCGCCGTCTGCCCTCCTCCACCCACGATTATTTTCTGTGGGCGTGTGATGCTCCCGGTCAATGGTGTCACTGCCGGGGATGTACCCCCTACACCTTTTCGGAACAGGCACTCATCTCCGCCAACACCATTGCCGATGCCGCCGTTACGGTCGATCCGCAGGCAAAAGTCTGCTATCTCGCTTATCTGGATACATTGGAAACGCCGCGTCTCGTCCGCCCCCGTCCCAACGTGATCTGCGAATACGCCCCCTACCGCCGCAGTTACGAATACGCCATTTGCGACTCCCGCAGCGGAGCAAACCGTCAGCACCTCAAGTATCTGATTGAACTGCTGGAACTTTTCGGTGCAGAAAAAATGCACATTCTGGAATATTGGCTGGACGGCTCTCTCTACGGAAAACCGGGCGATTTGCACAAATCGCCGTTCAACAAAAAAATCGCCGAAGAAGATATCCGGTTCTACACCTCATTGGGCATTAAAAATATCACCACATTCATCGTCCGCATGGACGGAGCCTATCTGGAAAAATACTCCGACCGGGAATTTCAGGATTACGCTGAGGTCGTAAATAAGTATCTCGGGTAAGATACGTGCGGCGGCGTCTCGTGGGTAATCTCTCGGGCAATCTGCGTTGCGACTGCGGTCGCGGACGCAAGTCCAGCTCCCTTGCCGCTCCTTGATTGCCCTTCGACATTACCTCACGATACATCCGCCGTGGTCGAACTGCGGAGGGGTTGTTTGGGGGCGTTTGGCTGCGACTGCGGGGGGCGACAACGCCGTAATCTGCGCCAAAAACTGACACCAAGAGCCTCTGCTCGCCGCACCAAGGCCATTTTGTCCGACAAGTCCGACTTGTCCGACTTGTCTGACATGTCCGACCTCTCCGCCGGTCGCAGCCAAGGGCAACCGTACTGCCGACAGGCACCCACGCCGTAATCTGCGCCAAAAGCCGACACCAAGAGCCTCTGCTCGCCGCACCAAGAGGCTCTTGGCTTATAGGGCTTATAGGGCTTATAGGGCTTATCCGCCAGTCGCAGCCAAAGTCCCCCGTACTACCGACAGGCTACCCTGCAGCGGCACCTTGCCGCCCGACAGGTGCGCCCCGCCCCCTCTGGCTTGTCCTCCGAAGCCTTTGGCGAAGGAGGATGCAGCAACGTCGCCGTCACTACCTGCCCGCGGGTGCTACCCGCTTGCGGGCGGATTGCTGTGCGAAGGTGTTCCGTTCCCAGAAAATGCCGTCTGTGTAACCCTGAATGGTATGGTCTTTTTCGGCTGTTTCCAGCCGTTTTTCGGCCCAGGCGCAGTATTGGATATTCTGCTCTATGCTGAGGAAAAGGCGTCCGAGTTTTTTCGCCGTGACCGGGGTGGAACCGGAACCGGCGAAGGGATCGAGTACCACATCCCCTGCATTTGAACTTGCCAAGATCAATTTTGCCAGCAGTTTTTCCGGTTTTTGAGTGGGGTGTGCGGTATTTTCCGGCATCGACCAGTAGGGGATGGAGATATCGTCCCAGAAATTGGACGGACAGGTGTTTCTGAAATTTCCATCCTGTGTTTCCTCCCAATCTTTCGGTTTGCCCTCCGTTTTATAGGGGGCGATCACCCGGCGGCGGAGCTTGACCGCATCGGCATTGAACGTATACTCTCCGGAACAGGTGGCAAACCAGATATCTTCGTGGCTGTTTTTCCAGTTGTTCAATGCTCCGCGTCCTTTTTCCCGCTGCCAGGTGATGCGGTTGCGGATGATAAAATACTTTTTCAGCACGTTGTAGACGGCTGGACTGGTCTGCCAGTCGCAGCAGACGTAGACGGAGGCTGTTTTTTTCAGCAGGGGCAGAACGGCACGCACCCACTTTTCTGTATATTCCTCATAGGCTTCACCGGAGAGTTTTTTGAATTTACTACCGTGAAAGTCTTTTGCCATATTGTACGGCGGGTCGGCGATCAGCAGATCGACTGAATTTTCCGGCAGCAGCGGCAAAACCTGAAATGTATCTCCGCAAATCGTTCTGCCGCACACTTCCTGCAAACTCATTCTGTGGTCGGCAACGATCGCTCTGGCGGCATATTCCGCTCCTTCTTCTGCGGTAAAGTCGATGGTTTTATTTCTTTTATTCTTCATTTTCAAATTCCCGTTCCCGTAATATATCTCAGGAAAATACGGTTTTCAAATCATTCGGCAGAAAAAGGCTGTAAATTATAAAAATCGGCTCTATACTGAACGTTGACTGATTTTACTGGGGCTTTGGGATGCGCCGTCCGCTCAACGCCCCGATAAAATATGCTGCGCGCGGATTTTTACTTAAAGCTCCGGAGGCTCGAGAGCCCCGGAGGGGCGACAGCCGACCACTACCGAGGCCGACGTTCGGCCGCCGTACGCTCAACGCCCCGAAAAAAATATGCTACGCTCTTTTTTTCGGAGCATCGCTCCCGGCGAGAGGTATTGCCGCGTTGCGGCAATTTTGACGCTTCGCTTATACTTTCGCCGCCATTTTAAGGCGGCGACCAGCGTTCCGCCGCTGGACCACGTCCGGGTACGACCCGGTGCGAAGTGCGCGCTGCGCGCGAATTTTTTTATGTATTGCCTAAAAATCACTGTTTTTTCCGTTTCAGTCCGTTACACATCTTGCGAAATGCGGCAAATTGTGATACATTACAGAGAAATTTCAACAGGAGAGATCTTATGAAAAAAACTTATTTGCTCTGGGAAACAGAAAAACCGTTTACCGATCCCGCAGATTGCGGACGTACCGAAAAAGCAACTCCGGGGGAGGACGGTATTCTCCGCCTGACCGATGTGACTGTTCCGACGGTCACACATTACCCCGTTTCCGGGAGCGGACCGCACCCCGCTGTGCTGGTTTGTCCCGGCGGCGGTTACAATATCCTTGCGTGGAACCATGAGGGGGAAGACATCTGCGCTTACTTCAACAGCATCGGTTTTGCGGCATTTCTGCTCAAATACCGCTGTCCCTCCCAGCGGCAGGCGGCTCATGCAGACGCCGCCCGTGCCATGCGTTTCATCCGCGCCAATGCGGAGAAATTCGATATCGACCCCGCCCGTCTCGGGGCTATGGGGTTTTCGGCGGGGGCGCATCTGACTGCGACGCTGGCGGCTCCGGCGGAGGAGGTTCCTTATCCGCCGCATGATGACACGGACAAACTTTCTTACCGTCCTGATTTTGTTGCGCTGATCTATCCGGCGTATCTGGCGGATGATGATTTGAACCTTGCTCCGGAGTTCAACGTTACTGCGAACACGCCTCCCGCATTTCTGCTGCAATCGGAAGATGATCCGATCCGGGTGGAAAATGCGTTGGGGTGGTATCTGGCTTTGAAGCGTGCCGGAGTTGGTGCGGAGATGCATCTTTTCAGTGAGGGTGGTCACGGGTATGGTATTTTGCGTACGGGGCATGCTGTTGCGGACTGGGTTGTTCCTGCTGCCCGCTGGTTCCGCGAACAGGCCAACATAAAATAAAAAAATAAAATAAAAAAACCGCGCG